>JACQHZ010000215.1 GCA_016198745.1 Verrucomicrobiota bacterium
AGTCTGAAACGATTTGATCAACTGGTCGACCAATTCCGCAAGCAACTGGCAGCCATGCCCGACCGTCGCACCGGCAGCAACACGCAATACTCGATGGAGGATATCGGCCTGAGCGCTTTTGCGGTGTTCTTTACCCAGTCACCCTCTTTCCTGGCGCATCAAAAAGCCATGCAGCAAGCCAAGGGCGCCAACAATGCCCAGGCGCTTTTCCAAATCGGCGACATCCCCACCGACAACCATGTCCGCGACACGCTTGATCCGGTCCCGCCCGAGCACATCTTCCCCGTATACGACAGCGTTTATCAGGCGTTCGCCAAGCAGGGCATCCTCAACACCTTCCAGGCGGTACACAACACCCGGCTCATCGCGCTGGACGGCACCTGGTACTTTTCCTCCGAGAAGATTCATTGCCAGAACTGCTCGCACATCGAGCACAAAAGCGGACCGGTCGCCGCAGGCCGTGCCCGATGGAAGATCGAGAACGAAAACAACAACACCCTCAAGACCAAGGGCTACCATCTGGAACACAACTTTGGCCACGGCAAACAACATCTATCTTCCCTGCTGGCCACCATGAACATCCTCGCCTTCCTCTTCCACTCCTTCCTGACCTTCTGCGATGAGGCATACCGCTTGATCCGCGCCAAACTGCCCACACGCAAAACCTTCTTCGAGCATATCCGAGCGCTGACTTATTACATGTACTTTCCCAGTTGGGACGCTCTCATGGACTTCATGATGCGCGGCCTGGAAATCGGCCACTACGCGAAAGAGACCCCACAGGCATAGTGTGCCCTGACATCGTCAACGTGCCATTTCGACACGATAATGGCCTCGAATGCCGTTCCAGAACCGCTCCCGACTCCAGCAGCACTCCATCAGGCGTGATGTTGGACGGCACCCCGGTGCGCCAGCTTGCTATCCTCGTCTTGAAATCGGCCCAAAGTCGGCATAATGAGAATTTCTGAAAGAAGGCAGACTGCCCCTGACCCCAACCCCTTTTACCCTCTACACAGCTTCTAACCACACGCCCCACTACCACCGCTTAAATCGCCATTCATCTGGCCGGGAAATGGGGTCCACATCACAGCTTAAAGTGCAGCAGTTGGCGGATAAAACCTATCGGTTCTGGCAGAAAAATCCACGCCACCCCTCACTGGTGTTCAAGAAGCTGGAAGGCAACGAAATTCGTTTCTCAGTGCGGATTGGCGCTCATTACCGGGCAGTCGGACGAACGATTGAAGGCAGAGTTGAATGGGTCTGGATCGGCACGCATGAGGAATACAACCAATTGGTGGGGCGTTAACCTGACTTTTCAGACCGGGAACAACCCCTCCGACTGTCAGTTTTTCAGGATTTTTTTCGCCGCCGAAAAAAATAACGGGAACCCTCGTCAAACATGAAACCCGGATTGATCCCGGCTCCAGGTTGTCATTCTGAGCGAAGCGAAGAATCTCTCTGCGCCCCGGTGACTTTATGAGGCTGGAATTTATAACGCTTGACGTTATATAACGCGATGCGTTATAGTTGTCGAGTGATTTTGAATTTTGCCTGCAAGGAGACCGAAAAGCTGTTTAATGATGAAACCTCTCGACGATTGCCGACCGATATCCAACGGGTTGCCCGACGGAAGCTTCTCATGCTCCATCAAGCCAGGCGATTGACCGATTTACAAGTGCCGCCAAACAACCACCTGGAAGCTTTGAAGGACGACCGGAAAGGGCAGCACAGCATTCGAATCAACAGACAATGGCGGGTCTGTTTCCGGTGGGATGGTTTGAATGCCTTGGACGTGGGAATTGTGGATTATCACTAAAGGAAAAATGAAAACACACCAGAAACCCATTCATCCGGGTGAAATCCTCCTGGAGGAGTTTATGAAACCGCTCGGACTGTCTCAAAATGCACTGGCCCGCACTCTCCGCGTCCCTCCCCGCCGGATCAATGAAATCGTTCACGATGAGCGCGCCATTTCGCCGGACACCGCGTTGCGCCTGGCGCGGTATTTTGGCACAACCGCCGAGTTTTGGGTTGGCCTCCAGATGGATTACGATTTGAGACTGGTTCGCTACCGGCGCCAGCATGCAATCAACAAAACCGTCATCCCGATGAAGCTGGCCGCTTGATTTTTTTCGCCGCCGAAAAAAATAACGGGATCCCTCGTCAATCATGAAACCCGGACCTTTCTCCTTTCTTCTTTTGGATATGCTTTTAAAATGTTCCTCCAGAAATTAAAAAAGTGGGAAGTCGGATGACGGATTGCTTTTGACTCAGTTAGCGACTAAAGTTTGGCCATGAACTTCGCCGAACTTATTCCCACCCTGCACGAACTACCGCGTTCCGACAAGTTCCGCGCCATGCAGTTTCTCACCACTGAACTGGCGCAGGAAGAAGGAGCCGGACTGGTGCCCGGCACGGAATATCCCATCTGGTCGCCGCACGACGCGACGGATGCCGCCGCTACGCTGTCGCAATATCTGCGGGAGCAAACCGGGGGCAAATGAGCCATGCCCGTCCGGTTCCCTTATCTGCCCGTCGCGTCAGCTCGTGGTGAATCGTTCTTCATGCCCCTGCTGCCGCTCGAACTGCGGCGCGGCAGCGGCACATCCGTAACGGCGCATGGATTGCTGGGGTGAGGGCCGACGAATCTGGATCGAACTGGCCGACCAACGGCTGTTGAGTTTCCCGGCGGCCAAATATCCGCTTCTGGCCGAAGTTCCCCAGGAACTGTTGGAGAAGGCCCGTCTGCGGGTGCAGGGTCAAGCTCTGCGATGGGAGGAACTCGACGAGGACATCTGGGTGGATGACGCCGTCCATGGCAGATTTCCCAGCGCGCGCGTTGCAACCGTCTGAACCGGTTTCAGACCGGGAACAACCGCTCCGCCCGGCGGTTTTTCCAGGATTCCCAACCGCAACCCGCCGCAAACAACCACGGGAACGCGCAGCCATCAGGAAACCCGGACTGCCACCGCCCGGCTACGTTGAGATCATGGTTTCTTGCCCTCGATGCGTTTGATCTCCCGGTCGAAGTCTGAGATGTATTCTGCGTCCTGCCGCTGGCGGTAAACCTCGTATTCCTGATCGGCTTTCAGTTTCGCCTCCAGCGCGCTCACCTTGCCCTTGTCTTGGAGGATCGGATAATTCGACAGCTTCAGAAAATCGTGAAGAAAGTTCACCCAGTCCGTCATCTTCATCAGGATGCCGTGCTCGGCCCGGTTCTCGGCCAGGTCCAGATAGGCGGAAACGATCCGGTTCAACTCTTTCACGTGCGCCTCGCTCAGGTAGTTCTTCGCCACCGTGACATCGGACTTCAGAATCTTGCCGCCCGGCGCGTGCTTCCACGTCGTCAGTCCCAGGTAAATCTTCGTCGCATCGGCGGCGGAATAGATCAGCTCCGCCGCCGTCTGCCCCGTGATCGCCCAGTGGAGTTTGTTCTGCACGGTGGCGAAAAACTCCTTGGTCAATGGCGCCTCCGCGCTGTAGTCCACCGAAAGGGCGTAAATGTCCGTGATCTTCTGGTAAAATCGCCGCTCGCTGGCCCGGATTTCCCGGATGCGTTCCAGCAGCTCGTCAAAGTAATCCTTCCCGAAGACCTGCTTGCCCTGCTTCAACCGTTCGTCATCCAGCACGAAGCCCTTGATGATGAACTCCCGCAGCGTCTTCGTTGCCCAGATGCGGAACTGCGTGGCCTGGTAACTGTTCACCCGATAGCCCACGGCGATGATGGCATCGAGGTTGTAGTAGCGGGTCTGGTAGTTTTTACTGTCGGCGGCAGTTGTTTCCATTTTGGAAACAACTGAATCCTCCATCAGTTCACCGGAATCGAACCACTGACCTTGTCCACAGGACGTGACGATCTGGTGGTTCTGATGAGAGCCTGCAAAATCCGCTGTATCAAACCGGGCCGAGATGCTACTTGGAGAACTTCCCCTTCCTTCAATGGCATCCAATTATCGCATTTCGGGCCACGAGACGTTCTCCTGTCGCTACGCGTGGCTGCCCAAGGCGGTGCGCGGCGTTGCGCGTGACCGTGGATTGTTCGACGACGAAGAACGCGCGATGGTGGACCTTGGCCTCGGCCGGAACATGGTCCGGGCGGTGCGCTTTTGGGCTCAGGCCGCAGGCATGTTGACGCCGGCTGGAAAAGGCGGCGGGCACGCGCTCACGAAGCTGGGTTCGACGCTCCTCGGCGAACGCGGTCTCGACCCATTCCTGGAGGATATCCGGACGCTGTGGCTGATCCACTGGAATCTCTCGACGGATGTCAAACAACCGCTGTTGGCCTGGGATTTTCTGCTCAACCGCTGGCAGGAACCGGAAATCGCGCGAAGCGCCGTGCTCCGGGCGTTGCAACAGGAGGCCGCCAGGCAGGATGATGACCCGTCGCCGGTCACCTTGGAACACCACTTCGACACGTTCCTGCACACGTATGTTCCAACTCGCGGCCGGAAGGGCGAGGTTCATGAGGACAATCTCGATTGTCCGCTCGTTGAACTCGATCTCATTGGCAAAGTGGGCGAACGGCTTACGGATAGCGCCGGTGGCCGTGCTGAACCGATTTACGCTTTTCGGCGCGAGGAAAAGCCGGACATCACCGCCGACCTGTTTGTGTATTGCCTGAACGACTTTTGGGAGAAACGGCATGCGGCGGAGGCCACGCTCCATTTCCGCGAGGTTGCCCACGGGCACGGAAGCCCGGGGCAAATTTTCAAGTTGCCCGAAGAAGACGTGCGCGCGCGGGTGGAAGGGTTGGAGCGGCAGACGAAAGGCTTTTTTGCCTACGCGGAGTCGCTGAACCTGCAACAGATTCGGCGGCACGGCCAACGGGACGGCATTGATTGGCTCAAAGCGGTTTACCGAATGGAGCAAGCCAATGGCTGAAAAACGCATTGCCGACTTGTTCGACATCAAGAATCGCTTTCTGCGTTCCGCGCATCTGGAACGCGATTTCCATGATTCCGGCGCGTTGACCGGCTACGTACCCACCGATTTCGCACAGTCCTGCCTCAACCGCATCGGCGAAGGCTTGAGGCCCCGGTCGGGCCAGCGGGCGTGGCGGATGACGGGCGACTACGGCTCCGGCAAATCGAGCTTCGCCCTCCTGCTCGCGCACGCGCTTGCCGGTCATGACAGCACGTTTCCGCCGCAGCTTCGCAAAGTCATTGATTTCAAAAAACACGGCGCCACCCAACCCGCGTTCCTCCCAGTGCTGGTGACGTGTTCGCGTCAGCCGCTCGGCACATCCATCTTGCGCGCCCTCCCCGCGAGCTTGAAAGACGCCTACACGCGCGGGGCCAAGTCAAAGCCCGACGGCCACATCCAGGACACCTCCGGAAACCCTGTAGGAGCGGTTGCCAACCGCGA
>JACQHZ010000221.1 GCA_016198745.1 Verrucomicrobiota bacterium
GATCAACCACCTCAAACAGATCGGGCGGCGTACCGGCGAGACAGGCGCGATGCTGCGGTTCCAACAAGAGCGGTTCGATTCGAGCCGCCCAATCGGGTGTCAGGGGCGTTTGACGCAACTGTTGCAAGGCATCGAATGACGTGGAAAGATCAATGCGTTTGGGGAACAGCGTCACATTCCGACAACGCTCGCGGACCAGAAAACTGGCGAGGACATTCATCGGAACGTCCATGACGGGCAGCGCCGCCGAGAAAAGTCCGAACCGATCGTTTCCGTCCGGTTCCAATTCGATGATTCCCTCGGAATGGAAAACGCAGAAGTCTTTTGCGAACCCGCATGGCGTGGTGTAGCTGCGCTTCTGCGAAGCGCAGACCTGTCCCCCTCCGCAGGGGGATTTCCGCTTGTCCCCCCTCAGACGGGGAAATAGACGGCGCTTCACAGAAGCGCCTCTACACAGTTTTGCAAGCAACTCCCAACCCTGAGGATCGAACACGACCGAGTCTTCGATCCAACGCGAGGTTTGAAGGGTGAAGGCGAGTCGCGCTGTGTCGAGTGCAGAAGGTTCGGGGAAGGAGAGCGGGGTCATGATGACAATATCCACTGGAAAATGCCGTTTGTCGCGGGCAAGGAATGTTGGCAAAGGCTGTCCTGACGCGAAGGACCAAATCGAGGTAAGTTATGCTCATGAAATCCGATCCTCCAAACCGCAGCATCGCTTTCCATCCAAGATCCGCATCGCCCCTTCAATACACACCCACCCTTCACCGCCGTCCGACGGACGATCCGGCCTGGATCGAGGAACGGCGCCGGCAACGCCGCGAGAAATGGAACGCCTTCTGGAGAGACGCGGGCAAGATCGCGGAGGACATTTACGAGGGCCTTTGGGCAATCGGAAAGGTCGTCCTCGTCGCCTATGTCGCCCTGGTGCTGCTGACCGACATTTTCGATCATCGCGACCGGGATGGTTGAGCATGAATTACGCTCCTTTCCCACCCGGTGTTGCGCGGAAGCCTCGCGGAAAATTCCGGATTCGCAATGTAGGGGAGGGGTTTATCCCCTCCCGACGGGGCTGAAAGGACTTGCGGGTTCTTCAACAACCTGCTAACCGTCGAGTGATGGAGTTTGATATGCCACCGGACTACGATCAATTCTACCACTACCACGGAGATGGAGATGGCCTCCGTTATCCTCGCGAGTACCGGATGAAATGGACCGTGAAATGGCATGCGTGGCCAAGGTCAATCCAGGGTTGTGAGGAAACGACAGACTTTCAGAACGTGCTGAGGCACTACGATCCTTTTCAGCAAGGGGGAAATCCGGAAACTGTTCGGGCCAAGCTGGCTGAAATTCTATGGTGGGGACACCAGGGAAATGAGAGGGGATACGTTGACAAGTTTTTGAACGCGCGCCAGGCGGCAGACCAACGGCTCGTCCAGATCCATGAGCGAATGGCAGATGCAGCTCCCGAGTTTGATAATTTCAACGCCATTACGAATTTCTGCAACGGTTTTTTTGACCTGAAGATTCCGCAGTTCAGGTACATGGCTTTTGGTTCAAAACTGTTCATGTTTGCGGCACCTTGCCGGTTGGTTGTACTGGACGACAAGATTTATGGGCGCCTGAAGGGTTTCGCTGCGAGAGACAACGGTGTGGGACGACTTGCTGAAATCTTGGCGGTTCCTATTGCTGTGCGGGAGCATGCCATCACGCTCTTGAATGCCTTCGTCCATCTGCCCCAAAAAATGCGCGGCGTAACACAATCCCTGATCCAAGCCTACGCTTACTGGTGCCTGTTTTGCCAAGCGGTCGCTGCGCATTGGCAGCAGCATGACAAACGATGGAAGGCGTCTGATGTCGAACGCTGGTATTTCAGTCGAGACCCGGAGGAATAGAGGCTCAGGCTGCGGGGAACAACTCGGCCAGAAACTGCCATTCCTGCGAAGGACGCTGGCTGAGGTCTTCCCGGAACGCACATTCGGCGGCCATTCGCACGTCCTGCCGCCCGTTGTCCTCCAGCCACTGGGCAACCTCCTTATCCCAGAACTCGCTCTTGTCTTCCCGGAGAAGTTCGCGCGACGGCATCCGGGCAGACTTCACTCCAAGAGAACGAGCGTGATCTGCGCTCAGGATGATGAATGGCGGCGCGTTCCCATCGCCTGAATGCGCATGAAGTTTAGGAAACGGGTAGGCAACGCGAAATCTCTCATGGAAACCTTGATCCTTTGCAACTCCCGCTTTCGCGTCAATCAGAGTCCAGTACAGGACCTGATCGATCCACACAGTCCAAAAAAGGCCGCTGGCAAGCTGGGCCTGCTGATCCGCAGGCGCATGCTGGATCGCACCACAAACTTCGCAGGCGCAGAATCCATCGCCTCGGCGGCTCGTCCGTGTTGCAAGCTCTTGGATGTGATGGCACCAATCTTTCAGTGCTTTTGATGGCAATTTCATCGTCGTTTGGGCATACAACTCTTCATTAAAAGTAGTAATGCTACGCGGCCAGAGAGGAGGAGTCAATGCCAAATCCCACGGCGCGTTCGCGCTGCGGTCCTGTTGTGAGGTCGGTCGGGTTGTAGATTTCGGCCAGGGTGTAGTCGGCTTGGGACCGGATCGAAAGGCCCCGATGCTCGGCCAGGCGCCGCGCTTCGTCGCGCGTCAAACGCCGAAATTCGCGAAAGGCAAGCAAACGCCCGCTGCGCAGCACGGCGGGATCCAGACGTTCGATGGGACAGTTGATGGTGCAAAGAATCTGGACCCGCAGGAATTCTCCGAGGAGACCGTCTGAAATGTTGAGCAGGTTGGACAGCGCCCCGTGATTGTCGCCGCTGCGCGGAACCAGCACCGGCTCGGCGTCTTCCAAAACAATCACCTTGCGTTTGCCGCCCGGCCGGCGGTTTTCACGCGCCCAAAACTCGACCATCGTGGGGTTGGTCAGCAAGTGCTGGTGCGTCACCGGGATGTAATAGAAATGATGCGTCCGCGCCAACCGCGCGATCAGATGACGAACCAAGCTGGTCTTGCCGGTGCCGGGTTCGCCCCGAAAAATGATCGCGCCGGAAATGTTCGCCTTCATTCGCGCGATGAGTTCCTGCGCCCAGGCGGGGGCGTCCTCCCCGTAGTGCATGGCCAGAAGCGAATCGTTCATGCGTCGACCGGGACGCAGCGGCACCCTTTCGGTATCCACGTCGTTTCCGCGAAAGGTGAGAATCCGGAACTCAGCCGGGCGTCGGCGGCGACGCTGGCCGACGCCGTACTGCTCGCAGATCTGCCGACAAAAGGACCCCGCCCTTTCGCGCGTGGCGGCATAGACGCGGAAATCCGATGGCTCCACCACGACCAGGAACAGGTCGTCCGCCCAGCGGAACATCAACCGGCACCAGCGCGCGCGGCGGCTCAAATCCCGCCCATCCCAATGCAGCCAATCCGACCGGACCAGGAGTTCCGGATGGTCCGCCAGAAGCCTGTCCACCGCGAGGGTCTGGTTCACCGTCAGCGCGTGATACGGGCCGTGGCCAAAGGATTGGTGGATGATGGAATGGAAGAAATCGCCGCCCTTCGGCATCCTCTGCTGTTCAAGCTCGACATCGTCGAGCAAGCCATCGTTCGAATGCGCGCTGGTCATGGAGGTTTTGGTTCAAATGAAACGTTCCCGACAAGTTATGCCGGCACGACCCGAATTTCGAGGACGGCCATTGTGGACAAAGCGATTCCGGAAGCAACGGGTTGACGGCAATACCGGCATTCGACGTGAGAAATTCGGAAGCCACTCGGAAGCGGCTTTACGTGATCCGGATTTCGTAGGAGACGATCCAGATATCGATCTGGCGGAAGCGCTGTTTGAGGGTTTCCTTCCAGGCGACAAAAAAGGCTGCGTTCTCGGCAACATCTTCGACGTCCACGAAGATGCGGATGTTGCTTTCCTCGAAACGTTGGTCCTCGTGCAGCCAAATCCCTTGCACGGCCTGGGGCTGAGTCGTCAGCGCACCGAATCGCGACACCAACTCCTCGCTGGTCAACAGAAACTTCTCCGGTTCGACGAGCCCGCCGTCGTTATACCGGATGGGCAAGAGTATTTCGTAGCGTCTGAATGACATCGTCCTGGTTGAGCCACTCTACGACTCGATGCGCAAGGCGCTGGGAGGAAAGCCAATCCACGGCCGCTGCAGGCACGATGAACACGCCTTCCTGCAAAGCAATCACTCGACCGCGTTGGATGAGGCCGTGATACGCTTGCGCGCAAACTTCCCGCGATTCGAACTCGATTTTGGCGAACTTCACTGTCCCAAACCTAAACTGGATGTGGCTTGCGGTCAAGAGGCGGATTGGTGCGTTGGTGCATGGCATCGAGACAAGCGCAAACGGTGCCGAGATGCAATTCGGCGACTTCATCGAGCGTCGTGTAGCCGCCGGCCAGATTGACGACCGTGGGGATATTCCGCTGTCGGCACTCGCGGATCACCCGACGGTCCCGACGCCGAAGTCCATCACGATTCAACCCGACGCCGTGCGCCATCGGATCGCTCGCGTAACAATCCATCCCGGCCTGGTACTCGACGAGGTCTGGTTTGAAGCAGTCCAACACGTCGGGCAATGGATCGAGACATTCAAAATACTCCCTGCTGAAATCATCACGGCCAACCAGCCAGTAGTCGCCGTCCGCTTCGTGATGCGGCGGCACGCCCATGCTGCTCCCGCTGATGTCGAAGCAACGAAACCGGCGATCCTTGCGTGTCAGCAGCCAGGCGCCGTCCCCTTGATGCGTGTCCAGGTCCACGATCAGGACGCGCGCGATTCGGGCTTCGTTCATCAGCGCCAAGGGACACCAGACCAGGTAATTGAATGTGCAAAAGCCGAAACCGCTCTCGCGTCGGGCATGATGCGCTCCGCTGGCGAGATGCAGAACGAGGCCGCGTTCAAGGGCCAGACGGCAAGCGGCGAGATGTCCGCCGTTGACCGCCAGGACGGAGCGCGCGAAGGCGGGACTCCAATCGAATCCTTGGGATTCCGCGAGATGTTGAGGCGCGCCGTCGAGCACGGCGCGGATGTAGGCGGGATCGTGGCAGAGCGCAAGCTGTTCCGCCGTGGCGGGCGTCCCTTCGATGAATTCACAACGTCCGGAGAAATCGGGTTCGTCAAGTCGCCGGCGCACCACCGCCTGCTTCCGCGTGCTGGGATACGACGTGGCTTCCGGGCAATCGTAGGCGGGCGAGAAAATCACCGGCAGCCGCGCCGATGCCGCCGCTGGCGGCAGTCGTGAGACGCCTCGAATGGATGTGGGAAGCATAATAACAACCTATCACTTCTTCCGTATGGTCACAATAAACGGTTGCGCCCTCTATAATCAAGGGCTTCGACTTCATCTGCCATTTTCATTTCCTACGGGACTTGGGCGCCGATCTCTTCGGGGACGAATACGATCGGGTGCGGCAGGCGCTGCGTCGTCATGGCATCGGGGCGAAACTCCGTTACCA
>JACQHZ010000240.1 GCA_016198745.1 Verrucomicrobiota bacterium
AGGCAATCCAGTGCGTGTCGAATCTGAAACAGTTCGGTCTCGCGGCGGCGATGTACATGAACGAGAACAACGACACGCTTCCCGCCGTTCAGGGGCCGGACGGCTTTCTTTTCTTCCAGCCCAATGGCAGCCTCGGAAAGTATCTCTGGCCTAACACGATCATTGACTCCACGCATCCGTGCAAGCTCCGTTGTCCGAGTTATCAAGGGGGGGGCATTGTCCCGCCGTACGGCGATCCGATGATCAATCTCAACGTGGACATCTGCTACTACAATTCATGGGGCGGCGCTTATGACCGCAACCGCTGGACGAAAATCAACGACCTGCCGTCGGCGGCAGGCGTCGTCCTGATGCGCGACATGGAGGGGAACTGGGGTGAGTGGACGTCGTTCTATGGCACAGGCTACTACGCGGTGTACGCGGGTTATCTGCAGCAGTTTTATTCCACGCGACACCAGGGAGGTTTCAACGCGCTCTTTGTGGACGGCCACGCCTCCTTCCAGAAAGATCTGCCCAACACGCTGGAGACATGGGGAAGGTACTAAACGTTTGCATAAGCTGAAACCTTAACGATTGTGTCAAGTTTTTCCGGCAAAAAAGTAGGACAGGCATCTTGTCTGTCATCCTCCGGTTTCTTCGACAGGCGTCCCGCCTGTCGCTGGCTTGGGGCGTGGGCAGGCGGGACGCCCGTCCTACGGGAAAGACAGGCAAGATGCCTGTCCTACTTCGCCCGCCGCGCCGCTCGTCGGTTTGTGGTAAAACTTCACTATTTCATCATCCTGTTTTTCGCGATCTCCGGTCTGTATTCCTCTGCCGCAACGCTCAAACCGCTTCCGCCCGACTTCGTCCAGCGGGTGGAACAAGGCTGGCTTCCCGAGTTGTGCGTCCGCACCGACAACCCCGCGATCCCGCCTCCGTTGTTGCGGAATTGGGCGCGGCCGCGCGACGGCAAACGGGTGCGCGTCCTGTTCATCTGCTCTTCGCAGCAACAATACGAGCCTTTGTCGCTGATGCACGCGTTCGATCTGGAAGGCGACCTCATTCCCCTCTGGAGCGCGTATTCGTGGAAGGAAAACGACGCGGACCCGGACACGATGAACCTGTTGCGTTACTATCTCGGCACGCGTCATTATGATGTGATCGCCATGGCCGGCGCCTGGCTGAGCGTTTTGCCGGACGACTGTGAAAAAAAAATTGCCGAAATGGTCCAGGAGCAGGGCGTGGGATTGGTCTATGCCTTGCCGGGCATTTTCCCGCGCGTGCCGGAAATGCAGGGCAAACCATCGCCCATTCTTGATCCGTTGCTGCCCATCGCGCTGGATGCCAGTGGTTACAAAGAGACTTCGCGCCAGGTGCTGTCCGCCGGTCCGCATCCGCTGAGCCAGGGGGCCGAGTTCAGCCGGATTCAGTGGTTTTGCAATACGGACGGGAAAATCGTCCCGGAAGCCCAGGTCTTGTTGCGTAGTGAGCAACCCGCCTGCCTGGGCGCGGGCAGGCCGGAGCACATGTTGGCCGCCGCCGTGACGCGCGGAAAGGGGCGCGTGGCGGCCTATAATCGCTGCTATAATGAAAACACCTACGGTTATGCCTTTCTGCCGGTCGTGGAATGTCCCGGTGATGAAACCCAGACCGGCAAGCGTTGCCGTTGGCTGGGCGAAGGGGAATCGGCCAACCAGTTCTACAACTGGCTGGGACGGACGCTCCTCTGGGCCGCTCAAGCGGAACCGCCGCTCAGTATCCAGTCCGTTTCAGTTGCCCCCGTGGAACAGACGGTAACGCTGCGGATCACCAACGCGACGGGAAAATCTCTTCCGGTTCGGCTTCAGGGAACTGCGCGGTCGCCCTTTGGCGCCGTGGAAAAGAAATTTGAAAGGAAATGGCAAATTCACGCCGGCGAAACGCAAACCCGAACATTTCCGCTCCCTCATACCGGCTTCCAGGGACTGCATATGCTGGAATTGTCCCTGGTCAGTTCGCAGGGCAAAGTCAGCGATTGGAATTCCACCGCCTATCAGCGAAACAGCACCTTCAAGGTCGCGCTCGAACCGGATTTTGCGCTGCACCAACCCGATGAGAACATAAAGGTCCGGTTACAGGTCAGCGGCTTGCCGTCTGGGAAAACTTTTTCGGTGCACACGGAATTATTTGATCTGGATGGCCGGCTGCTGGCAGACCAAAGCCGCCAGGAGAAGGCCGCGGGCGGACAAATCCCGGTCGTCGAATCGATCAAGTTGTCCCCTCCTTTGATTACTACCACCCTGGCCAACCTGCGGGTGACGGTGACTGCGGGTGATGAAGCGGTCGAAGTGCGCGATCAACTGTTTGTCCGCCAGGAACCCCAGTGGGATCAGTTTCATATCATGGCTTACCACGGCTGCGACCACAATCTCGTCTGCGCCGATGTGTTGATTGAGGCGCTGAAACGGAGTGGGCACGATACGCTATTGGCCGGCTGGCCGAATCCTTTTCGAACGAGGATCGATGCCGAAACCGGCTTGCGATTGGTCGCCAACAACGTCTCCCTCCAGTGTGGCTATGATTCGCAAAAGCTCAAGGATCAGGCAGGCTGGCTCAGGAAATTCAGCCCGGTGCTTTACGAGCAGCAGGATGAGCCGGAGCTGCAGTTCACCCCCTGCGCCGAAACGCGGTTCGCGGATCCGGTCAACATGGAGCGCTTTCGCAAATGGTTGAAGGAAAAGTACGGAACGCTGGAGGTCCTGAACCAGGCCTGGGGCGCGAACTACGCGCGGTGGGAGGATGCGCCGCGGGCGATGTGGTACGATGTGCTCGATACCAACAACTGGACCCCGTGGTTCGATTCGCGGCGCGACCTGGACCGTTCGTTTGTGGACCAGTTTGACCGTTGCTCGAAGGCGATTCGCGAGATTGAACCGGATCGGTTTTGTCCCATCAACCCGCGCGCCATCGAAACATTTAGCGCCGTCAATCTCCGGGAATTCACCCGCCGGTTGCATGCCGGCAGTCTCTACAATCATTTTGTGTCGCAACCGCCGATGGGTTACCTGGAACTGGGCGCGCAGTGGGTGGAGATCGCGCAAAGCTGCAACGGTTACACCTGGCCCTCCCAGCCCAACAAGGACGGCCTCGCGCACGAGGCTTGGGACACCCTGCGCCACGGAGTCAAACACCTCGCTTGGTTTGCCCCGTTATGCGACGATACGCCGCCGCAGGGACGGTTCAGTTATTTCGCCGGCAACTACACGCTCAACGAAAAAGGCCGGGCTATTGCCCAAATCAATCATCAGCTCCTGGCCGGCCCCGGCGATGTGGCGGTGAACACCGCGCCGGTGAACGAAGGCGTTTTCATCTATTATCCGAGGACGCTCTTTTATGCGCACACGCTGGCCTTCATGAAGAAACAGCGCGAGAACGATCCATCCCTCAAACCGGCCGAAATGAAAGGCATCGGTCCGTGGATGGAAATGCTGCCCAACTCATTCGTGATCCCGATGCGCGCGTTGGGTTTCCAATTCCAGTTTGGCGACGAGGAGGACTTGACGGTCGAGCGGCTGAAGCAGACCCGCGTGGTGTTGCTTTCATACGCGGTTTGCATGGGGCTGCGGGAATTGGAATTGCTGCGCGCCTTTGTGAAAGCGGGCGGTTGCGTGGTGGCCGAGGCCGGCACGGCGCGGCGGGATGCCAATGGCCGCTTGTACGAAAAAACGCCCGAGGCGTTCCGCGAAATTTTCGGGGTGCAGCGGCCCTCTCCCAATCCCTCGCCGACCGTGGGCAAGGATGGAGTGGCGGTTTGCGGGGCAAAAAAGCTTGACGGGGTGCCGCCGCAAATTGGCGCGGCCTATCAGAACGGAAAGGCGTTCTTTCTGGATTTCGCCTTGCCGGCGAATGCCGACGGGAACGTGGTTGCCCAACAAATTCTGGAGCTGGCCGGCCTCCGCCCCGCCTACGCCTTGCGCAACAACATCGAGCGCGATGGCATGATTGCGTCGCTCTTCGCGCGGCGGATGGGGAACCTGACGTGGCTGTACGTGCTGGGCGAAGGACGGGAGCGCGACCGCCGCTACACCATCGAGTTGCCGCAGCAATCGCACGTCTATGAATTGACAACCGGTAAAAACTTCGGCGCGCGCGCGACCATCGAAGGGCAGATCAGCTATGGCGAGGCCCGCGTCTTTGCCCTCAGTCCCTCCCCCATGACGGCGCTCAAGGCCGGCCTTTCCCGGAAAAATTATTCCCCCGGCGACATCGTGGAGATCAGCTACACCCTGACCAGCCAGGGCGGAGAGGTGGGCGACCGGATCATCCGGTTGGAATTTAACGGTCCGAAGGAAATGCGAAAGCCCGCCCTTCCGCGTTCCTTCCGCCTGCCCAAGGGCCAGGCAAAATTGAAGTTTTTCCTCCCGTTGAATACGCCGGGTGGCGCGGTTGAACTGGTCGCAACGGACCTCGCGTCCGGCATCACCTGCCGGACCCCATTTAAGATAACTTCACCGGGATTCTGGCAAACACGCCGGTTTTTTGAAAGCCACGGACCCGAAAGCGCAAGCCGCCGCATGGAACGATAAACCTTGGAAATTACCATGAAAAGTGACTGCCCAGAGCCTGCCCTCGCAAAAGCGGGGGTTCACGGTTCA
>JACQHZ010000015.1 GCA_016198745.1 Verrucomicrobiota bacterium
GCCTCCGCCTCCGCCCCCTCCCCCTCCTCCGATGGGTGATGGAGGGGGTGGTGGATGGCAATCATGCAAAAGCGCGCCTGTGAGCGGATCGGTTGCGGCCAGCCAATCAAGGCCCTGCTGCCGGAATGCCGGGTCCTCCCACTTTTTCAATTGCGCGCAATAAAAACAATCATCCGGCAATGAGTCCGGACCGAAATGCGTGTAAGCGACGGTGTCGCCGGGGCCGTTGTAGGGCAGATGTTCAAGTTTGTGGATCAGCCAGTTGGGGTCCGAGTTTCCGTAGCCCGAAGCGAACGCAACCGGCATCAGCCGCACCTCGGTGAACACCGGCAACACCACGCGAAAGGTATAGGCCGGTTCGTTGATCCCAGGGAGTTTCCCGAAAGGTTTGGCAGCGGCGTTGGCCTTGACATCCAGATCGCTGCTGCCCTGAAAACCCTCCAGCCGGCTGACGCTCGCCGCCGCCGCCGCTTGGTTGGCGCCGCCCACAATCCAGGAAGTCCAGTTGGGACCGCGATTGGTCAGCGCCAGCGCCATGCTGTTGCGTATGCTGACGGCCGTGACCGCGTCGCAGCCCGAATAATCATAAACGGCGCGCGGCTCCGCCACCACCGAGGCCGCATAGTAATGCGCCTTGCTCCAATTCGTCCAACTCGACGGCGAATAGACCGCCCAATTAATTGACGGCACAAACTGCGGCCAGTCGGTGTGCAGCGGCAGATTGCGTTCACCAAGCTCTTGCAGGAAATAGGCGCGCAATTGTTGAAATTGGATGTCGCTCAAACCGGTTGCAGTGGCGATGAGACTGTCTGAACTCGCAAACTTGACGCCGAGATTGAAGAACTCGCTGCCCGTGACGGATTGCGGCAAAGGAGTGATCTCGCCCCAATAAGTGTAGTCCTGATACACGTACAACAAATCTTCAAGGAAACACCAGTTCTGGATGGCGATGGCGCGATAAAACGCCTTGCTCAGCAGAATCTGCGCCTGGGCGCTTGCGGAAATGCTGCCGCCGTAATAGCTGGCGTTGTCGGCGGCGGCGGCGATGCCTTCGTCTCCCAGAAAATGCAGCATCTTCGCGTAACTCTCGGCCCAGCTCCCGGCGCCCCAGCTCGGCGCGGTGAAATTATCCTGATAAACCGTCGCCACCAGATCGGCGTGCTGTTGCATGGCGGATGTGAAGACCGTGTTATTGGGAACGCCATTGTTCTTCGCCGCCTGTTGCGCCGCTTCCATCGCCAGGATGGGACCGACAAAGCCGATGCGCGCCTGCAGCGAATCCAAACCGGACTGGATGACGGCGTACTGCTGGCTTGGCGGCGCGCCGGTGAGCTGAGCTTCGAGTTCCGGCCCCGGCGGGACATTTTCCAGCAGCGTGTTGATGGCCTTGATGAGGTTGATTTCGCCGATGGCGTTCAATGAACGCGCCTGCCATTGCGCGGCGGCCAGGGCGGAACCGTCTGCCGCGTTTTGCGCGCGAATCCGGGAAGTCGCCGCCGTGTTGTAATCAAACAGCCACAACCCCATCAGCGTGAGAACCATCAGGACGCTCATGAGATAAATCAGCGTCTGGCCGCTTTCTCCAACCCTTGAACCGTGAACCTGGAACCGTTGAACCATGCTTTAATTCACCTGCAAATAAAACGGGAAATGATTCTCCAATGTCACCTCGGAATGGAGCGTCATGTTGCTCACTCCGAAGGAGGCATAGAGCATCGGGATCATCTGGGCGATGGCCATCGGATAAGTCCGGTCCATGTCAACCGTGTACGCATCCGCCGTCGTGGCGGGCGGCAATGCCGGCAGATTGTTCCACTGGGCGTAATTGAGCTGCGGCTCAAGCTCCCACGCCGTTCCCGCCGACTGCAAAAACACGGGAATGGCCTCCAGTTCCACGCCCACCTGCGCCACCGAGGACAACCCCTGGTTGGGCGTGAGCATCGCGCCGGAATTAAGGATATTGGCGATCAACCATGCTTTTTCAACCACCGCATCGTTGAACCCGACGATGCGCGAGCGCGCGCCCGCATAAGCGGCCCAGGACTGCACCTGGTCCGCGTGATAGGCCAGCATCACCTGCATCATCCCGAAAAACAGCAGCGAAATCATCACCAGCACCAACGCTGATTCGAGCATGGCCTGCCCGCGATTCCCGGCGCAACGTCGAATCTCGAGCCATTCCATACCGCATTTGCCGGTGTTGATTGGTGGCATGAGTTTGGTGGCGATCCGGCAACTGGTGATACGCACTCGGAACAGCGCGTCGGACCGGCCGCCTCGGTGAACATGGAGCATTAGCGTGGTATGGTCGCTCTGTTAAGCGACGCCGCCCTGTTGATTCAAGTCCTGAAACACCTTCTGGAAGTCACCCGATACAGCGGCGAGATCAATACCCCGCCACGATCCTGCCGGCTCGTCCCGGCAAGGAACTATCAGGATGTCCCAGGGAGGGTCGTTCATCTCGTTGATCTTGGCCCGGATGGTGTCGCCAAACAGCCCGAAGACCGTCAGCGCCGTCAGCGCAACCACTGCCACGATGATGATATACTCGTTCATCGCCTCATAACGGTTGCTCTGTTGCGGCTTCATGTTGGCGCCCGATCCTTTCTGCGGGAAACCGCTGCACACTGAAGCCCGGCATTCTCGCGCAAACCCACCAAGCGACCCATCGCGTCGCCTGTGAGCGAATGGAGAATGATGCGGAATTCCGGATCAAGGCGTGCCGTCGTAGGGCGTGCCTTGCTGATCGAGGTCTTTGAGTTTCTGTTGGGTGCTACCGGCCGTCACATCCTCCGTGGTGACACCGACGCTGCTGCCGCCGAGGGCGTTGATCACGCCGTTCATTTTGCCGCGGATGGTGTCGCCGAAGAATCCGAAGACCGTCAGCGCCGCCAGCGCGACCACTGCCACGATGATGATGTACTCGGTCATCGCCTGACCACGTTTGGTTTGATGCACTTTCATGTTGGGGTTCGATCCTTTCTGCGGGTAATCGCCAGGAATCGGGGGGTGGAGCAAGCGATCCCTGGCGGTTTTCGTTCTTAATGTGAAATCTGTTTCGATTCTTCTTTAATGTTCAGGAATTTCAAAAGCCTGTTGCCTGCCCGCAGCTCGGCAGGCGGGCCAGTGTAGGGGAGGGGTTTATCCCCTCCCGCTCCATTTAAGGGTATTCCATGGAAATCAGCCGGATGGTGCGGTAGCCATGATCCAAAAAGGCGCTCACCACCGCGCCGAAGGTCAGCAGGATGGAGACCAAAATGGCGGCCATCACCATTGTCTCGAGCATCGCCTGCCCGACGGCGCGTCGTCTGCCCTTGGGGATTTTCATGGCTTCAATTCAAACATACATTCCCAAACCTGCTCCGTCAAGCCATGTTTTGCGACGAATTCGCTTCCAACCGTTCAGCCCGGCGCGCGTTTCGGCGGCGGGCCTGTGGGATTGGAAACGGCGGACTTCATCTTTAACAGGGAATTGATCTTCTGAAGACGGGCTGATGCTTCGTGTTTCCATGCCGAGTGCGGATGGTTGGCAAGGAGTTCCTCGTAAGCCTGTCGGGCCTCCTCAAGCCGGTTGTTCATTTCCAGGAGCCGCGCGATTGCGAACCGGACCTGGGGCGCCTGAAAGGATTGCGGGAAGGAGGAAACAATTTCGCGATACGTCCGAAGCGCCTCGTCGGTCTTGCCGTTGGCTTCAAGGATGGCGGCCATTCCGAACAACGCCGAAGGCGCCAGCGGAGAGGTCGAGTGATGCTCCAGCACCTTCTGATAATAACCCTGCGCTTTCACCCATTGGCGCTGCTGAAAATAATAGTCCGCCACCGTGATGGAAGCCAGGAGTTCGGCATCCGTTCCGGGAAATTCGCGCGCAACCGCCTCAACCATCTCCGGAGACCGGGCCGCAGCGAATTGTTCATTGGCCTGCTGCCGCAATTGTCGCTGTTGAAAATTCCATGCGACAAAACCCACAGCCGCCAGGATGCACACGGCCAACAAGCCGATGATCCATGACTTGTTGCGATTCATGAATGAACGAAACTGATCATAGGTGATCTCCCTTTCGTTGGGCAGGAGATCGTCCTTTCTTCCGCGAACGCGCGTGTTGGATTCAACGTTGGGCATATCGGGCAATTCAGGTGATTCGGCGTTCGTTAAGGTGATTCTTGAAAAAAATGCGGTTCAATCAGCAGCCTCCTTCATGGTGATTTGCCAGAGGGACGCAATCACCACCACGCCAAAAATGATCGCGGCGATGCCATTGGCCATCTTTTCCTCCTGGGTCCACTCGCTCACGTGTTGGATCGCTTCAAGCGCCTGTTTCGCCTGGTTGAGTTGTTCCTCGATCTCCTTGCGTTTTGCCGCTTCGGCGGCCTGCTTGGCCGCTTCAGCCGCTTCTTTGGCTTTTCGATCCGCCAGTTCCTTTTGCCCCTGCTCAACCAGTTTGGTCCCGTCTGCAATCGTTTGATCCGCGGTCTTTTTGGCCGCCGCCGCGGTGTCCGCATTCATGTGCTCCTTGCCCATGATTTCCTTGCCGTTTTGGATCATCTGCTGGCCGCGTGCAATTTTTTCTTCGGGACTCAGGTTGTCCGTGATATTGCCCGGTGCGGCGGGAGCGACGCTGGTCACGGTCTCGGCCATTTTGGCCTTGACCAGTTGCAATTCACCTTGAGCCTGCGTTTGTGTGGCGGATTCCTTGGAAATGCTCAGTTCAAACAGCAGCCCTGCTGCCTGAAGGTTGCCGTCACTCTTGGCCTTGGTCCCCGCTTTGAACAATGTATCAATGTCCTTATCCGTCGAGTACCAAAGGAGATTTTCCTTGGGAAAGTTCACGCCGCCATATTGCCCCTGGAGTGAAACGGCGTTCTGGCTCTCAACCAGCGTCCCAATCTGCACCTCCTTGCTCTTGGTCACCAAAAGCCCCGCAAAAGACATCATGGGCGCGACGGACATCGCGACGGCGCAGAAGGAAAGGATCAGGAATGTCTTGAACCGGAACAGGGAAGATGTGTTCATGGCTGGATCGCAGAGGCACGGCCGACGCGGAGGTGTTTCGCAGCGTTGAGACGGCGGAAACTCCTTGTCCAGCCATCCTCAATCGCCCAAAAATGCGCCCGCCCGCCAACGACCGTCCACGCCATCCAACACCAACCCCCTAGCGATGACAAGCCGTAATTATCCGATCCGAAAGGCCGTGCTTCTGGCCGCCGGCAAGGGCACCCGGATGAAAAATCTCACGTCCGAATTGCCCAAGCCCATGCTGCCGGTGGCGGGCAAACCCGCCCTCGAACACATTCTCCAAGGGCTTCTGTCCGCCGGCATCCGCGAGTTCCTGATCATCACCGGTTACAGATCGCAAGCCGTTCAGTCGCACTTCGGCGACGGGTCCCGATGGGGCGCATCCGTTGCCTACATGGAACAGGTCGTGCAGGACGGCACCGGACGCGTTGTGGAGTTGGCCCGCGAGTTCGCAGGCGACGATGCTTTTGTGTTGAGCTACGGCGACATCCTTGTGTCGCCCAACAATTACCCGGCCATTCAGGAACTATGGAGCGCAAAACAGCCATCCGACGGCATCCTCGCCATCACCTTGGGCGAGGATGTCCGCAAAGGGGCGATTTGCATTTTTGAAACGGACTTCCGCCTTTGCGAACTGATCGAGAAACCTTCCGAAACCGAAATCCAACAGCTTCGCCGGCAGTTTGGCGAATTCAAGCCCTGGTACAACGCGGGACTTTATGTTTTCACCCCGCTCATCTTCGACTTCACCGCGCGCCTGCAGAAATCAGCGAGGGGCGAGTACGAACTGACCGATGCCATCCGCCGGCTTGCGCGAGACGGCCGGGTATTGCGCGGATTGCCGATCAACGGATACTGGCTGGACGTTCGCGACCCGGAAGCGCTGGCCGAAGCCAACCGCCGTTTTGCGGTCGAACCTTGATGGCGCGGCGCGTTCACCGCCTCCGCCTCAAAACCATGCGCACCGTGCTCTTTATCGAAAATCAGCACAACACCGAGCGGCATTTTATCCGGGGTTTTCGAATTGGCGCGCACCGGGCGGGTTGGAACTCTCCGCGCATCTGGCTTCGCCAACCGGATGGCGCGGTCAAACCCGCTGAGACCCTTTCCAGAGAAATCGAAGAGCATTCACCGGACCTGATCGTGTGGATGATGGCCCATGTCATGGTCCAACCCGGATTTTTGGAGACGGAGGCGATTCGGCACATCCCCAAGGCATCGCTTTGGTTTGACGATTACCAGCGGACCTATGCCATCCAACGTTACCCGGAAAACCACCAACGGCTTGCCCGGCAGTGCCATCTCAAGACCTATGTTTGGGACGGATACTGGCGGAGAAAATTCGAGGAGCATTTCGCGGTGGCATGCCTGCCCATTCATCTGGCGGCCGATGAAATCGAGCTTTTCCCAAGCGACCCCACGCACTTCAAGGGGTTTGAGGACTCGTTGATTTTCATCGGAAACACGCCCAGCCTCGACGCGATCTTCAAAGAGGCCGCCGCCCTTCCTGCGGCCTGCCTGCAACTGGTGCGCGACACCCGCCGCATCATCGAGAAATCCGCCTATGGACGCATTCCTTACGACGCCCTCGATGAGGCCTATCAATCCATGTCTCCCAAACTGCGCGCCGCTGTGGACCGCTGCCGTCAGGACCTGGTCGTCCATGTTCTCATCAACCGGCAGGCGTGGCTTCTGGGCAAACGCGAGGTCCGCCTGCGCATCCTCCGCCTTGCCGCGCAGCAGCGCCCACTGGCGATCCTCAGCGGGCATTCCGACAAATCCTTTGCCGGGCCGGATGAGATCTCGCGCGACCTGGGGACCTGCCGTTGCCCCGTCAAATTCATCAGCACCGATCATGTCTCCCTGACACAGCTTGGCTGCCTGTACCATATCGGCGGCCTCCATCTGCAGGCAACCGATCCGCAGTCGGTGGCGGGGGGAATTCCACTGCGCGTTTTCGAAACCGCCGCCAGCGCCCGCCCGCTTCTTTCCGATTTCAAGCCGGAACTCGCCGATTGTTTCCAACCCGGACAGGAGATTTTGTGCTACCAGAACGATCAGGATTTCGCCGACAAGTTGAACGACGCCCTCAAACATCCCGAACGCTTCAAGGAAATCGGCGAAGCCGCCCATCAGCGTTTTCTGAAGGAGCACACCTGGAAACATCGCTTTCTTCAAATTGCGGCGGACGCAGATGAGCCAGGTTGCGATTTCCCATGAGCGCGCCGATCCATATCCTCTATTTCCAAGGGAAAAACCCGGATGCATCGAAACACGTCCGTGTCCTCGAACCGCTTTATTACCTGGAAAAACGCGGACATAAAACCACCGCCATTGATTCGCTGGAAACGGCTGCCGACATCGGGAAGACGCTCGATGCGTGCCATATCCTCCTGATTTCCAACGTTGACATCACACCGGCCAACTTCGAGTTTTTCAAGCAATTGGTTGCCTTCTGCAATTTGCGGAAGAAACTGGTGATTTGCGATTTTGATGACTTTTATGGAGATGTTCCGGAATCCAATCCCTTCCGGAAATGCACGTTGCCATGGGATTTCGTGCGTCAGATCATGGGCATGGCGCACGTCATCACCGTCACCGGCAGGGAATTGCAGCAGGCGCTCGCCCCCTTCCATCCGCGCATTGTGGTTTTGCCCAACATGATCGATTTCAGAAAATTCACCCCGCGTCCCCGCCAATCAAAAACCCTCCGCATCGGATGGGCAGGCGGCGCTTCTCACCTGCGCGACCTGCTGCTGATTGCGGAGAGCATCCGTGGTCTTCAGAAAAAACATCGTTTCGAATTCATCGTCTATGGCATGTTCGCAGATTTCACCAAACCCACTGAAATCATCGTCAAACATGCCATTCAACCCAGGGAGGTTGACGATCCCTTTCATCGGGCATTTGTTGAGTTTGCCCGCCAAATGCACGGCGTTGAGTACACAACCAAACCCGTGCAGTTGTATCAGGATTTTCCGCAAAGCCTGGCGCAACTCGATCTGGATATCGGCCTCTGTCCCATCGAAGACAATCTCTTCAATCGCTGCCGTTCCGCCCTCAAATTTTACCAGTACGCCGCCGTTCAGACCGCCGCCGTCGCCAGCAAGGTCTATCCTTACAGCGACGAACCGGTGCTGGTGGCGGAAAACACCGTGAAATCCTGGACGGAGACGCTCGAAATGCTGGTTTTGAGCAGGGCAGTTCGGGAAGAAACGACCAGGCTCCAATACCAGCACGTTGTCCGGAATCGAAATTATGAAATCAACGGCGTGCTCTGGGAATTGCTGTACCAACAATTGATCCAAACCCTCTGCGCTTGACATGCGCCGGTTCTCAAACGACGCTGCCATGGGGACTTCGCATTTGTATTCCATGACCATTTCTTTTGTGCCATCGGGATCGGAGGACCTCGGCAGTTCGCGAGTCCGCGTCTATTCCCTCGTTCGCGCGCTTGCCCGAAAAGGGGTCCGCGCTGACATCGGCCCCCGTCTCGACTCCGACATCGTTGTCATCCAGAAAGGGGTCGCCGAACAAACCCTGCATTATGTCGCCGAGGTAAAACGTCGCGGAAAATCCGTCATCTACGATGCCGACGACGTCGGCGCAACCCTGGCGCTTTTCGGCGGCAAGGACCTCATTCGCCGGATGTGTCAGGCCGCGGATTTGGTGACCACGGACACGGCCGGCCACCGCGAACAACTCATGCGCGATTTCCAGTGCCGGAACGTCGAAGTGATTCCGAATCCGATTGATTATGATCCGTCATGCCCCGTCGAAACGCAGGTTGCGGAGGCACAGCCCCTCCGCGTTGTGTGGTTCGGCAATGCCGGCAACTTCCCGATGATCCAGCCTTTCGTGGACATGCTGACGGCCCTTCCGGATGCCCGATTTGTGGTCATCATGAATGCATTCGCCAAAGACCTCATCTACAAGACCTACCCCTCGGTGGAGTTTATCCCCTGGGCAAGAAACGATTTCCTCGCCCACTTGCGGAACTGCCACCTCTCCTGTTTTTTCCATGATCAATCGGAAACCGCCCGCCACAAGAGCAACAACAAGATGATCGCCAGCATCCATTGGGGCGTTCCCGCCATCGTGTCGAATTCCGCGGAATATGAGCGCACCGCCCGTGAATGCGGAGTCGCCGACGCGGTTTTCTCCGATCATCGTTCGCTGCATGAAACCATCGAACGATTCCGCCCCGCCGAAGCGCGCCGCCGTTACCTTCAAATCGCCCAACCGATCGTCTGGCAACGCTACGCCCCCGACGTTGTGGCGGAGATTTTCATGAACGTCCTCCGCAAGCTGCTCCAATCGCGGAGCGGATGACGCGCGCCGGCGTGAAACCGGCAAAGACACGGTCCTCCCCCAATAAGACGCGCAGGGGAGATTCAGACTCTCTTGACTCCGAACCCGGCGAAATATTGCAGGATATCCGCCCGTTCGTTTTCCACCGAGTACACGCGGTGAATGTAGGCCGACTGTTCGCGAAGATCGCGGGCGGGATGCTCTTCCGTGAACCAGCGAAGAACGCTGATGTAATCGCCGCCCTCGAAAAGCGCCGCGTTGACCTTGTCCCTTGCTTCACCGCCGCAAAATTCGCGCCCGGAAACCCCCGAATACCCCACCACCTGACATCCGCCGGCCAGGGATTCCAAAATGGGATTATGCACGCCCTCCTTGAGGGCGGTTGTCAGAAGAATGCGCGACTCGCGCAATGTTTGAGCGTATTTCTCCTCGCTCAGATCGTTCATGCAAACAACCTCGCGCCCTTCCATCCGAAACTTGCGCGGGTTGCCGTGAAGCGCCTTGATGATCTTGCCCGAATCCGTGTCCTTCCGGCCGGTGTAACAAATCTGGTTTTTTTTGACTTGCGAGTCGTAATAGTACAGTTCCCGATTGACCGACGTCCGGATGATTACCGGTTCAAGGTCCATGGTGAGCCGGATGAACCCGGCGATCGTGGAACAGGTGGTCAGGACATTTCTGATCCCAAATGTTGTCCACACGCTATTTTCCGGCAGGGAGTTGAACACGTAATCCCAGCTCAACGAGATCATCACCTTCCGGCACGCAAGCGCCGCCAGTTTGGGCAGCAACACGCCAAAAACCTCCGGTACGATCAAAACGTCCTTTCCATCAAACGCCGACATCTCCGGGGCGAAAACGGATGGTATGTCCGCCGCGGCAAACGGATAGACGCCCTTGCTGCGATCGCCGTACAGCATCGCCACATCGTAACCCGCCTCCTTCAAATAACCCGCGTAGCGGTACAGCCGCCGCAAGCCTCCGCTCGGAGACGTCATGTCCGGAACAAAAAAATAAATTCGATGAATGTCCAGGTTCATGCCGGCAAAACCTTTTTCCTCAATTCAGGGGACCCATGATTTTGAGAAGCGCTCCCATGCGGTGCGTCCATGTGTGTTCGCTCAAAAATCGCTCGTAAGCCGCCCTCCCGATCTCCCGCAGACGCGACGGATTCGCGACGGCCTTCCGAAGCGCATCCGGAAGATCGCGATCGTCCTGATACAACAAAATCTCCCGATCGGGCGCAAAACATCCGGCGAGTTCCTTCTTGAAATCGGAGAGGAGCGGCGCGGCGCACGCCGCGCACTGAAAAACGCGATAGGGAATGCCTCCTTCCACGGACTGCGGATCGGTGCTTTGCAAATGCAACAACCCCGAACGGTAAAAATGCGCCAGTTGATAGTAGCTGGCGTCGGAAGTGTCCACGAACAGAATCTCGCGCCCTTTTCCACCTGCCAACGCGTGCATCAGCTCATCCCGACCCGCCACGTCCGCATGCTTGATGTCGCTGAGAATGGCCAACGGCGCAGCGGAAGCGGCGGCGCGCATCGCGCGAAGCCGCGTTTCGCGCTTGCCGATCTGCCACGCCAGCTTCCGAAGCGCGATATGCGGCGCCAGCGGCAGGGTGAAGTCCGGCGTGGAATCAAGATAAGATTCGATCTGACCAAGAATCTGCTCGCGATCCGATGACGGCAGATCGCGGATGACGCCGCCCATCGTTTCGAACGGATTGAGGCCATAGACGCCTTCGGCAATCCGCCGCCGAACCATCGCGGCAACGTTGCGATACAGCGGCGGCAGAGACGCCTCGGCCTTCTCCATGAATGCCGCGCTCGGAACGTTCCCAAGAAACACCGCGCAGTGCCGGATGCCGGCGATTGCTTCTCGTCGGTCGGGACCAAAATGTTTGGTCTCAGCCGCGAGATGCGTTGCCCCGCTCTTCCAACCCGCGGCGGCCTCCATCTTTCGCCGCCAATAACCGTCCCATATAAAAAAATGCGCCCCGCAGGCCTGCGGCGCGCGGATGAAAGGGTGTTTTTTTCCAAATAGAAAAAAACTGCTCATCGGCTCGTCGTAAAACAGGATCGCCTTCTTGACGCCGGCCAACCTCGGAACCGCCAGGATGTCCCCCGTCAAGAATCCGACATTCTGGATGGCCACGAACAAATCCGCCCGGCTCCCCTCCAGTTCCTCCTGCAACCGGACGCGCGGCCGCGTCGAGCTGAAAACCGTCGCCGTCTCATGACCGAGCGCCTCGAACGCCTCCTGAATAAAAGGCGGCGACGGCCTGTCAAAATTCTCATCAATGACACAAATTCGGGACATAAGGTGGTTGTTCAGGTTGTTGGGTTCACGGTTCAGCATTCACGGTTGGGGAGAACCCGCGCCCGATTGTTAACCTGGATATTTCATGATTCGGTAAAAACGATGACACCCTGTTTCAAACACTGTAGGGCAACCACACC
>JACQHZ010000230.1 GCA_016198745.1 Verrucomicrobiota bacterium
ATTCGAAGCACGAAATCCGAGGGAAATCCCAATGGCTGAAATCGCTCAGGGTTTGCTTCCCAACGCTGCGACCGCGCGGGTGTTTTTCTTCCATTTCGCCTTGGGCTTGACGCCGCGCCCCAGGACCAGAAAAGGCGGGTTTTTGTAACATGACGTGTCCCCTTCGACGCGCCAAAATAAGGTCCGACGATTGGGGCCTTCGAGCACGCTCGCCTGCGCCGTGAGCGTCCAGTTCACATCCGTATCATCCGGATGCCCGCGCTCGCCGGCAAGACATATCCGCTCCGGAAACGGCACGGCATGATCGGTGACAATCCCCGCCACATCATCGAGCGTTGCCCCGCGACGGTTGGCTTCGTCGGTGAGCTTCAACAGACGCGCGTAACGCGCGTCGCATCCCTTCCAGTACAGCCAGTCCGGCGAAGTCTCGTTCCATCCGCGCAATTCGAGAGACCGCCGGCTGCGTTCCTCCTTGAAGGCTTTCATTTCGGGAATGAGATACGAACAAGCGGTGACAGCGGCAGTCCCATCCGATGAATAACGAACGCCCACCCGGCAGTTGGACTTTTCGAAAGCGGCGGCGTTTTGTTCTTCATCAACAAGAATTCCGTTTTGCGGTCCCCAAAACTCCGCGTAACGCTGCAGGAAAGCCATGATGTCCCGCGCCTTGACGCAGTCGGCCGGCATGAGCGCCCACGGGTCCACCGGGAAAATCTCACGGGGTTCCTCGTCGCAAAGCACCGCGCTCGACACCCCGTCGCGCAGGAACTGGCGTTTGCCATGAGGTCCCTCGCGCGGCGGCGAAAAATCCTCCAGACCAGCCCGCCGGATGTCATCCAGGGTCCGCCCATAGAGAGGACCGCCTTCTTTGCTGTCTCGGATATAAAGGGCGGTGCAATGATTGGCCCGTTGCGGTTTGCCCACGTAACGTGTGTTCAATCGCCGGCTTGTGAAAAAAAACCATGTGTAATGGAATGCCAACTCCTTCGGGCCGCCGCCGCATCCTTCCAAAAACCCCTTCCGTTCTGCCGTCAACAGATCGGGCAACCCCTTGGTTTCGGGAAATTGTGACAGACTGGGCGGGTTTTTCATCCGATCGCAATCGAGCTTGACGACCTCGCCCCAATAATCCAGTTCCCGGGTCATGGGGTATTGGCCCTTGGCCCACTGCACGCTGAACTCCATCCATTTTTGTATGTTCGGCCGGGTTGCCTTGCCGGCAGCCAGCCCGCGTTGGTAAGCGTCGTTCTTTTTGCTCATGATGCCGGAACCTTCCCCACGGCGCAGGCAAGTTCAAGCGAAATCATTTCATGATCTGATCGAGGGTGTTGACGTATCCCTTCGCGAATTGAAAAATCTGGCTTACGATGTAAAGGCTCACCAGGCCATAGACCATTCGCGGCAGCCAGGACGCCAGGGCGGCCAGACTCCGCTGCCATTGATCTTCATACGCCTGCACCAAACGGTCGAGCATTTCATCCATCCGTCCGCTCTGCTCGCCCGTAGCCCAGAGCTGGATGAGCATGGGCGGAAAAACGCCCGTCGCCTCAAGCGCCTGGCTCACATTCAACTGGCTGTTGAGATGCGGCCGCGCAAGCGCGTAACCCCGGGCAATCAACGGACTTGTGGTCATCTTGGTCGAGTAATCCATCGCTTCAATGATGCCCTGTCCCGCGCGAAGCATGAGACGAATCGCCTGAAGCCACTGGCTGAGCGCATAATCGAACCGAAACCGTCCCACCACGGGAATGATCCTGACCGCGTAATCCAACGCCAGATTCAACCGTGGCACGGTGAAAAGCCATCGCACAACCCAACAACCACCGGCAACCCCGCCCCCCAGGAGCGCCAAAACCCCTGCGGTATCGCGAAAAAAACTGAGCGCGCTGTAATCGCCCTGACCGACCGCCCCGAGGATGTAGGCGGGAATGCGGCTGATGAACACCGCGCCGACCAGGAGCAGCGCCGGAAAAAAGGATGCGGAAATGATCTTGCTCTTCGCGCTGGCGCGTTTCCCATAATAGTTCGCCAGCGAAAACAAACCCACATCCAGCGCCCCGCTTCGCTCGCTGATGAAAAGCGCCTGATGATCCAAAGACCGGAATTTTTTCGGCTGCGAGGCGATCGCCGCATGAAGCGGTTCCCCGCGCTGGACCATGTCGTTGAGCTGCGCCGCCACCGAGCGCATCGGACGCGGCGCCGCGTGTTTCATGGCGTTCTGGATCGGCACGCCCGCTTGAATCATCGTCCCCAATTGCGTGTAAAAAACCGCCAGATCTTTCGATGCGAACTTCATGAATGCTTGCCCATCCTCCGGGAAAAACGCTTCATAACCCAAAAACCTCATTCGTCGCGGCGAATGTCAAGTTTTGCGATGGCCTACCCCGGTGTAGGGGCGGGGTTTATCCCCGCCCGCATTTCAACGAACAAACAGGTCACGCCAGGGCGGCCCCCCCTCCACTGGTTGGTTTGAGGCGTAGCGTCGTTGAATGATGTTTACAAGATTCCCGACGGGGAGCGAGCAAAAACCCGCTCATCCGAAAATGCGCGGTCAGGTTGCGCTTGTGAGCGGACGAGGTTGCGACTAGGGTCGGAGCCTCATGAAAATGCGTCTCGTGGATCGCCTCGCCTTTTGGGCGATCAACCGCTTGCTGAGCCGATCCTGTTTCCAACAATTTGACCGCGCGGAATATGAACAATTCCTTCGCCAGTGGGATGGAAAAACCGCCCGCGAGTTTTATGAGATGTCTGATGGTGGACGCGGGATGGAGGAGGCGCTCAAAATCCTTGGCGCCCTGCGCCCGCCCATCCGCCGTCAATTGACGTTCCCCACCCCGGCCCCGTGCGCTTTCGATGTCAATAATCACATCTGGATCGAATTTCACATCGGCCGTCCGCTGGACAAAGCCCCCATCTTTTTCATCCAGCATGGATGGCGGTCGGTCAGCGTCCGGGGCTACCACACCCTGTGCCGCCGCTTGAATGATCTCGGCGTCAACGCGGGCGTGCTGCATCTGCCTTATCACTTCTCCAGAAGGCCCCCAGGGGCCTTCAACGGCGAACTGGCAATCAGCTCGAATATCGCCCGCTCCGCACACGCCATGCGTCAGGCGGTTCAGGAGGTGTGCTGGCTGAAGAATCTTCTCAAGCGCATGGGTGCGCCTCATGTCGGCCTTTGGGGCACCAGCTACGGGGCCTGGATTTCTGCCATGGCGATCACGATGGACGACGGTTTTGACGGCGCCCTGCTGCTGGAACCGCCGGTGGAAATTGAAGAGCTTTTTTGGGAAATGCCCCTCTTCAGCAACCTTCAGAAGGAGCTGCAGCGTCTCGGCGTCGCAAGAGAAAAGGTTTGCGGCCTTTTCAAACTGGTGACGCCCTATCATCACTCTTTGCGAATCCAGCCCGACCGGGTGTTGATCCTGGGGTCCGAACACGATCCCATCGGTCATCCAGCCTCGCTGAAACGCCTGCACGTCGCCTGGCCGGGGAGTTATCTGGAAATCTTCCCTTTCGGCCACATCAGCTACCGCCTGCATCGCAGCGCAATGGACCGGTTTCTCTCCGTTCTCGCCCCCCGATTGCTCTGATCCACAGCCGCATCCCCCTGTATTTCAATGTTCAAGAATCGCCCGTTTTCGACAAGTTTTTCCCGATGTTGTAGCTG
>JACQHZ010000236.1 GCA_016198745.1 Verrucomicrobiota bacterium
ACCTTCAACTGGCCCGAAGTTTTGCCAATGGTAAAAATACGGAAAAAGCCATTGCCTATTATGAATCCGTTCTGAAATTAGATCCCCAAAATCAGGAAGCCGCCCAATTCATACAGGACCATCTCGGCGTCCGCTTCCATCCCGAAGTGGGACAAGCGTTCTTTAAATTGCTCTCCGAGCAGCCCGGTTTTGCGCGGAACGAGCGGGAAGTGACGCTTCAGGAACTGGAACCGGGCATGAAGGTGATGTGCAACGTATTCAGCGCTTCCGGCATCTTGCTGATCCCTTCCGGCCAAGTGCTGACCCCCAAGTTGATCCAGTACATCCGCCAACACAACCATGCGGAGCCTCTGGCTCAGCGCATCTTTATCGAATCATGAACTCTCGAAAATTTGCAGGCACCACCGTCGCCGCGCTCGTGTTCCTTTCGGGATGCGCGACTGAGTACATCGAAATTGATCGCACCGTGCCGCCCTATTACCGGGCGCGCAATTTTTATCTCGATGCCGAAGCGGAATCAAAAATGCCCAATCGTGTGCTCGTTCTCCCATGCTTTGGCAACGCCTCCGTTTCCACACTCCGACTTCTGGACGAGGTCCTGGCTCAGGAGTTGGGCAAACTCACCTTTTTTGAGGTCGTGCCGGCGCCTCCAGAAAAGACCATGAACCGACGCGGCCAGCAAGAATTCACTCTGAATGAAGCTCAGGCATGGGCCCAGGCGGCCGGCGCCAGCGGCATCTTGCAATGCCGGGTCACCTCCTGCAATCCCTACCGGCCGCTTGCCCTGGGCGTCTCCATGAAACTCTGGGGCGTTTCTCCCGAGACCACGGTCTGGGCCGTGGAAGAAACCGCCGACAGCCAGTTGACGCTGGTGGCCAACGGCGCAAGAGATTATTATCTCTCCAACTTCCGCGCATCCTACCCCACCCGCCGCAGCGAACAGATATTGGAATCACCACGAATGTTTTTTCAATACGCATTTCACGAATTTCTCGCCACATTGAAGCGACCACCGCCGACGCCATAAACACCGCGATGCCGACTGGATTGATCCTGATCGTCGGTTGCGGCAAAGGGGAAATCGCCAGCAGCTAGGCAAAAATTGCCTAGCAGGATTTTTTTTCTGGCTAAAGTCTTCCCATCCCCTGCCGATATACGATACTGGAAAGGTACCAAAAAAAGATAAACATGATCAACTCGGTTAATATCAGTGCGGATGTGGTACGGCCCGCCGAAAGGACGCTTGCTTCCGAAGTTGCTGAGGTATCGCCCAAAGCCGAAGCTGTGTCCCAGGATACAGCAGTTGTGTCCGCCTTCAGCCGCGAGCACGAAGCCTACATGAAAATGCTTCAGGCACTGCCCGATGTGCGCCCCGATGTGGTGCAGAGAATGCGCGAGTCAGTTATGCCAACAGCAAAGTATCCGCCATTGGACATGGTGGACGGAATCGCTAAATTGGTGGGCAAGATGATAGTGTAAATCGCGGTTGCTTGCTTCACGGCTTTGAGGGGGATGGTGTTTCATAACCCCACGCAGCATTGTCAGCGAGTGATGCAGAAGCATTTCAGTCTGAAGCGTTCATCTGTGATTTCAGGTGCGTTTGTTTGGCCAAGCGATGTCCGGGCAAAAGCCGTCACGTTCACGGGGGGCGGTTGCTTGCCGGCGATGATGGAAGAGACCGCTCTTTACCGGATCCGCGACAGAAGGCGTTCCGGAAGGGTTGGGATGGGGACACGCTCCTGTTTCATGGAATCGCGGTCACGCAATGTCACGGTGTCCTTCCATTCCGCCCCTTTTTCGCCAAGGGTCTCGAAATCGATCGTTACCCCAAAGGGCGTGCCTGCCTCATCTTGCCGGCGATAACGCCTTCCGATGGCGCCCGCGTCGTCATAAAAAACCGTCATCAGCGGCCGCAGGAGATCGCGGACCTCGTGGGCTTTGACCACGAGTTCGGGCTTGTTCTTGAGCAGCGGAAACACGCCGCACTTGACGGGCGCCACGCGCGGATGAAACCGCAGAACAGTGCGCATCTCGGATTTACCGCCCTCGTCCTTCACCTCCTCCTCGGCATAAGCTTCGCACAGGATGGCCAGCACTGTGCGATCCACGCCCGCGCTCGGTTCCACCACGTGCGGGATGTACTTGGTCCTGGTCTCCTCGTCGAAGTATTCGAGGGGCTTGCCGCTGCATTCCTGGTGGCGCTTCAAATCGTAATCGGTGCGGTAAGCGATGCCTTCGAGTTCCTGTATTCCAAAAGGGAATTCATATTCGAGATCGTAGGTCCCCTTGGAATAGAAGGCGCGCGATTCGTCCGGCACGGTGAGCACGCGGATTCTGGCGCGGGGGATGCCGATGGCCTCGTACCAGCGCAACCGTTCCTCCTTCCAGTATTCCAGCCACTCGAACCCCTTGTCCGGTTGGACGAAAAACTCCAGCTCCATCTGCTCGAATTCGCGTGAGCGGAAGGTGAAATTGCGCGGGTTGATTTCGTTGCGAAACGCCTTGCCGATCTGCGCGATGCCGAACGGCAGTTTTTTTCGCGAGACTTCGAGCACGGTCTTGAATTGCGCGAAAATCGCCTGGGCGGTTTCCGGCCGCAGATAGGTAAGGGAAGAATCGTCCTCGATCGGCCCCACGTAGGTCTTGAACATCAGATTGAAGGCGCGGGGTTCGGTAAGCTCGCCCCCGCAGGTGGATGGCGTCTTGGACGGTCTTTGTCCGCATTCGATCGAATCGAGCTGATCGGCGCGAAACCGTCGTTTGCACGTCTTGCAGTCCACCATGGGATCGGAAAAGGTGGTTTCGTGCCCGCTGGCCTTCCACACGGCGCGGTTCATGAGGATGGCGCCGTCCATGCCCACCACATCATCCCGCAGTTGCGTCATGCATCGCCACCAGTAATCCTTGATGTTGCGTTTTAACTCCACACCAAGGGGTCCGTAATCCCACGCGCCATTGAGGCCGCCGTAAATCTCGCTGGATTGAAAGATGAATCCGCGTCGTTTGCAGAGGGAGACGATCTTCTCCATCTTCGCGGGATCGCGTTGAGACGATGTTGCATTCATGGGTCGGATGGAACTGAAAGTCGAGAGATCTGCCGGAAATCAGGAGGACTGCTTGATCAGCTTCTGGAACCCGGCTTTGGCGCGGATTTCGGCAAACTGTTTGTTTTGTTCGTTGTGATCAGCTTCTGGAATTCGGCCATGGCGCGGATGTTGGCGAACCGTTCGTTTTGTTCGTTGCGAAGCACCGCCACCAGATTGGTGTCGAGATTGACGGCCTTCTGCAAGCTCTTGCACGCCTCGTCGCCCTTGAGCGTGGCCGATTGGATCGAGGCGAGGTTGAACCAGGCAAGGGGATTTTTTGGATCGTGTTTGGTCCATCGCACCAGCAAGGCTTCCACACGGTCTCCCCGGTTGGCTTCGGCATAGCGCTTGATCGCCTCCTGCCACCAGTTCGGATCAAAAGGGGGCCGTTCCAGAAAGCCGTCAATCACCTGATCGGCCTCAGCCAGTTTGCCGCGTTCGCGAAGAAGATCGGCGTACTGGAAGATGAAATTGGGATCGGTCTTGTTGGCGTCATACAGAGCGGCATATTCCGCCTCCTTGGCCGCCATGGCCTGCGCATGGATGAGGCTTTCCATGACATCTCTTGGCGCAGGGTTGAACGGATCGCATTCGAGCCATGCCTCTCCTACGCGCATGGCATCCGCAAATCGATTTTTGCTTGCATAAAGATCGATGAGCCGGGATCGCGCCTCGCCGCTTGCCGGATAAAATTCAAGCGACTGTTGCAATGCCTTTTCCGCCTCGTGCCGCATGCCGCGCCATGCGTAGAGGCCGCCGAGTGAGCTTCGCAATTTGGAGAACGATTTGCGCGCCACAATATCACGGCAAAAGAACGGATTGGAAAGCAGTTCGTTTCCCAACCCGTTCCAGTACGTCATGTCGCGCGCAACCACGCGCGGGTCCAGCGCCTTGAGCGGTTCCTTGTTCAGTTTCATGATAAGCCCTGCGGGTTCCAGATAAGGATACATCCAGGGAATAGGGTAGCTTTCCTCGACATAAAAGGAATGTTTGGCCTTGTTCGCCTCGAATATCCACCTGGCGACCGCGCCGTTGATGGCGAACACACCCGCCAGCCCTTGTACGCTGGCCTTGATCACCTTGCCTGATGCGTCCTTCTGAAAAGTGACGCCGCTGTCGGGTTTGCCCTGGCTGGCTTGCACCACCTGATTAAATATCTCCGTGAACTCTGGTTCGTTCGGCAGCCGCAATGGTTCTTTCGGATAAAGTTTATCCCGCCCCAGCAGTTTGTGATACCAGCGATTCATCACCGGACGGTTTACATCGTAATGATCGCGGATGTAATTCATGTACGTCTGATCCGCCAGGGCGTTTTGCGTGATGATATAAAGATCGCGGCGATCAAAGGCCGGATCGCGTTTCCATTGGTTGGGCTGAAAGCTTTCCACAAATATCATGTAGGTCGGAACAAAACGGCCCGGATCGGTCCCGCCATAGACCACGGCATCCCGGTTCAGGTCCTTGAGCATGTCGTGGCCATAGCGCCATCCGAAATCATGCCCCCGCATCTCGCTGTCCGCCCAGTTCATCGCCAGGGGAATGACCGGCAGCGCGCAAATCAAACCGAGCGCCAATACGCCGCCCCGAGAGACATGAACCAGGCGCCTCAGAAGCAGAAAATAGAGGGCGCCTCCCGCCAGCCAGGCGGCGTGCGACCACCAGGGAAGCCCCAACCGCCATCCCGCTGCCCCCGCAACGGCCAGCACGCCGCCGAAAATCAGAATGGCTTGCGCCTCCTTCTCGCGCCGGGCCCACCAAAGAAGCGTCACCGAGCCGAGACCGATCCAGAGCGAATAAACGCCGTGCGCAAGGGCGTAGAACACGCGGTTGATGAAGGTGGATTGCTCGTCAAACTTCGGGTTGAGCAGATAGACCAGCACGAACCCCATGAAAATAAAACAAAGGAGCGTAAACGCCAGGTAGTTTCGCTCCCGCTTCGGAAACTCGCTGAAGAAAACCAGCGGCAACATCCCGATGAGCGCAAGCGGAAGCGAAAAGTTGTCCCGCAGGTCGGTGAAAAATTGCACGTATTGTCCAAAGAAAACCTTGGGCGATGACCGTTGCGTATTGATGCGTTCGTACTGCCCCCGCGTGATGTGATGGCGGAATCCTTCCACCGTCTGCGTGTGCCCCCAGTTCATGGGCGGATTGGTGCGCGAAGAGAGCGGCATGTACAGATAAAGGCTGCTGCCGCCCACAAACATCAGAAAGCTCAGAAAAAAAGGCGCAGCCGCCCGCAATGCCTTCCTCTCGGAAATCACGTCGTAAATCAACATGCACAGAAACACAATGGCGAGGATGACCCCGAAATACAGCCACGAGAACCGGGTTTCCCCGGTCGAAAATGCGGCGGTGGCCAGCGATCCGAGCATCAATGAGAAGCTTGCGCTCAGCCACGCCCGCATGTCCCATGCCGCCGGATTCTCGAACAAAAGATAAGCATACAGCATCAGGAGACCGGCCACGAGAACCCATAAGAACCAGAGGTTGCTTTGCCAGGCAAAGATCGCGCTGGCGACGGCCGTGAGCAGCGAAATGTCACGGCATAGGAGACGGTCCACACAGAAGATGGCGAAAAGAAAGGCAAGCGAACTCACGAGCAATGTCTGGTGATTGGTGATCCCAAGACCGAAGGTCAGGCTCAATAGACACGGCCAACGCCATTGCCCAGGCGCGTCAAACCAACGAAGCACCAGCAGGCACAGGGCGGTGAAAAAGAAACTGTTCAACGTATAAACCTCGGCGATCACCGCCTGCGACCACATGGTGTCGATGAAGGCATAGACCAGCCCCGCCACGATGCCCGCCGCAGAGGAGATCGTCTCGTGCGAAATGCCGGGCAGTGAAAACTCGCGGAACCGATCGAGGGTCCAGAGACGGGCCGCCAGTTTGCAGGTGATCAGACAAAGCATGCCCGCGGCCAGCATGCCGTAGAAGGCGGACATCAAATTGACGCGCCATGCCGCGTTCCCGAATGGGATTTGCTCAAAAAGATAGGCGGAAATTGCCCAGACCGGGTAGCCCGGCGGGTGCGGCACGCCAAGATGATAGGAGGCGGTGAGAAATTCGCCCGAATCTTCGAGCGTCACATTGGGCGCAAGCGTGAACACATAAACCGCGAACGCGATGCACGTCGTGATCCAGAAACTGCGCCATTCCGCGCGCGTGAAATAAGGGGATTTGGCCATGGCCTGGGTTGTTAACGGCAAGCACATATCCCTTTATCGCAACCACTTCAAGACCGCATTGCCCGTTCTTTCATTCGGGCGCACTCCGTCGGATTCCCAATCGGCGCCAAAAAAACGCGTTCCGGTGTTCTAAGTATCGTGACAATTTAATTATGCAACCGTGGTGGGAGCGCCGCAAGAGCCAGCGCGCGGCGCGGCATGGGGGTCAATCCCCGCAGCGGGCTTGGCCCC
>JACQHZ010000237.1 GCA_016198745.1 Verrucomicrobiota bacterium
GAGCAGGGCGCGCTCTGGGGTTTTCTCACCTACGATCCCGCCGTCGAATCCATCCCCGCGCCGCCGCGTCCCGCGAAAATCCTCGCGTATTTCGAGGACTCTGGTTTCGCCCATTTCCATGATGACGCTGAGGGCGTCGCGCTAAACGTTCAATGCGGGCCGTGGTGCGGTTACAACGCCTACCGTCGCGCGCAGGGCCCCTGTGATCGCATGAACATGAGTCCGGGCGCAGGTCATTTCTCGCTGCTTCTCGACGGTCAATCCTTTCTGGTCACACCCATCGGCGCCTACCGTCTCACCTCGGACACTCGTTCCATCCTTCTCGTGGATGGGCGGGGACAGCACGGCGATGTTGGCTACCCAATGTCCATTCCCTCATGGCTCGATCATGGCGAGGAAATCGAATGGGTCCGCTGGGATGCCGCCACCGGAACCGGCGTCATTCGCCTGAAACTGCACCCCGCCTATCCCGCTGAATTCGGGATGCTCCAGTACACGCGCGAGCTTCACGTCGGCCGTTCCCATGAAATCATTTGTCGCGACCAGGTTCTCTTCGACAAACCGCGCCGCCTGAGCTGGCTCTTTCAGATCAAGCGCAAGCAAGGCGCGGCCTTCGAGCAAGGCCTCCGCCACCGGATCGGCCCCCAGCCCGGTCCCCGTTTCCGCGAGGAGGGGGCAGGCCATGGCCCGACCTTGTGGATCGAGGCCAAGCCGCTCGAGATCGGACTTCAGACCCGCATCGAGGAAACCGAACTGGTCTGGAGTTATTCCGCGCTCGAACACGATCCCTTCGACCGCATCCGTTACGACACGATCGAACCGGTCTCCCGGGCCACCGTGGATTTCATTCTAATCTGGACGTAGAAATTCAATCCCGGCATTTGCGGTTCGAGGATGAAGTTAAAAAGTTGACAGGCAATAATGTTACTGAAGTTTTACGCCACAGGAGCTTTTATAAAAAGAGATCGGTGCTGAGATACTTCAGTCCGCTATCACAAATCAGAAACGCAATCGCCGCGCCGCGCTCGCGTTTTTCCAGGAGCTTCAGCGCCGCCGCCAGGTGCGCGCCGGCCGAGAACCCGCCAAAGATCCCTTCCTCAGCAGCCAGCGTTCGCGCTCCCTGGATTGCCTCTTCATCCGTGACCTGGAGGTAGTCCGTGACGAGCGAACGGTCTAACAGCGGCAGATCGCGCATGCTGTAGCCGCCCCCCTGGATCTTGTGACTCGAGCGGAGAACGGGTTTCCCCGCCAGGATGGCGGCGCCGGCCGGTTCGATCACATAGGCGCGAAGCTTCGGATTTTTTCGGCGGAGGAAGCGGGTAACACCCGTGAACGTGCCGCTCGTGCCGACAAAATCGAGGAACACTTCCACCCTTCCGCCCGATTGTTTCCAGATTTCCGGACCCGTGTAGCGTTCGTGGGCAAGCACGTTGCCGCGCCGGGCAAATTGATCGGCGCGGAACGCATTCCGCTCCGCAACCAACTCGCACGTTCGCTTTTCCACCAAAGCCAGATCCGCGCCCGAGACTTGGTTGGGCGGCGAGCCTGGCGCCTGGTCAACTAATACGACTTCGGCGCCCAGCGCCCGCATCATGCGCACCCGCTCCATTGTGTTGCCGCGCGACATGACGGCAACGAACGGATAACCGAACGCCCGGCACACAATCGTCAGTCCGGTGCCTGTGTTGCCGCTCGTCAACTCGACCACGGCCTGGCCTTCCTTCAACGAACCGTCGGCGCGCGCCTCCCGGACGATCTCCAGCGCGATGCGATCTTTTTTGCTCAAACCCGGATTCAAATATTCCAACTTGGCCAACAATCGCCCGCTTAGCCCGCGCGCCTTCACACAACGCTGCAGATCCACCATGGGCGTGTCACCGATTACGTCAAGGATGGATGCGGACAATCGTAAATTTCGGCGACTCTTGATTTCATGCATAATGGCTCGGTTCATCATCTTTTCTAAATTCTCAATAAGCAAGCACACAACCGTCGAATTCAAATTGGCTGCAGCGAAAGGCGTTGCGTTCCTTTGCCAACTGACGCGCTCGCTCCTGCGTCGGAGCGATTCGGCAACCCGTGAGTGCTTGGCCTAGAAAACTCAGAAAACTCAGAAATGGCATTGAGTCCCATGGCGCTTTCCGCTATGGACGCAAATCCATCAAATAGACGCAAAGGCCTTGTAACTAAGATAACGTTGCCTGACCCTTCTCATGGTCCCACGCATAGGGGAAAGGAATTTCCTATCAGCAATCATGTACGCTTGGAGGAGGCCGGTTTCGGCGGAGTTGAAAAAGCCAAACCGTCCATCGGGCGAGAGAAAGGGGTGAAGTTGCGTTTCTTTGCGAACGGGACCGCGGGTGTCGAGCAAGAAGGTCCAACGGGCGGGGTCACGCCCTGGCTTGCCGAGTTCCCCCAGCCATATTTCCCGGGCGGCGAGAAACTCGCCATAATCGCTGATGATCCACCGTCCCAGAATGTCCGTAGCGAAATGAAAAAAATGGGATTGAGCGAGATTCCGCCCCAGATCGTTCCGAATGCTGCCTTCGATACGCGCTCCATTATGGGGACGATCTGAAGCGACGGCTTGGGACTCGATGAGATATTCCCCGGCTGGGTTTTCCGTGAGCGTAGAAGTGATGGTCCAAGGGGTGCGCCCGCGCCAGCACTGGTGCCCCTGTGCAAACTCATTGCCGTCGCGTCCCCATGGCAGGCTGCGCAGACAAGTGCCATCGTCGCGAATGACGTGGATGTCTGTGGCCAATCCCGTGAATTTGCTTGCCGGGTCTGTTCCTTGACGAACAGCGGAAGGCCGCAAGCGTTGATCCGCACTGTCATACCGCGCCGTGTGGCGCCCGCGGCAAATCCCATCCGGCGCATAGTGATTGCCATGATCGTGCTGGATCATAATGTCGTGACGGTGTTCGGGATCGAGTGCGCGGCAGTATTGCGAGTGCAGGTTGCCCCACTCGGGGCCGGCCCATGGAACCGTGACCAAACCTTCCTCAATATCGAAGACCATGAGTCCCCAGGGAGCGTGCTCCGTCTGCCCATCTCCCAGAAAGGACGGGAGAGCAATCCGCCGGCCATCCGACGAAATCGTGCAGATCGGATAAATCCAACTCGGACGAAAGAGGGTCCCCTTGATGGGAGCATCCACCACGCAGAGGGTTTCCCGGGATGAACCATCGAGTTCAACCCGTTTCAAGGTAAGGCGGCCGCCACCCACTTCAGTTTCATCCACGAAATAATAGAACCATCGTCCTTCCGGGCTGACACAGGGCGCGGTGGCGCCGGTTTCGACGGTGAGCGGGGACAGCTGGCCCTCGTGCTCCAGGTCGCAGAGCAGGTAACGGTGTTCGGGGTCGCGCCGGTCGCTGCCATGCGCATGAGCCGAACGGTGGAGCACCAACCGCTTGGAGTCCGGGGTGAAGATTTGGGCTTCCATGTACACGTGGCAGGAGGGAACGGTTTCCGTGGTGAGCTGGAAAATCTCCAGCATGGGAGGTGATCGAGAATCGAGCAGATCGGGACGAGGGATCATTTGTGGTTTCCAGTTCCGTTCTGATCATTGCATACAGGCGCGGGCGGGCAGTTTTCCAACGCTGCATCCGCCACGTGGGCGTACAACGCGGACAGGAACGAATGCGTGCCGCTAACGCAATTCTTCTTGTCGTTCATGGTTGACAAGAACCTTCCGACTGCCTCGGTGCACCGGTTATCATGGAGAATCTGCCCGGCTTTCACCAGGCTGAGCAGGGCGGCCGACCCGATGAGAGGATAAGGAGTGCCGGTTGATCCACCATTGAGCCACACCCCGTTCGGGGGCTGCGCACGCAACATCAAGTCGGCCCACTTGCGCAATCGGGGAATGAAATCCTGTGGCCAGCGATGGTCGCGAATCGCCCATTCCAGGAAAGCCAGCGGCGCGAGCAGCCCGCTACCGAAGCCGATGCTCTCCACGGCTGGTTTGCTGCTCAACCCCGAAAAAATCCCCGCGCCCGCTTGGCCCGAAAATCCGCCGTCATCGTGTTGCGTCGCCAGCAGCCGAAGCGCGGTCTGGCGCGCGAAGTCGAGGTACAACGGCTCGGCGGTGTAGTCCCAGAGGGACATCAGACACGTGAGCGGGTAGGCGTCACGACCAATCGCGAAACGCGGTTCGTGCGCCCATTCCATCGCCATGTACACCCCCGCCACCGAACGCGCGGCTTCCAGCAGGTACGGGTCGCCCGTCTCCAGGTAGCCGTACACCATTCCACCGAAGCGAAACTTCGGCAGTGGCGCGGTGAACACGGTGCAGCATTCGAGTCTCCCCATCCATGAACCGTGATAAATGGAGATATCGGCCGCGTGATAGGCGTGCTGTAGATACAACTCCCACGCTGCCGATGGGTCTTCGCCGCGCTGATAGGCAAACGTGAACATCGCTTGAGCGAGATTACCCTCCCATTCCGCGCCGTCTTCTTGCGGTTGGCCTGAGCGCAGGTCGCGTCTCAAATAACGCCATACGCGGCCCGTGTCGAAGCCGCCTTTCTGCGTGTGTTCTTTAATCAGGGCCACCGAGCGAGACGCCATCGCCGCAGCTGTCCCCGCGTGGTTGCATTCAATCTCGCCGCACGACTGGTACCAAGCGGGTGGAACGAGGTACCGTGCGACGCGTGTTGGAGCGCCGGCGAGGCCGATGTTGAACCAGAACGAGCGGGAGACGCCAGGCGGAATCACCTCGGGTTGCGCGGGATCGAGATACACCGAGTGATTGTCCTTGGTCTTGTTGGCCAGCACACGGAGGTCTTGCCATGGCTGGAGCGCCAAGCTGCCCTCGGTCGTCCATTTTTTAAGCGGGTACTGTTTGGCGAAAACGAGGTTCGAAGGCGTCATGTCAATCGCTGCTTCCGGCACACCGCTCAGGAAAATCACGGGGAACGCGGGAATCGGTTTCGGCCAGTAATGGAAATAACCCGCCTTGAAGTGCGCGGTGACCTGGATGCAACCGCTTTTCCAGACGATGAGGAACAAGTCGCCGTGCAGCACGTCGCCGCACTTTTGGGCAATCTGCTCACCCATGGTTTGCAGACCTGAGTTTTCCCAAAAGCCCGTGGCATCGGTGGTGCACGGCACGAGATGTCCACCGATTCGCCAGGCCTCGGCCAACGACCCGGCCCAGAGCCGCTCGGCGCGCGACCATTGCCACCAGGAGAATTTTTGATTTTCGATTTCTGATTTTTGGTTTGTCGGCAGTAAGCCCATGCGGAGCCCGATCTCGCGGCTATTCAGGTGAAGGCGCGCTTCGCATTCGCGATAGACGTATTCGTACTTGGTCAGGTTCTCGTTCAGTATCCGAATCGTGACCTCGGAGAAATGCCCCTCTGGCTCGGCAACCCGCGCGCCGCCGCGTACTTCGAGATCCGCGGGCAAACCCTTGTCCGAGGCGCACAGCAGCAGATACCGCCGCCGCCGTGGCCGCGTGTGCGGATCGAAGAGTCTGACCGTCTGTGACGGCACATCCACCGCCTGCGGCAGGTCGTCGCACCCGGCGGGCCAGGGGAGTGAGGTCAGGGCGAAGCAAGCGCCTGTCCATGATGTGGGAAGGTGTAGGATCAGTTTGTTCATAAGATCAGACTTTCAACGGAGGCTGCCGGCCATGAGACTTTGCTTCTTTTGCCGCGCTCAGTTGTCATAGCATGCTTCCATTTTTTGACAGGAAAGAAACGGTTGCTTTAGAAGACTACAATATAAACTCCTTAAAATTAGATTAGCGCGGCTTTCACTTGATGATTATTTTAAGACGACGCGCCATTCATTCATTTTGAGATTCAAGCAACTGAAAGCATCGAAACAGCGCCCGAGGCATGTGGAAACAGCCTTCCCATCCGTTGGCCTTGGCAGTAAAAATAGGACTGCAATCCCGGTTTAAATAACCGAACCACTCGCCACATTGCGCGTCGGGAAAATGGCTGAATACGTATTCCTCGATCTGCGCGTACGCATCCTTCAAACACATGTCCCCCGTGGCCAACCAACCGAGCAGCGTTGCGTACAGGGCCTCACACTGCGGCCACATCAGCTTGCAATCAGCCTCCAATGGATGAGCAGGAGAGCCGTCAAGATTTGACAAATAACGCAGACCGCCATATGGGGCATCCCAGCCGCGCTTGAAACTGCTCAAGATGATGGCAACGCAATTCTCCAAAAGCGCGCGGTCGTCTTTTTCCAGCGCCACTTCCATCATCATCCACGCGGACTCGATGGCGTGGCCGGGCATGTGTAGCCTGCCCTCCGGCAAATCCAACATTGGTTTACCATCCAAGGCGACATTTTCCAGAAAGCAATCCAACTCGGGATGCCAGTGGCGGCGGAGAATGGACTCGATGGAGATTTCGATCTCCCGTGCCCAACGCGAATCCTTGGTTTTGTCGAATAATTCGCGTGCCACAGTCAGGCGAATCATGTCATGCGCGTGGAGATGAAACTGAACCAGAATGGGATAACCCAATAGCGGCGTGTCCGAAGGGACGCCGAGCCGCGGCAGGATGCGATCAAACATTTCCGCGGCCCGCCGCGTCAGCGCGGCGTCTCCGCTGGCCGACCCGAATTCAGCATATGCCATCGCCACAAAGCATTCAGTGTAGAGACTCAGGCACGTGGCGCGTGGTTCGCCCTTTCGTCCGAGCCGGAAATACATTTTGCCGTCAGGTTGTAACGCATACCGCGCCAAAAAATCGAACCCGTGTCGAGCGTGGGCCAGCCATTCCGGTTGGGCAGCGTATTTGCGATAAAGGTGACTGAAAACCCAAACTTGTCGGGCCGTCGGCCAAACATATTTCTCAAACGCATAGGGACTGCCGTCGCGATTAAGACAGGTGAAGTATCCCCCCCACTCACGATCCGGCGCGTGTTTGAGCCACCAAGGAACCACGTCCTCGAAAAGGATGGCGCGGTATCGTTCGCGCAGTTTTGCAACCGCTTCCGGATTCAGGCGGTTCAGGTTTGTCATCGTTGCTGCCTCCATTTCAGCGCCCCTTGTATTCGAGGCAGGCCCTGGCCATCGCCCTCAGATTCTCCAATGGCGTCATTCTGGGAACGCCACAGCCGGAGGAGATGATGATTTTTGTCTTGAAATTGCCGGACTGGATGATGTCCTGTGTCGCGCGGTACACGGCATCGGGCGTTTCGTGCAACAGAAAGCTCGTGTTCAGATTTCCTTTGAGAGTCATCTTGTCTCCCATCACCTTCCGGGCCTCTGCCATCTCGACCATGGCGTCAACTTCAAAGCCTTGTATGGGAAGCTCGGCAATGGCCGAAATCACATGAGCCGGGTTGCCGCAAATATGGAGCCACGAATCGCAATGGGAATTCCTCAGGGCGCGAAATATTTTCGCCTGGACCGGAAGCACAAATTCGCGGTATTGATGGTAATTCACCAAGCCGGCAACCGAATCGCCATATTGGACGCCATGCACCCCCGTGCATTGCATGGCCCGATTGTACGCGATCACCACTTCGGAGCAGAATTCAAGATAGGCGTGAATCAACGCCGGTTCTTCGTCCTGTAGGTCCATCATGAAATTTTGAATCCCTCTTAAAATCGCCGCCAGGCTGAATGCGCCGCAATCCGTATTGGCTTGGATGTAGTAGCGGCTGCCCACCCGTTTCATAATCTCCCGTGCTGCCGCCAGTACGATTTTCATGCCAGGAGCCTCCTCCGGAACGGGTATTTTGAGTTTCTCGAAGTCGCGCAGTGAATCCAGAAGTGGCGCCGGTCCGTAAGGTTCATCGTCTTCCGGGAAAACCATGGGGCCGCCCAACGCTTCATGGATCACCCAATTGTCGCGGGAGACATAAATCCCGTCGAAATTACAAAGATCCCGCGCCTGGATCAGCGTATCAGCCATGATGCGAGGATCCTGCGAGTAGGCGCCCTGCTTGACGCCGTTCAGTTCGCAGGCGGCGGCAATCATGATCGAAAAAGTCGGGAGGTAATCGATGGATAAGCCCCGCATTGATCGCTGAACCCGATCAAGACTGTTCATGGCTCTGCTCCTCCCGCAGTTTGCTTTTCATCGGAGGCTCCTGTAAAAATACATTTTCTTGCTCGGTAAAAAGGCGTGGCATGCCAAGAAATCAAATCCGCACCAGCTGGCAAGTCGCTTGAAGAGATCGGCGGCAGCGCTCATTTCCCGCATGATGTGAGTGTTGCCGGCGATAACCTGGCGCCGGCAATTTCCTTTGCGACGGTGATGAAGAAGTGAACGTTCTCAATCGAGTTGTCGAGTATCGTATCGCGGGCCACATGGCATCGCAGCGTAGAAGCCTCATGGGCCGCAGCGTCCATCAGATAATCCCGGATCTGCTGCTTGGAAAAATCGCGCGTCTGCATCGGATTCAGCAACCATTCAAACGGCACGAAGCAATGATCGCGCAAGTCTGCGGGTGTGATTCGTGGCGAGACCGAGGGATCGAAATGATCCAGTCTCAGGGTATCGAGAAACGGGATGTGATCGGGAATCAGATTCTCGATGTGAGCGCCCCGTTCTCCTGAAGTTTGCAACCAATAGAAGCGATCCAGAATGGGAACGACCACCTCGCCCCAAAGCTCTGGCCGGATCATGGCGGCAATGTCGTCGGTGACAAACGCGCCGTTCGGGGCGCCCAGACCGTTCACGCGCAGAAGAAACTGCCGAAAGCTGACGATGCTGTCGGTAACCAAACGCAGGAATTCCATGCAAAGCGGCGGGTCGTCGTGGAGGTCGAGGAAGAAATCATGTCCGCGCAATGCCCACGCGGTTGTGATCGGCCCCTGCGACCGAAATCCCCAAAACTCAATGGCGTGACCGGGAAACTTTCCACGAAGTTGGGTCCACAGGTTCAAATAAGAAGGCATCAACCCCGCCCTGGCCCAGTCCACCGGTTTGTGCAATGCCTGGATCCCCTCAGCCAGGCTGCCGTACAACGGCGTGAACATTGGTTCGCTGTCCCGGACAAAGGTCAGCTCACAACCGAGACAGTTGATATGGCCGTAGCTGATTTGCTCGAAATTGGGTCCGGCGTACCCCACATCGGGTCCGAACAACTCCCGTGCGCGCGGCTGACCCACGGTATAGGCCTCCCAGATGGCATCCGGTTCGTGGAACAAACGATCAAATCGCACGCCGGCCAGGGCGCCATAGGCGGACATCCCGCACGAAACGGCCCAGGCAAATGGCCGCTCGCTTCGACGCCGGGGGCGGCGTGCGCCCGCTAAGGATTCAACGCCGCTTGGTTGAGCGCTCATGGTGACTATTCAGGTTGCACCACGCGCAACATGTGATTCGGGGTTCAGTGGTTCAATCTTCGAAATGAGTGCGGTCATATAACGTCAGTTGAACTTGATCGGCTATAATAGCTTCTCATCCATCATCCACTTGACCGCGCGCTCCAGGGTCTGCTCCGGTGTGTGCGCGGGACGGTAGCCGAGCTTGCGCGAGATTTTGGAAATATCGGGACACATGTTGGCTTTGAAATGCCAATGGGCCCCGACCTCCGGCAGCACTTCTTCCTCGAACTTGCGCCAGCTCACGAATTCGATCGGAATCTTCACGCCGTAAATGCAGCCGTAGGTCTCAATGAACTTGACCGCCGTGAGAGCATAGACCGACCCGACATTGAAAACCTCGTCCGCAGCTTCGTCTCGCCGCTGCACCGCGCAGAAAAATCCGCGTGCGATGTCTTCCGCGTCACAAGGCCCGATCAGGGTGCTGCCGGGCTCAGGCAGGATGACCGGTTCGCCGCGCCGGTGGGAGCGATGAATTTCAAGGCTGCGTCCGCCTCTTCCGTCCAAGGGCACCTTGTACGGTCCGCAGATGTTAGGCGGCATGATCGCCGTGAAGGTTTTCCCGTCGGCCGCCGCCCGGGTTTTGGTCTCCAGCAGTTGAGTGTATCGCCGGGCATAGCCCTTGAAGACACAGGTCCCCTGCGTCTCTTCCGATGTGGGAACCACACGCGGCAAGCCCAACATCCATACCGAACCACAGACGATAAGATGGTCACACGTCTCTCGGACCGCCGCATACAAAGCCGGAGAGTCTCCCTGCAGAATGTCAATCACCACCTCGGCTTTCAGGTCGCGGATCGTGTTCGTCCAGCCTTCCGCGCCGTACTGCTGCCGCGCCACCCGCACGCAACTCCATACGGCGTCATCAGGCACCGGCGTTCGACCGGAGGCCACCACGGTCACTTCGTGTCCGGCCTCCACCAGCATGGGGGTCAGATATTTGCCGACATGTCCCGTCCCACCGATGACACAAATCCTCATTCCGATCTCCTTCGCGTTAATAAGTTCATCCTATTCAAGTCGAAGCTCCAGATGTCGGATGGTGACGCTGTTGTCGAATCCAGTCTCGGCGTACGAATCGCCGAGGAAATAGGCCAAGACCACGCGGTTGTGTTCCCGAATCAATGACGGCGGCACGGCGACCTCGATGCGCCCGTTCTCGTGGAATGCCTTCCGCACGTAATCCACCTTCGCGCCGTTGAACTCGATGCGCAGATGGGTGCGTTCGCCCTGGTTATGGCAGGGCGCGCCGATAATCGTGAGCTTTGCATTCTTCGGGCGGGCCTTGAGCGTGAGATCAAACACGTAGTCTGCGCCCGTGGTGTTGTAGATCGAACTGGCTTTCAGTTCCTTGGTGAGGACCAGGGGTGCGCCGTCGAATGCGGCAGCGGCGAGCTGGTCGGCGTGGGCGAACGCTTCGCCATAGACTTCGCCCCACATTGCACCAATTTCTTGGCGTAGTTGGGCCATCGCCCGATCGAGACGTTCTCGCTCCTGTCCCGCCGGTAACTTAGGTGAGGCCTGATCAATCACGCCCTCCTTGGCGAGCAACTGATGCGCCTTGGCGAAACCGTTCGGATAGTAATCCTTCTGGTCCGCAAGCAGGTCTTTGCCTGAATCGCGCGTACCACCCCAGACGATGCAGGCGATCGCGCTCTTGGTGAGAAGATAAACCTCGCGTCCTGCACGCTCCGACGTGTAGGCGGGATACCTGGGCGAGCCATCCGCGTTCCTCTCCGGCGCGCAGTAAGCGATGCTCGGCCCATAGAAGGGTTCGTGCCCGAGAAACTTTGTGGTAGCTTCGCGCGTCTGCGGCACATGCTGCGGCTTCTCAGAGTAGCCGCCCCAGTAGGTCTCATCGTCCATGAGGATCGCGGGCGCGCGCGGTGTCGAGACGGCGGCGGCGACCGCTTCGGTCATCCAACTGTTGCCGTGATGGTAGGGATAGAAACCAAAAACCAGAGCGGGCGCGACCTTCCTCACGGCCTCCAATTCGCGGCGCACCAACTCGGTAACAGCCTGTTTCTGCCAAGCTTTGTAATCGCCGAGTTTCTGATGCATCAGCAACCACAGGTTGCGTTCTTTCACGGGGACGTTGGCCTGCACGCCCTCACGCAGGCGAGCATACTCGCCCCAGCAGTGGTCGCAGTGGCAATAGTCGCTGTGCGACTGCGGCTCCATGTCGAACATGACTCCGAAGAACAGATCAGGCGCCCCCATCCGTTTCGCCTCGGCCAGCGCGTCCAGCATCGGCGCGGCCAAATTCTCCCGCCACGGATGTGGTTCGAGCGGACAGATCATGATCTTGTTCGTCTCGCCGGTGGGAGCAACATATCGCCGCAGCTTCATCGCGCGGTCTTCGTGGCTGGCCCAGAGATAGCCCGTGTTGAACATCGTGCGCGCGCCCGCCAGCCGCACCCGTACCATTCCTTCAAGATTCGCCCAGAGGTAATATGGCGTCCGCTTCCGCGTCTTGGCGGATGCGTTCGGGATGACGACGTTGAACCCGGCGGGCACGACCACGTCCACCACCTGCTGGAATTCGTGCTGATGCTGCTTGTTGTTGAGATACCGGACCGGCGAAGTGAGCCAGCTCCATGCGATCCGCAGCCGCTCTTTCTCGACCCATCGCAGCGATTCGTCCAATTGGTTCGGCAACTTCAGCGTGTAGACCGGCGGGATGCCGGCGGGAAACTCCCAGCCGCCGGAGCCGGGTTTCGGTTCGCCGCTCTGGCGAAGGGCGGCCAAGCGCATCTCGAACGGGCCGAGGTCGCCCCAGGTCTTCGGTTGGTGATACAACCCGTCCATGAGGTAACCCTTCCACACGGCGATCTTATTCCGCCCCTCGAAGTCGAGCACTTGATAGCGACCAAACGCGACGTTCCAGGTCGGCAAAAGCGGTTCTTTGGAAACGGGGAACTGCGCGAAGAGCAACTCGATCTCCACCGTGTAGCGGTCGTTCTGGACCCGCGTCCTGAATTTCCACTCGCCGCCGATGGCGACGGCCTGGCGCGGTTGGGCACAATAGTTGGCCATCCATGTCTCGCCTGCCGAGACGCCGAACTGCAGGTAGCCAATTTGGTCGGAGTCGGTGTCGAGGAACAACTCCACCGAATCCAACTGCCACGACGCGCCGCGGCCGGGTTCGCCTTTCTTCAACTTGTCGGCGCGCGGTTCGATGCAGGTGAATGCGAAATAGACCGCGTTCGACGTGTACGCGGCTTGCACCCGCGCGGGCGGAATGCCCGCATCCGAATCACGCATCGGCTGCAACTCGATCTTGTTCGCCCGCTGCCAGCAGGCGTCGTCGAGCATGCCGTCCACCGTGGGCGGCTGCTCGATCTTCAGAGGCACAAGCTGCTGACGCTCGGCAAAGGCGGACGACAGAGGATTGAGCCAGACGAACGTAACGATCATGGCGAGAAGGACGTGTGATTTCATGGTGAGCTCTTCCTAAATCGGCATTTGGCAATGACTCTTCGTCCGTTCAACTTTTAACTGATCACTGGTCTATTGAAACCCGGTTCTTCATAGATGTTCTCTCCTTCACTCCTGTCCCAGGCTGACGGCGTCAATCCAGTAGTGAATGGTGTCGGCGATGTAGCCTCGGATTTCAAGTTTCTGGAAAACGATGAACGCGGGCCGCGGCGGCGCGCCTTCGACGGCAAACGCGTCTGCGAGCGCCCCCTCGAAATCTATCCACTTGTTTTGTCGTGGCAACCCATTGTCAGACAGACCCGGCAACCACGCGTAATACACCTGAGGCTTACGGGTCAGGCCAGTGTTTGCGATGGGTTTGGCAATTTCCGAGCCCGCCGTGGGATTCCAGACGCGCTTGGAATCCCTGCAATATGTCCAATACTCGCGGGCTTCCAAGGCAATAAAACAGAATGTGAACGGCTCGCCTTTCTCGCTCTGTCCGCTGAGTTCGGCATAGAGGTTGTAGCCCTGGTACCGCTGACGGGCGTTGACCGAGAATTTTAGCGCGGACCGTTTGCTGCAGTCCCATTTCCACTGCGGCAGAATCCGAATGCCAGGCGTGCAATAAAGGGGTTTCGTAGCCTGCGGGAGCACGATCTCGACACACTGTTTGCCCTCGCGCGACTCGGCGCTCGAGTCCGTGTTCGGCGCAACACCGTACCCAGTTGGCGCGGGCTGTTTGCCCCGCGACTCGGCGGTCGAGATCTCGACAGTCACGCGTGCGTCTGCCGACTGCCACCCCTCCAACTGCGGCTGCTCGAACCCGCCGTACAAAGCGAGGACCTGCGAGACGGTGTTCGTGTCCTCGGCGAAAGCGGACGTCAGTGTGCTAAGGCAGACAATCGCCACAACCCCGGCGAGGAAGAGCGATAATGGAAAGAATGATGTTTCATGGGATTGATGGGGTTGGGGGCACCTCCGTAAACAGCATTTTTTTTGAGGGACGACGATTAATTTTTCAGGGGTTGTTTTCATAGGTGGGATTTTCTTTTCGTGTTTTTAAGCACTAACGCTTGTGGTTTTTGGTTGTTCAAACGTAAGTGTCCTCCGGGGCACCTTCTTCACAATTGAGGGGATGTGTGGGAAACTGTGGGCATGCGGAAACGATTGATTTATTGCGGTGAATTCACACGAGTTGCGCCGCTGCCCGAGTACCAGTAGTAATTCAGATTCGCAGTTCCCCCCGGCCACAGGTACGTGCCGACGTGACCATCCAGAAAAACCACGTTCACTCGTCCATACAGGCCCCCACCAGCCCCCGACTGACTAGCCCCGGGCGGGGCGCCGTAGTGGTAGCTAGCGGCCTCAAAGAAGGTGATGACCCGCCCATGGTAGGATAACTCGAATATCCTCGGCCAACTGCTGCAATAGCGCGCCCCCCAAGAGACGGGGCCCGCGATCGGATAGCTGAGCTTACTGTAGAGCAGGGAATAAGAGACTTTCTCCGAAGGGCAGAGCGTCACGCCTCTCGATTTCGGCATCGCAATGGGGGGGCCGCTCGTTTTCACCGTCACACCGTAGGGCTCGAGGAGATTGTTCCCTGCCCACCATATCGTTGTGTTGATTGACGTATCGGGAGGCAGGGTGGTGCCGCTGGCGGGCAACCAATTGTCATTGTCACCGGCGTACAACAAAGCGGCCAGGCCGATCTGCCGCAGGTTGTTCATGCAAACGACTCCACGTCCCTTCTCCCGCACTCTGCTGAGAGCTGGCATGAGTAAAGCGACCAGCATGGAGATGATGGCGACCACGACGAGAAGTTCTGTGAGTGTGAAGGAGGCGTGCTGAACACGCCGGATCAGGGGACACGTTTCACGATCCACGACAAAACGACCAGCCACCCGACGTTCAGCCATGCTCGTATCCCATCGGTTTCTTTCGGTCTTCTGCCTTTCCTTGATGATGTCTCCCTGATGTTGTTGGTCTTGTTGCATAGTTTTCCCTCGTGAGTTTAGGCCACTTGCAGCGTGGATTCTTGCACCGACGTCGTCTCCGACACGAAACTCGGCGGAACCACCACGTGCCGCGCGATATGCTGCATCTGATCTTCCGCCGCCAGCGCCAGGTCCACCACCTCGCGCGCAATCCGTTCATAGCCCAACGAAATCCGAGGAAAACCACCATTCAGCGCTACCGGGCTGTCGCCCACCCCGATCACCGCTAGGTTTTCGGGAACCCGCAAGTGGAGTCTTTCAGCGGCTCGCATTATTCCAGGAACGCGAAAATCGTCAGCGACCACTGCAGTGGGACGGTCCGGGCGATTTAGCCAGCGGACGAGCCTCACGATGTCGGCCTCCGTCGATACGCCCAAGCTCTCATTGTAATGAATCGTCAATCCATGACGGTGGCCAGCTTCGCGCAACACATGCCCAACACCCAGAACCTGTTCGGTATGCCACATCGTGGCTTTGCGGTGAGTGTGCCTCCAATCGGGCACGACGAGACGCGGTTTGACCACCACGCCAATTCGGGTGTGACCTGCGGCCATCAATCGTTGGGACGCCATTCGAAAGGCCGAATACATGTCGGGATTGACCGTGTGCCAGCCGGTGACATCGAATTGCCGCAAGCGGAAGACAGCGACCACTCGGATTTGCTCCTGACACACCCGCAGTACCGCTTCGTCTCGATCAGAGACCAATCCCTGAATTACAACGGCCTGAGGCGGTTCGGCGCGCCAGCGATTGATCAGATGCTGGATTTGATTCTCCCCTCGCCCCAGTTGCCAGGTGGCATTGACCGGTAACACGCATGCGGCCTGCAAATGTTCCATGAGCGCGTTGATGAAATTGCCATACAACTCAAATCGAGGATCCAGGAACAGGCACACCCAAGCGGCGCTGTTGGTTGCGGAGGACCTCGTAAGGGGTCTCGGCGGCGCTCGCTCTTTGCCGCGAAGAATTCGTGCTGCTTCCAGCCGTTGCATCAGGACTTGTTCGGAGGGAATTTGTCGAAGAAATGTGCGGGAACCCTCCGCCGATTCGATGATGCCGGCCGTTTTCAGTTCCTCCAGGGCGTTGCACACCGTAAACGTGCTCACGCCAAACTCTTTTGCCCATTGCCGATGGGTGGGGAGAGGCTTGTGCAAGCTGTACTTGCCGCGAACCAACTCGTGCGCCAACCGATCGCAGATTCGGCGCGAAAACAGGTTGTTTGCTTCTCTGGTTTGCATGATTGTTTTGATTTTTCTGATTTATAATATCATTACAATCACTTTAAGTCAATTAAATTAATGCAACAATTCTCATTATGGGGTTGGGTGGCCGATTTCCGGAGGTGATAGCAGGTGCGGGGGGGCGTCAAGTTCGCAAACGCACTTTTCTTGATCGTTGCGGATAGAACAAAGAACAAAGTGTCCGGCCACGATTTCTTAATTTTGGCGCCTTTTCCATCGTCATCGAAGCGCGGAATCTTCTCGGTTATGACGATCGCTACGGCTTGGGCAAATACTCAATTCGGTCGGCCCAATCCCAGTCCTCAGCCGCACGCCACAAGTCTGTCAGCAACCGGGCCTGCTTGCCGTAAGCGGTGACGGATACCGAACGGCGGAAGAGGATCACGCCCGCGTGGCCCACGCCTTCGCGGGTGAGCATGCCCGCGTGCATGGGGAGGCTCGCCCGGTCAAAGCTCGCCAAAATCATCCCGTGCTCGCGCAAGATCATCAGAAGCGCAGGGTCTTTCACCGACAAGTAAGCGCCGTTTTCCCAATCGGAAATGTGGATGATGGGAAAACCGCTTTCGATTTGCCGACACGCTGAAACCAGCCGGTGCGATGTGTTTTCATCGGCCAGCAGGCGCGGTTTCACGCGCCGACCTCAGCTTGACGCTGCTGCTCAATGTCCACGGGGAAGGTCTTGGTGAAAGCCAAGGCACACCGCACCAGGGCTGGCGGCCAGCGGAAATGGCGGGCAGTCCTGGCAACCGTCCTGGCTTCACGATACACGTCCACCACTTCCCAAACGGCCACGCGATGGCCGAGCACATGGGCTTCGCGGCCGCCCACCGCGTCCCGAAAACCAATTCCGGGAAACTCTTCCTCCAGCGCCTTTTCCTTGAGGTAGAGGCTGCTCAAAGTGGAAACTTCCAGGTGACGGCGCCGGGCCTGTCGGGCGAGCAACGCCGCGTGGTCTTCTTCGATTCGACAAGATTGCACAATGGTTGGCATGAAAAGAACATCGTTTACAACGTAAACGATGTCAACCTGGAAATCAACCTCTTCACGAAGCTGGTCAGTTGGGGAGGGTGGAGAGATTGAGATCTCGCGCGGTGCGGTAGCAGACGAGGATGTTCTCGACTGGGGCGTCGGGCTGGAGCGCATCCAAAACCAGCTGTTCCTGATGCCGTCTCTTGAAAAAAAGAGTTGACAGGATGCTCAAATATGTGTTTTAGAGTTATATAACAGTTGAATTATGATCAAGACACCCTATCGCGACCGGACTCCAGGCGGTTTTGCGCTTCCCAGGTACGTGGCTTTGGCGGAGTCCATTCAGAGGGATATTGAGTCCGGCCGATTTTCAGTCGGGAAGCCGTTGCCCGCCGAGAGGGAGTTGGCGCGCACCTTCGATGTCGCGCACCTCACGATCCGCCATGCGCTCAGTCTCCTGGCGAAAAAAGGGATGATCTCGCGCCAACACGGGCGCGGTACCTTTGTGCAGTCGGCAAGCGCCACGGCGGTTATCGGTATTTTGATCGGGCCGAATCTGCTGGACGAACCCACCTATTTTTATCGCGCGCTTGTCCAAACGATCCGGAAGGAGGTGGGCGATCACCGCTGGAATTGCCGGTTGTACGATGATCTCACCGCCCGGCAAACGATGGGTTTGAGCGGCAATTCGCTCAACCTGATCCAGGACATTCGGCATCACGCCTTCAAGGGATTGATCTGGATCGGCATTCCGCCGGGCACAATGACCGACGAAATCGCGCAGAGCGATTTGCCCAATGTCGCCTTTGGCAGCACCGTTCAAGAGGCAGCCGTGAACCTGGATTTGCACAGTTTCACTTTCAACGCGGCCAGTTGCCTGGCCCAACAAGGGCGCCGGCGCTTGGTCTATTTGCGAACCTACTGGCAGAAGTCGCGCGGCGCGCCGGATGTGGACGGCCTTCTGGATGCGGCTGCGGCGCACCGTTTCCAGATGACGCGCGAATCCATCTGTCCGGTGGAAGGTTTTTCTCCTCAAGGCGGGATTTTCGCCGAAAAACTTGGTTACGAACAAATGCTCAAGTTGATGAAACGCTGGGATGCGGCGCGCGCGTGGCCCGACGGGTTGATTGTGCCGGATGATGTGCTCATGCGCGGCGTGGCCGCCGCGTTGC
>JACQHZ010000231.1 GCA_016198745.1 Verrucomicrobiota bacterium
AAGGGTTTCCGGCAGACTGCCGGAATCGAAGCGGGAGCGGCAAAGTGCTGGGTAGCCCAGCCCATCCAGCGGATGGGCTGCCTTCGGCGCATACTTCACACGGGAGTGTGAAGTATCCGGGCTAGATGTCGGACGCCGTCGTCATTTTTCTCGACAGATCAGCCGCTTTGTTTCATCTTGCCTGGGTAATTTCATGCAAAGCGCGAAAGAGACATTCGATCGCGACGGATTTGCCGTCCTTCCGGGTTTCCTGAGTCATCAGGACATGGAGGAATTGACGCGGCAGCTCGCCCGCTACATGGCAGAGGTCCTCCCGAAAGTCTCTGCAGGAAGCCTTTTTTTCGAGATCAAAGGCCGTCCGGATACCCTGAGACAGTTTCCGATCAGGAGCGAGGAAAACGCTTATTTCGAGCAATTGTACACCGGCGGGCGGTTGCGGCAACTGGCGGAATTGCTTCTCGACGGTCCGGTGATACCCAAAAGTTTCCAATGGCTGAACAAGCCCGCCCGGTTCGGGAAGGAAACGCCCCCGCACCAGGATGGCTTCTATCACATGCTCGATCCGAACGAGGCGGTTTCGATATGGCTGGCGCTGGATGCGATGGACCAGGAGAACGGTTGTATGCGATGGGTCAGAGGGTCGCATCGCCGCGGCTTGCGGACGCATGGACGGATCCCCTCCCTGGGGTTTGCGCAGGGCATTGCCGATTTCAACACCGACGATCAGGAGCAGGAGGTTGCCACCATCGTCAAGCCGGGGGATTTGCTCATTTGTCATTCCCTGACCATTCAGCGGGCGGATGCAAATTCGAGCGCTCGCAACCGCAGGACGCTGCAATTCGTCTATTTCTCCGCCCGCGCCAGGGAGGATGCCAAACGCAAGGAGGAATACCGGAAGCGCCTGTGTGAAGAAATCGCGCAGGGTTCCAGAAGGTGATGATGTCGCCTCCTCGCACCCGAAGGCGCGTCAGGTCGGATTGACCTTCTCTCTGAGGAGATGGATGTGTTCGCTGATTCCAAGCGCGTTTTGAACCGTCCCAATCCAGGAATTCGATTGAACGATCTTTTTCAGTCCTGTTTAGCGTCGTTCTGAATCGCTTGGTGAATCCCCACTACCTCCAGGATAGGCGTCACAAAGGCCACGCCCATGCCGGGGACATTCACTTTTCCCGCCTTCACCATGGCATCAAAAATGTGCGGTTCATCCTTTGCCGAACAAATCACCATCACCACTTCCTTTTCCGGGACAATGGCCATCCCTAGCAGCCCCAATCGTTCTCGCATTCCCATGCCCCTTGCAAAAAAAACGGTGACGCCGCTGGCGCCCGCTTCAATGCCCGCCTTCCCTATGCGATCCCCCTTGCCTCGTTGCACAATGCATGTGATCAGCCGAAGATCGTTCTTTGGTTCTGCATGAGTTTGTTCCGATGAGTCATTTGCTTTCATGGCTTACGTTCTCCAATTTCCTTTGCTGATGTTTCACGTATAGTCCAATCAAAAGGATGTTGATCACCGGATAGGCTGACGCAAGCGCCAGGATGCCGAATCCTTCCGCAAAGCCGGTTGCATGGCTCAGCGCAATTCCGATGGCGATCTTCAGGGGCACCGTCACAGGTCCCGTGGTGACAGCGCCACCATCCCAGGCGATATTCACGTATTCTTCGTTGTTCATCAAGGTTAATATGAAAATCAGGACATAAGGCGGCAACAACAGGGTGAGAAGATTCACATGATAAACCGTGGACACGATGCCCAAGCCAGCCCCCACTCCCACTCCAATCGCAACAGACTGGCTGAACAACCATTTCTTGAAAGCCCCCTGGGTGACGTCTTCAACCTGTTGCCCCAGGATGTTGAAGGCCGGCTCCGCAAGCGTGGCGCCGTAACCCAGGATGATGCCGAAGACCACCACAACCACTTTCCCGATCGCGGAAGGAAACAGGGACTCCACAGGAGGAGTGAATGCCAACGGAAGGCGATGGCCAACCTGGTTGCCCAGCTCGGAAAGACCTGTGGAAAGGCCGAAGTTAAACAGGAAAAGGCCTAGCACGGCGAAGATGGCGCCCACGGCATATTGCGCCGTCGGGATTCCCTCCTCCCTGAGTCCCCAACGCATAAAAAACCACAAGAATAGAAAAATCGGGGCGATTGCGCGCACGGCCAAGACGAATGACTCCCACGCCAACCCCAAGGGGGACACCCCATCCGATTTCACTGCAACGCCGCCCAGGGCGGCCGCCTCCTTCCAACCGCCCTGTGGAATGAAAAATGTCAGGAGTATGACTGCCACAATAGGAACCACCGAAATCAGACCCACCATCCCGAATCCCGCCATGCCCGCCTCCGTGCGTCCCGTCGCGCGAAAAACCCCCAACCCCAGTGCAAGGACCAGCGGGCAAAGGACGGGACCCACGATCACCGCTCCGGCGTCCCATGCGAGACCGATTGCCGTGGAAAGATTCGGGTCACGCGCAGCCGCCATCGTGGCGCAGATTGCTGCGCCGATGAGGGGAAGAATCATCGGCTTCAGGCTCCAGCCAAAAATCGTTCTCAACATTCCAAACACGACCGCCACTCCAACGGCCAGCGACACGGTGAACGAAAGCCACAAGGGATGCGCCACAAGCAGCGCGTGGAGAAGCGGCGCTTTGGACGGATCCACGCTTGCTCCGGCGATTTGCAAACTCCCAATGACCGGCTCGCCAAAGGCCGCCACGATTCCCAGCACAAATGAAAAAATGAGGACCCCCTTCCTCGAACACCTTTTTGGGAGGGTGTCCCCGATGACTTCTCCAACCGGCGCGAGGGCGATACGGACGCCCTCAAGGAAAAAGAACAGACCGAGCACGACCACCCAAACGCCACATACGATCCAAAAAACGCGTTCCAGTCCGTGTTGCAAGATCACCATCTGGAACAAGGCCAGATACAGGCACACGGGAATCACGGTCAGGATTTGCTCCTTCAACTGGTGCCACATGTAAGGAATGACAATGCTTGCCGCCTGAGAAAGCGTCAGCGAAATCTTCTCCCTTTTGATGCTGTTGTCCATCACGCGCAAATGATAGTTACGGATAGGAATTTTGATTCTTGCGACGGTTCAAAACCATCCCCGCCAGCAACAGGACTTTTCGATTGAAATCCATGCGTGGCTCAGGTTGATGGGTTCAGGGTTGGTTGCCGCTCAACGGCCGCGGCGCCGCAGTCTTGCATACCCTCTCGGCGGCCAGGGCGGCCGCGCCCATCACGGTCGCTTCATCGCCGAGTTGTGCGATCATCACGCGCAAACCCTTCGTGAACCCTTTCATGGCGTCGCGCCGAACCACATCCCGCACCTCGCGCAGGAAAAGCTTGGGCATCGCTTCGACGAGGCCGCCACCCAAAACAACGGTGTCCGGCGCCAGCAAATTGACAACCGATGCCGCCGCCGTTCCGATCTGCCGCGCGGCATGACGCATGATTTGTTCAATCGAAAAGTCGCCCTCCCGGATCGCCGCCGCCAACGTCTTGCTCCGGATTTCGCGCAAATCCGTTCCAGCTCTTTTCAAGATGTGCGGCGCCTGGCCGCGATACGCCGCCGCCGCCGCTTCCGCGCAGATGGCGAGACGGCTCGCGACCGCCTCCAGACAACCCCGACGTCCGCATCCGCACAGGGGGCCGCGCGGCTGGACCTGGATGTGGCCGATCTCCATGCATGAGCCGGTTTTCCCGCGAATCAGACGGCCTTCATAGACGCAGCCCCCGCCGATCCCCGTTCCGGGAAAAATGCCCACCGCGCAACGGGCGTTTCGGGCTGCGCCAAAGCGATACTCGCCAAACGTGCCTGCATCCACGTCGTTGGCCAGGACGACGGGGCAACGAAACGTTTGTTCAAGAATCCGCCGCAAGGCCACATTCTTCCAGCCAAGATTCGGCGCTTCAAGCACGATGCCCCGATCCAAATCAAGAGGACCGGGCACGCCCAAGCCAATGCCCGACAGTCGGCCGCGCGCGTCGCGCATTGCGCCTCTCAGGACCTGCCGGACCAAGGCAATCATCTGCGCGGTGACAGCCTTCGATCCGCGCACATTCCCCAACCGGACGCGCTGGGATTCGAGCATCTCGAACCGCGCGTTGAAAAGTGCGGCCATCATCTTCGTGCCGCCAAGATCGAAACCCGCCCAGAGGCGCTGCGTGGAATTCGGATTCATCAACGCTGATTCATCACTCCAATCGGCGCGCAGTCAAGCATCGGTTTCGATGGTGATTTCATTTCGATGCCACAATCGGAGATGCAAGAGGCCAAGCGCGGCGAGGAAAAGCACCCAGCTCAGGGCGAGCGCGGCGCCCTGCGGCATCCGCTCCTGCGCGAGCCGGCAGACGATCATCATGGGGACCATTCCCAGAATGATCACCGGAACCTGCCGGCTCATCGTCCACAGGCTGTGACGCGCCTCATAAAGGCCCACCACGGTTACCATCGGAAAAACGGTGGTGAACCCGCGCAGGCCGTGCTTGATCAGAAGCAGGCCGCCGATGACCAGCATGATGATCGGCAGTTTGATCCAAACGGGCAGCGAGCTGCGATGCCCCGGCTCCTCGCGATGCGCCGTGGTCTTGAGCAGCGTCACGGCAACCAGCACCGTCGCAACGCAAGCGGTCCAAAAGGCCGCGTCGCCGACGGGCAGGAGACCGGCCAGCATCCAACCCAGCAGACAGTAGCCCATCGCCGCCGCCGCGATGGAGGGGACGACCGGCGCGCGCAGGTTTTGATGGAGGATGCGAACGCCGTGTGTGAACATGAGCAGCAGCAGCAAACCGCAGACATTCGTGGCGTCAATGGGGAGGCCCACCGCCATCGTGGCGACCGTGAACGGGATGGGCAACGTCAGGACCAACGCCTTCCATCTTGGATGATGCAGATACGCGAGGACCGTTGCCTGCACGGACACCACGACCAGCAGAAGCGCGTCCCAAAAACCGAGATGCACGCTCACAATTTTGCCCCGTCATCGCCTGCCCGTCCCCGACGACGGGTTGGTTCCGATGCGTTCGTTTGGGATGCAACGGCGGCCGCCGTTCCCGCCGCAATGCGCCCGGTTGTCAGGAAATCATCCCGATGGATCTGCAACCCGTTGCTCTCGAAAAAAGGTTTGGCGTTCACAAGTCCGGCCGCTTATCCGGCGCCGATGCGGAAGAAATGTTTCTTGCCCACCTTGAAGACATCCCCGGCCTTCGGCGTCACGGGCGCAGCCGGATCTCCGAGCCTGGTTTCCGCCAGTTCCACGCCGCCCTGTTGAATGAGCCGCCGCGCCTCGCCCTTGCTGGCGGCAACGCCCGTTGCCATCACCAGATCAAGCGCGCTCAGGACGCCCCCTTGCGCGCGAAAGTCCTTGGGTGAAAGCTCGGGCAGGTCGGCGGAGGCGGCGTCGCGCGCCGAAAATTTCCGCTCGAAATCGTGGCGCGCTTTTTTTGCCGCTTCGCAGCCCTCGAAACGCGCAGCCAAAGTCTCCGCCAGGGTTTTTTTTGCCTCCATCGGATGGCCGGATTTCAAAGCGACCAGGTCGGCCTCGGACTTGCCGAGGAGCAGGGGGAACCATTTCCACATCAACTCGTCGGAGATGGACATGGTTTTGCCGAAGATTTCGGAGGCGGATTCCGACACGCCGATGTAATTGCCGAGGCTCTTGCTCATCTTCTGCGCGCCGTCCGTGCCTTCGAGGATGGGCAGCAGCATCGCAACCTGCGGTTCCTGGCCGTGGTCCTTCTGGAGATCGCGCCCGACCATGATATTGAAAAGCTGATCTGTGCCGCCCAGTTCGACGTCCGCGCGAACCATCACCGAGTCCCACCCCTGCATGATGGGATAAAAGGTTTCGTGATGGCGGATGTCCGAACCGGCCTGCGTGCGCTCGCGGAAATCGCGGCGCTGCATCATCTGGGAAATGGAGACGGCGCTGCTGAGTTGGATGATTTCCGCGAACGTCATCTTCGCAAACCAATCTCCGTTGAAAACCATCTCCAGACGTTCGCGATCCAGCACCTTGAACGCCTGTTCCTGATACGTCTTCGCATTGGCCAGAATCTCGTCGCGCGACAGCGGCGGGCGCGTGGCGGAGCGTCCGGTCGGATCGCCGATCATCGAGGTGAAATCGCCGATGATCAACACCGCCACGTGGCCGAAATCCTGGAACTGCCGCAGCTTCGAGAGGGCGACGGTGTGTCCAAGGTGCAGATCGGGGGCGGTGGGGTCCACGCCCAGCTTGACGCGCAAGGGACGGCTTGCGGAGAGTTTGCGGCGCAATTCCTCCGGGGAAATCACCGGCGCCGTCCCGCGCAAAAGGACGTCAAGTTGTTCGGATGAGGGCTTCATGATTGGAAGCAGAACCTTTCTCTTAACCCGCATATTTCACAAGTCAGAACTTGTGAAATATGCGGGTTAAACGACCCTCGCCTAAAGGCGAGGGATTTCCATTACGGCTTGAAGCCGGATTCAGTCGGCCCATTGGCCGACCTTCCCTGCCTTTTTGTGTTTTGAATCTCCATTTGCTTTTTCACTTCATTCTTCCACATTCTCCTGCCAACAACTTTGATTCATCCGATGATTTTTCCACCCCCATACAGAGTCCCCGCATCTCCTACGTCCCAAAAACATGCTCGCAGATCGTCCCGTCGCCTAAAGGCGAGGGGTTTACGGATCCCAGAAAGGGGACTCTAAAAATGCGGTGGCCAGAATCACGGTCAGCAGAACGAACTTGGGCGTGAGCGACATCGGATCCTTTTTTTGTGGTCGGGTTCAAATCTCTTTTGAGCCGGGCAACATGCTTCGACATCTCCGGCTTCCCTGCAAGTAACGTAATGCCTTTTACATCTGAAAACAGGAGGGGGTGGGCGATGACGGATTTGAACCGCCGACGGCCTGCGTGTAAGGCAGGTGCTCTACCGCTGAGCTAATCGCCCATATTCGGGCAGGTGGGCCGCCAGACAATACATCTCCTTGAAGCCGTTCATCTCATCGAAGTCGAGGACATGATCATGTTGCAACGGCCTACCGGCCATTTTCAAAAAAAGGCGCGGCGCCTATGGAATTATGGCGTAATCAGGCATGGGCGGTGGCGCGCGTTTTTTTCCAGGCGCGGCAGGGTCGGGATATTCAAAAACCCTTCCCTGGTAGTTGCGGAACACGATGCGTTCGGCGTCCTGATAGATGACATAATCGGGGTTGATCGGCACCTTGCCGCCGCCGCCCGGCGCGTCAATGACAAATTGGGGAACCGCGTAGCCGCTGGTGAAACCCCGCAATCCTTCGATGATCTCCAACCCCTTGCCGACCGGTGAGCGCAGATGCTTGGAACCCTGGATGAGATCGCACTGATAAAGATAGTAGGGACGCACGCGGCAGAGGAGCAATTTATGGACGAGTTCCTTCATCACTTCCACGCTGTCGTTGACCCCCGCCAGCAGAACGCTCTGATTTCCGAGGGGAATGCCCGTGTCCGCCAACCGTCCAAGGGCTTCGCGCACTTCAAGCGTCAATTCGCGAGGATGGTTGGTATGGATGCTCATCCACAGCGGATGGTGTTTGCGCAAGACGGCGCATAGTTCCGGCGTGATTCGTTGCGGCAGGAAAACAGGAATGCGGGAGCCAATCCGCAAAAATTCGATGTGCGGGATGGCGCGCAATGTTCGCAGGATGTAATCCAATTTGTCATCGCTGAGCAGGAGAGGGTCCCCGCCCGAAAGCAGCACATCGCGGACCTCGGCGTGAGCGCGGAGATAAGCCAGCGCCTGATCGAGTTGCGGATGAAAATCGTAACCGCTGGCGCCGCTGACGAGCCGGCTGCGGGTGCAGTATCGGCAATAGGATGCGCAACGGTCCGTGGTCAACAACAAGACCCGGTCCGGATAGCGATGCACGAGTCCGGGCACGGGCGATGTCGCCTCTTCGCTGACAGGATCGCTCGCATCGGAAAGGTCCGCTTGCGCTTCGTCCGCCGTGGGGATCACCTGCCGGCGGATGGGACATCGGGAGTCGTTCTTGTTGATGAGCGAGAAAAAATGCGGCGTGATGGCCAACGCCAGTTTATGTTCGGAGTGCAGCACGCCTCGCCTTTCGGATGGCGTGAGCGCAATCCGTTTTTCGAGAGCGGCAAGGCTGGCGATGCGATTTTTAAGCTGCCAGCGCCAATCATTCCAATCGGAAAACGGCGCGTCAGGCCAATTCGAACGAGGCGCAGGATGAAAACGCGCCAAACCGCGCTCTCCCGTCTCGGCGGTCCCAGGATCTTCGTGGCTCATTTGGATGGAATCAGGGTTCTACTATGCGCCAGGACCAGGCGCCTGTCAAATCTGGCCTTGCCTTTTTGCCGGTTCTTCGCATAATCCGTGTCATGGCTATTGGAATCGGGCTGATCGCGTTTTTCATCCTTCTGCTGGTCGTCATTGTTTTGGTTGTCTATGCCGTCTCGCTTTACAACAGCCTTGTCCGTCTCAGGAATCAAAACGAAAAGGCGTGGTCGAACATTGACGTGCTTCTCAAGCAGAGGGCGGACATGCTGCCCAACCTGGTTGAGACGTGCAAGGGATATATGCAGCATGAGCGGGGAACTTTCGAGGCCGTCACCAACGCCCGTTCCTCATGGCAAAGAGCAAGCACACGGGGCGAGCAGATCGAGGCCAACAACCAGATCGCCGGCGCGCTTAAGAGCTTGTTTGCAGTTGCGGAAAATTATCCGGAACTCAAGGCCAATCAGAATTTCCTCCAGCTCCAGGCGACGATCCAGCAGATCGAAAACCAGATTGCCGTTCGCCGCGAGTCTTACAACGACGCAGCAAACGTTTTCAATACCACCATCCAGCAATTTCCGAACCTTATTGTGGCCAGAATGCTGGCGTACCAGCCCGCGCCGTATTTCAAGGTCGAAGAAGCCGACCGGGCGGCGCCCAAGGTCAGTTTTGCGTAGCATCTTCCATTCACCAACGCAGCCGGGCGCGCGCGCGTCGCCCATCTACTTGTCGCGCGTGCATGCGCATGTTCCCCGGTGTCGCTCCCGTGAGCGCGCGCGACGGGAGGGTCGGAAATGCGCTTGAACCAATTCATTCATCGTATCCTGCTTGTCTTCATGATGGACCTCGCGTTGGGCGCGACGGCGCCCGCTCTCTCCATCAAGGTGGTCCGTCCCGAATCCGGTGAAGCGATGGCGCTGGCAGAGGGCGCCACGTTTGTGATTGGCACGGTGGATTCCCCCGATGCCACGGTTTCCTGCAACGGAGTCGGGTGCGACGTGGATGCGGACGGCGCCTTCATCGGATTCGTCCCCATCCGGTCCGCCTCACAGAAGGCCGAGGTCGGCGGCAAAATCTGTGACGCGCAGTTTGAATTTGTGGCGCATCAGAGAGAACAGGAGGCCAAAACGATCGTTCTTGCGCGCACGTCGCGAGGGGCCGGCATCATGCCCGCTCCCGAATTATTTGATCCTCCCAAGACCGTTCGGGTGACAAAAGACCTGTGGATCGGATTGGAAGGCGCGCAACTTGGCCAGATCGTTTTCATCCTCGGAGGGTCATGTCTCACGGCCAGGTCGCTGTCGGGCGACAGTTACCGGTGCGATGTGGGAGATGGCATTCAGGTTCCCGTTGCATCGGCCGATTGCGAACTGGATGTCCCTGCGGAACCGCCGCCGTATCGTCGTTGTTTCCTTCTGCTTCCAAAGGAAGATACGCGCGTGGATGTCGTCAACTTGACAAGGCCATCCTCCGTTTCCATTGATTCGTGGTCGCCAAACCCATGGGGATGCGAGTTTTCTGCGACCCGCCTGGATTGTTCCCTGAAACACAAATTGCGGCCGTCGAATGACAAGACCGCCGCCGAAACCGCCGTCGAACCCGGCTTGCGCGGGCTGCGTGTGTGCTTGGACCCAGGACATCACCCGGACCGCGGCGCGGTCGGGCCGCGCGGATTTGAGGAGCGCGAGTCCAATCTGTTGTTGAGTCGGGAAATTGCAACGCTCCTTGAAGCGCAAGGCGCGCAAGTGAGTTATACTCGTGAGGAGCAACCGTTGCCAATCAAGGAACGTCATGCCCGGATTCGTGAACTGAAACCGGACCTGGTGATCAGCGTCCACAATAATTCGGTCGGTGATGGAACGGACCCGCGCTTGCGGCACGGGACGCAGACTTTTTACCTGCATCCGTGGTCGAAGCCGCTGGCGGAAGCGGTGCATCAGGCCATTCTTCAACGAATGGAGACCGCCGACCTCGGCTGCATCCGTCGCAACCTTTACATCCCGCGTTTTCTGGAATGCCCCGTCATTTTAATCGAACCGGAGTACATCATTCTTCCGGGACAGGAAAAGAAATTCATGAGTCCCGACTATCGGCGCAAACTGGCCGGGGCGGTGGTGGAAGGCATCCGAAACTTTGTGAACGCCCGGAAGTCGCCCTGAGCGAGATCGCAATCCGGCGCAGCCCTGATTCGGATATAACCTTCCAATTCCCCTTGAAACGTCCCAACCATTATTCCCTACCCCCTACATCCTCGATTGTGCATCAAGAACATGGAGGGCGACGCTCCGTCGTCGCCTCCCTCGCTTGCCACCCTCTGCAGGGT
>JACQHZ010000232.1 GCA_016198745.1 Verrucomicrobiota bacterium
ACCCGTGAACCCTGCATGCCTGCCCCCCATCTTGGGGGGGCCACCCTCTGATCCCCCTTCCGAGGGGGACAGGTGGGTGGAAACCGTTGAACCATGCGGGAATTTTCATGAAACAGGCAGACTAATAACCGGGTGTGCCCGCCACGATCGGTTTTACCTGCTCATAATGATCGAGGAACGCGGGAGACCAGGGCGACTGCGTGAGGTTCAACAACACGCCCGCGCGCGGTTGCTTTGTTTCCCAGAAACGCACATCCTTCTGCACGCCGGTCATCCAGTGCGTATCCTGCAAAGTGCCCTTGTAAATAACCTGAACCGCAACCTGCGGAATGAACTGCTGAATTCCCGTGGCGCCGTATCGTTTCACCGTGTTGGCATCCATGAAAACCGGCACAATATTCTTTTGGCCGGTTCCAACGTTGCGCTGCATATTGACCACTGTGACGCTCGTGGCCAGGATGTCGTAGTTGTCCGCGGGTTTCTCTTTCGCGGTCGAGCCGTAATTGGCAACGACAAAAAACTTCACCGTCACCTCGTCCACCCAGTCCGGTCCACTTTCCAGCTCGGCTTCCACGACCAGCCACTTGCGGTTCTGGTCCGATTGCGCCTGCCGCGGAATGGATTGCCCCTGCGTGGTGTAGCGCGGCGCCAGACTCAACTCCACATCGATCTTCTTGATCTTGATGTCGCTTTTGGTTGGTTGAGTCGTTTGAGCCGAAACTTCGGTTGCGATAAAAACCAACATGATTCCCGCTGCGAGTAGATTCTTCATTTGTAACCTCCTTCTATTCAAGCAGATATAAACATTTATTTTGAAGATTGACAAGCGATAAAAAGCTGTTGTTCAAATTGTTTGCCACGTTCCACCGTTCGCCGCGGTCCGCCACGGCGGATCCTGCGGCGGACGGATGGCACCGGAGGCGACTAAGCCGAATTATTACATCACACGCGTTAATTGTGAAAGAAGAAGCTGCATCATTTTAATATCGGGAACATCCAGAAACAACACGGTCTTGCCGCGAATCATGAGCGCCTGCCTTTGGTTTGCCACGGAGAAAAAAACGGCATCCGCGCCCGGCGTCGCTTTTTTTTGCGGCGGATTGGAAATCGCCGCCGCGCCGGGGTCCGGCGCGCCGTAACGCTCGCGATAGAAACGTTCCAGCGCATCGAAGAACTCGCGCGCGTCCTTCTCGGTGTCCCACACGCTTTTCCAGACAAGCACCCACTTGTCCGTCGCCGTTTCATAGAGCGCAAACTGATCGCCGCCCCATCCTTCCGCGATCCGTGCGGCCTCCTCGACGCCAAGCAAATCGAAAAAGAAAGAACGGATTCCCAGTTCGCCCAGCACGTTTTCATGGAGCTTCTTCCACAGAGGTCCCGCTTTGAATGTCAGGGCGACCGCTTTCGGCGCATCGCGGACTGCGCCAAGGAATTTTTCCGGATGCAACACCTGTTCGGTGCTTTGAGGCGGATTGGCAAAAGCGGCGTCAATCGCCGCGTTTCCGCCGCCTGCATGAAGCTCCGCCGCAAAAATCTGCCCTTCCTGATAGGGGAAAAGGAGCGTGTCCCGCAGGTAGGCCGGCGCCGACAGAACCTTGTCGGTCCGTTGCGAGAACAGAAGTTGGAGGTCGCCCAGGATTTCCTGCGCGCGGTAGTTTTCACGCAAATAAACGCCCATCTGATAAGAGGCGTCGCCCTCCACGAGCGCCGCCGCCGCCATGGCCGCATCATCGTTGTTCTTCGCCCGCAACGCCAGGGCGCGAAACTCGAAGTTCTGATCCTGCAGCGCATGCACCAGCTCGTGCGCCAGGATCATGCGCTGGAAATTGTTTCGCAACCCGCCGCCGGCGGGATCGGCAAAGGAACATAACTCGTGCGCGTCCGTGTCATAAAGCGCGGCGACCTGTTCGGAAAGCAGATCGGCAACCGCATCCTGCAGGTTCACTTGCCGGGGCAACAGGCCGATGCGTTTGAGAGCCAGTTCGTAGTTGCAGAATTCCTCGGCGGTGTACTGCGCCCTGAGCTTCGAAAGAATAAAGGCGCGCAAATCCCCCTTCGCCATGCGCCGGTACCGAACCGGTTTGCGGAAAGGCAGTTCGCGCATCCGACTCATGGCGGTTTCTATTTCCCGGCGCGTTTGTTTCTCGAACGCCAGATTCTTCATGCGCTCGATTTCCCGCTCCAAATCCGTGTTCTTGAGCGACACCGACTGCAAATCGCGCCGCAGCAGCGCCATCTGCGTTTCAAGTTCCAGGAGATAGTTCTGGCGGTTCCAGACGCCGCAAGCTATGAGAACCACCAGTGTCGCCGCCGCCCCGGCCATCCAACGTCGCGCATTCATTGACATGAAAACAGACCCTAACAGCCTCAGGATCAGAATCCAAAGACTTCTTTCATCGCCGAAATACCGGCCGATGCGCGTCAGCGAACTGATCGCAGCCCTCAACATCCCGCCCCCGGAGAGAAATCAGGTCCGTTCCGCGCTCGACCGCCTTCTGCGCGAGGGCGTGATCGTCCGCGTGCGCAAGGACCGTCTCGTCCTGCCTTCCGAGGCCGACCTCGTCACGGGACGCATCCAGATGCACGAGCGCGGCTTCGGTTTTCTGACGCCCGAACTCTCATCTTCCGAAGGAGCGCCGACGCCGGATATTTTCATCGCCGCCGAGGATGCCGGTGTGGCCATGCACGGCGACCGGGTGGTGGCGCGGCTCCACGCGACTCCCCCCGGCCGGAAGGAACGATCGCCGGGATCGGCGTCAAAAGTTTGCGCCCGGGTGATTCGCGTGCTGGAACGCGCAAATTCCATTCTCATCGGCGTGTTGCAAAAAAGCGCGCAATTCCATTACGTGGCGCCGGACGACCCGCGTTTCAATCGCAATATCTACGTCAACCTCTCGCGGAGCCGCTTCAAAGCCAGAGTCGGCGATCGCGTGGTCGTCAGACTCGATGAATGGAAAAACCGCCACGTCAACCCGGAAGGCGCCATCCAGGAGGTCATCGGCCGCGCCGACGATCCCAGCCTGGATATCGTGGTCATCGTCAAAAAATACGGTTTCCGCGTCGAATTTCCCGCTGACGCGCTTGCGCAGGCCGACGCCATCGCAGAAGCCGTTCCCGCCGCCGAACGTCATCGGCGGCTGGACTTGAGCGAAGACCTTGTCGTGACCATTGATCCGGACGACGCGCGCGATCACGACGACGCGCTTTCACTCCGGCGGCTTCCCAACGGACGTCATCTGCTTGGAGTGCACATCGCGGACGTAAGCCATTACATCAAACCGGGTTCGCCGCTGGATCGGGAGGCGCGTGAACGCGGCAACAGTGTTTACCTTCCCGATCGCGTCATCCCGATGCTGCCGCCGCGGCTTTCCAACGAATTGTGTTCACTCAAGGAGGGCGTGGCGAGGCTGACGCAATCCGCGCTTTTCGAAATCGCTGATGACGGCGAAGTGCTTTCATGCGCATTCCGCGACACCATCATCCGTTCCGCCGCGCGTCTGACGTACAAACAGGCGCTGTCCGTTCTCCAGCCTTCACCCGGCGAAAAATCATTGATCGCCAACCCGTCTCTGTGCCGGTTGTTGAAGGAGATGGGAACGCTGGCTGCGCGCGTGCGCGCCCGACGTTTCACGCGCGGCTCGTTGGACCTCGATTTTCCCGAACTCAAAGTTCACTGCAATGCCCGCGGCCTTGCCGAGCGCATCGAGAAGGTCGAAAACGATGTCTCCCATCAACTCGTGGAAGAGTTCATGCTCCTGGCCAACGAGGCGGTGGCCGCCGAAATCCGGCGCCGGAGCGTTCCCGCCATCTATCGCATCCACGAGGATCCGGACCCGGAAAGACTCGAACAATACCGCGACCTCGCGCTGGCCAACGGTTACTCGATGGGCGATCCGACGCTCCGCTCCGAAATCCAGAAACTTCTGAAACGACTCGCCGGCCGGGCCGAGGAATACATCCTCAAATTAAGCCTGCTGCGTTCCCTCAAACGCGCACGGTATTCGACGCAACCGGTCGGTCACTACGGACTGGCGAAGGAGAACTACACCCACTTCACCAGTCCCATCCGGCGCTACGCCGACCTCATCGTTCATCGCGCGCTCCTTCGCGCCACGCGATCCCTGCGCCACCCGCCCGCGACGCCGTCGAAAACGGAACCTGCCTTCGACGTTGCCGCCCTTGACACTCTCGCCGCGCATTGCTCGACCACCGAGCGCGTCGCCGACGAGGCGGAAAAAGAGGCCGTCAAACTCAAATTAATCGAATACTTCGAGCGCCATCTCCGCGAGCGGCAGCCCGATGCCTTTGACGCGCTTGTCACCGAGGTCCGCAATTTCGGGTTGTTCGTCGAACTGCCCGAATTCATGTTGTCCGGGTTGGTGCATGTCTCGACCTTGAGCGACGATTTTTATCACTTTGATCCCGTCCGTCAAAAACTGACCGGCAAGCGCACCCGCCGCGAATTGCGGGCCGGCTCCAAGGTGCGTGTCGCCGTCGCGCGCGTGGATCGGTTCAAAAAACAGGTGGACTTTCGCCTGACGGATTGATTTTCGCGCGTTTCAAATTTGCCGAGTTGGATGTCAGGGAAATTGAAAAACCCGAACGCACAGCGCGGCGTAGCCGCAACCAACGAACTTGTCCCCCCTCTGAGGGGGGA
>JACQHZ010000016.1 GCA_016198745.1 Verrucomicrobiota bacterium
GCCTGCCCGCGCGGCAGCAGGCGGGCGCACAGGCAGGCGGTTTTCACCTTCAATCCGGTTAACCATGAACTTTGAACATGCCCATTTTTGCGGCAAAAAAATTTCCATTCACATCAACATGTTTTGATTAGAGCCCACGTTTTTTTCATGAATCGAACGATTTCAATTTCCCTGGCAGGAATGGCATTTGCCGCATGGTTTCTTTCCCCAACGGGGCTGGCGGAAGAAGGCCAACCGCCTGCTCCGCCGGCGGTCGCGCCTGCTCCAGCAACGAATCCTGAGACCAGTATCAAATCCACCATTCAGACGCCGGCGTTGGACATGCTGTTGAATCCGAAAGGACCACCGTCGTCAACGGGCGGGCCGGCCACGGTGGGTGAACTGCCCGGGTTGAGCGTTGGCGAGCAAGAAGCGTTAAAAGAGAAGATCAAGTCGCTGAACAGCCTGACCTCGGCTGGATTCGATAATCCGGTGGTCCGGGCGCGTTTTGAGAAGTATCTGAATGAACCGGCTGCGGACCCCAAAGACGCGGTCCGTTATCTGGCCCTGATCCGTAAGATCGAGGATGCGTTAGAGAAGCGGGATGATCGTTCGGCTTGGAAGATGTTGCAGGAGCTTTCGGATTTTGAGTGGGACGCGGAGATCGGCCGGGCGCTGGCGGCGCGCGTGGAAGCCACCTGGGACATGAAGCTCACTAATGCGCAACTGGAAGAAAAAATCAGGCGTTTGCAGCAGGAGGTGAAGTCGGCCAATTGGAACGCGGATCAAATGTCGCGTCCATCGAATCTCCAGAGTGGCGAGGCGCCCCGATCGGTTTCAGCCAATCGTGCTGCGCCGAAAGGCGGCGGTGGGACGGTGGCCGGTGTGACACCTGACAATGTCCCTTTCACCGAAGGGAAGATGCGGGCGATTTCGGAGTACCTCGGTGTGGTCGAGGGCCGCGCCAAGATCAAGGCGACGGAGCTCAAGGGTGAGGCGGTCGAGTTGAAGAATAAAATGGATTTCCAGGAATATGTCGGCACGCTTTTCACCAGCCGGCGGCATCTTCACGTGATTTTGGCGGCTGATTTTTATCGGTGCCTTTATGGCGGCGGCGATTATCCGCCGACGATGGCGGCTCAGGTCAATGTTTCCAAGGAGGCGGTGCGCGACGTGGAACGCGCGATCAAGGTGGTAACCTTCAAGATTGAAAAGAAGGAATTGGCTGGAGCGGCTGAACACCTGCAAAATGCCTTTGCCGCGAGTGAATTTCACACAGCATTGTTGACGCTACCTTTGGAGACCAAGCAGAAACTACAGGGTCTGGGATTTCAGGTGGTCAAACTCCAGACCATGCTTGAAGCGCGTGATTTTGGGAACGTGGATGCGTTGATCAAGGAACTTCAAAAAGCGTCTGCGGATTTCGATACGACGAAGGCGCGTTCGATTGTGGATGCCGTCAAGTTGGAAAGTCGGTTGCGGCTTGGGAATGCCAAGCTTGCGGCGCAGCAGGGCGATCTTAAGACGGCGATGGCTGAATTTCGCGCGGCGGCTCAGAGTTGGCCGGGCAATCCGGACCTGGACATGGCGCAACTCGGATTTTTCCACTCTCAGGATACCAAGAACCAGTTTCTGCAGGAGTTCGACCGTCTTTTCGAGGCGAAGAACTACCGGGCCATCTTCGATCAGCAACTGCAATTGGCCACGGCGATTGTCGGGGACAAGGAACGGATCGAGCGCATGAAGGTGGCGATGGAGAAGGTGAAGGTGGTTGAAACCGCAATTGAAAAAGCCAATCTGTTGTGCCGCAACAACAACCCTTACGGAGCGTGGGAAGCTCTGCAAACGGCCATTGGCGAATGGGCGGATGATCCCAAGCTGAACAAGCTGCGCGCGGAGCTTTCGGCGGAGAGCGCCGATTTCGTCAAACACCTCAAGAGAGGCGAGGAAGCTGAGAAAATGGGTTCATACGGGTACAGTCTGGCATGTTTTTTGAACGCGCAACGGCTGTATCCGGCCAGCGAGGTGGCTCGGGAAGCGGTTAGCCGGCTGAGCGCGAAGATTCTCAAGAAAAAGCCTGCGGTCCCCACGGATTCCTGACTTGGAAGAAGTCGTGGTTGCCTTTTGCTTTTCTCCGAACCTGCATGCGAAGTCCGAGTGTTTCCATTCGCAACCTCAGGGTGCTTGCCACAACCACGGGCGGCGCCCATGTCCTCCTTGAGGATGTAAATCTTTCACTCGCGCAAGAGCATTTCACCGCGATCATCGGGCCGTCTGGCTGCGGCAAGAGCACGCTGTTGCGGGCACTGGCGGGGATTGTTTTGCCATCATCGGGAGAGATTGAACTCTTCGGATACCCCTTGGCGGAGTACAGGAAGACTTTCCCTTTGGCGTTGGCCTACCTTCCGCAGTTCTCTGAATCGCATGACGAACTGACGGTTCGCGAGGTTTTGCAATATGCGATCAAACTTCAACTCCCTTCCTCGGTGGATGCCGCAACCCGGGACAAGTGGCTGGGCTACCTGATGGAGTTGGCGGGACTCAAGGAACTCCAAGATCAACGATACAAGACGCTTTCTGGCGGCCAAAGGCGGCGAGTCGCCTTGGCTGAAACCATGGTGGCCGACCCGCCCGTTCTGCTGGTTGATGAACTGACCAGCGGGCTCGATCCGCATGCCGAGGCCAGCATGATGGAATGGTTGGAGTTTCTTGCGCACCGAAGCGGAAAGACCATCCTGCTGGTGACCCACTCCATCAAGAATCTCGACCGGACGGATTCAGTCATTTTCATGCGCAACGGGAAGGTGTTATTTCATGGCAATCACCGCAGTTTGCTCGAACAGTTCCAGCTCAAGTCCATCGAGGAACTTTACGAAAAGGAGGACCTTGCCTCTCATCAGGCAGTTTCAAGCGAGGCGAATACAAAGCAGGCGTCCGAGGGGGGAACCGGCGATGGAGAACACAGCCGGGACATCATTCGCACGGCCGGACCGGCCTCGATGCCATCCCAGTTCCTTGTGCTGGTTGAACGACACTTTATCTTGTTTTGTCGGGACCGCGCCCAGATGATTCTGCACGCCATTTTGATTTTCACGTTTCCTGCGCTGGTGGCGGTGTTCGCCCTGGATGGGTTGCCGCAGGTGCGTAATCTCTCTCTGGCTCTGGATTCGAATGTCCTGCGTTCCCTCCAGGAACAATTGCTTTACCTGAAAGATTCCGTGTCATCGGCCACCCTGACATCGGGGTTGATCATGTTTCAGGTCATCCTGCTTACCCTGGCGGGCGCCAACAACGGGTCACGCGAAATCGCCAAGGAATTGAGCATCCTGGGAAAAGAGCAACGGTGCGGTCTGTCCACCGTCGCCTATGTATCGAGCAAATTCGTGTTCGTGACGCTGCTGGCGCTTTTGCAGGCGTTTTGGATGACGTGGTTTGTCAAGACGATCTGCAAGTTTCCCGGAGATTTTGGAACGCAACTGGCCATTCTCTTCCTGACGACCCTGGCGATGGGGAC
>JACQHZ010000226.1 GCA_016198745.1 Verrucomicrobiota bacterium
CATCAGACATTGTGGCATTATAATTATCAGTAAATAGATTATCTAATCCAACCCGCCTCTTCTCTTGGGAGAATCAGGAAAAGCATGCCCAATCAAACCCCAAAACCCCCTGCGTGGGAATCCGGGCTAGGGGATCGAAACGGCGATTGGGATCGAGCGGGTTGATTCTGATTTTCGCATACACCTCTCCCAGCAAGAACGAATGCCTGATGCGGATTACATCAGCGGTGTCGGAGCCTGACCCCGACAATAATCTGCCGAATCGCTCATGGTGCGGCAGCGACACGTGAGTCTGTCGATAGTGAAGCTGGGCATTTGCCACGTCTTGCTTGAACGCAATAAATGCGCTGACCACGTCCTCGCGCCAGACTGCTGTGTAGTTGCCTTCGTCGAGTGAGTCCACGAGCAAAGCGAGATGAAATGCCCATTGGAAAGACATTGGTCTCCCCTCCCGTAAGCTCTCGAACCCTCGTAGCTGAGCGACGAGGTCAAGCACCTGGACAACGCGGAGCGCGCCTGGATCACCCTCCCCTAGAACGAGGTTCTCCATGTAGAACTCGTTAATCGTCGCACCCTTTATATCAACGAAGTCCACTTCCGCCCGTTCGCGAACCATGATTGTCATGGCTAATCCGGCGAAGAACTTGCGAGCCTCAGCGAGTCCATCCACGTAGTGAACGCCATCATCCACGGTGAGACCGCGAGAACGAGGGAAGAGATTGAAGAAACGTTTTGGTTTGGAGAGCTTATGCCCCGGTTTGCCAGCGTGGCGAATGACGAACTTGGTAAACTCACTTGGCTGAGCCGAAGTTCGGCATGCCGAAAGTGAAAAAGCGGGCGAGCATATTGGTGTCTTTTTCGGTTGGGACGATCCAGATCATGAAAACTCCAATATCCGAAGGTTAGGTCGGCGGTGGTGCCGGCGCAACATTTTCGTTTTCCGTTCAGGAAAGTCCGCGAATCGCGACTCGACTCCAGCCGACTTCGCTGCTATCTTATGAACATGCTCGCAACCTCGTATCGTTACCTCGTCAACCTCCCCGGTGTGCGAGGAGGACACACCATTATTGAAGGCACACGCATCGGAGTGCATGATGTGATTGGCCTCCTGCAGAACGGCGAGACCATCGACTCGCTGTGTTCCCCGCGTTGCTTCCCGACGATCACCAAGGCGCAGGTTTACGAGTGCCTGGCTTACTACGAGGATCACCGCACGGAAATTGACGCATTGGTCATTGAGCAGATGACCGATCCCAACCAGTGAGGTTTCTGCTTGATCACGATGTCCCCGAGGACATCGCTCATCTGTTGCGGCACTGGACCCATGAAGTGACGGTGTTGCGCGACGTGCTGGAAGTATTGGTCGGGGGGGATAGTGACCATCGTTTCAACGCATGCACCACATCCTCGATGCGGTCGAAACGGTTTTTTGACGACAACGCCGGGCGCTGGACAACCACCAGGCGACATCTCTCAATCCGCGCCGCTTCCAGTTTGGCGCGAACGCCGCCGGCCTCTCCGCTGTCCTTGGTGACGATCACGCCGATTCCAAATCGCCGGATCAACTGAAGGTTCTCTTCCACCGTGAAAGGTCCGCGTCCGGTGAGGATGCGTTCCTCCGGAATGCCCGCCTTGAGGCACGCCTCGATGGATTCGGGATGCGCAAGGACCCGCGCCATCAGCGGAACGCCCGCGCGTCGGGATTCCTCCGCATAAGGACGAACATTCTTCGATCCAACCGTCAGGAGAACAGGCTTGCCGGTCTCAAAGGCCAACCGCGCGGCGTCTTCGTGATTCGCCGCCATCGAAACGCCGTCCTCCCCGGACAGGACTCCGGGCCTCACAAATGTCAGATACGGAATACCCAGGCGTCCGGCCACCCGTTCGGCCGTGGCGCGCACATGCGCAGCGTAGGGATGCGTTACATCCACGATGGCCTTGATTTTCTTTTCGCGGATCAATGCGGCCATGTCCCCCTCGATCAACGGTCCTTTGCGGCGGACGATGTCCGGAGAATCGCCCACCGACAGCGGGATTTCCGTGGCGGTGGAGACTATTGCCCGATAACCCGCCGCCGTCAGCGCCTCCGCCATGGCTGCGGTCTCGCGGGTGCCGCCCAAAAGCAAAATCATGTCTCGCGCCACGGATCAAACCTTGTAACCTCTCGGCGTCACAAACCAGCCGTCCAGCATTTTCGACGACCGGTTGCCGATGATGACGACCGTGCGCATGTTCATTTCAACATCGAGAAAATGCTCCAGATCGGAAAGAACGATGCGTTCCTCCTCCGATCCCACGGAGGTCGCCACCCCCACCGGGGTCGTCCCCGGACGATGCCGCAGGAAGATGGCCGCGACCTCCTCGATTTGTTTCACGCGTTTTTTGCTTTTGGGATTGTAAAGCGCCGCAACCAGATCGGCGACAGCCACCGCTTCCACCCGTTGACGGACGACATCCCATGGCACCAGCAGGTCGCTGAGGCTGATGCAGGCGTAATCGAGCATGAGCGGCGCGCCCATCCGCGCGGCGGCGGCATTGGCGGCGGAAACGCCGGAAATAATCTCGATCGGGACATGACCGCCTTCCGCCGCCGCCATCTCAATGGCGAGGCCCGCCATTCCATAAACCCCGGCGTCGCCGGACGAAACAAAGGCCACGGTCTCGCCATCGCGCGCGCGCGCCAGCGCCGCGCGGCAACGATCCATCTCCTGCGTCATGCCGGAGGAAACGATTTCCTTGCCCTCCGTCAGGTCGCGGATGTTCTCCAGATAGGGGCGGTATCCCACCACGACGCGGCATTGCGCGATGGCTTGTTCGGCGCGCCGGGTGCGATCCATCGCGCCTCCGGGACCGATGCCGATTACAAAAAGTTTTCCCGGGCGACGGCGATCGTCACCCCGTGAATGAATCTGGTCTTGGGCAGTATTAATCGGGTCCTCCTTCCCGCCAGCAGCGCCGCGGGTTCGGCCACCGCCGGCAGATTGACCTTGGCGGCCACAAAACTCGAACGCTGAAATTTCCTGGTTGTCGAGATGATTTCATCCGACGGGATGAAACGCACGCTCAAACCGAGCCGTTGCGCAGCCTCCAGCAATCCCGGCTCGCGCGATTTGATGTCCGCCGAAGCCATCGCGCGAACATGTTCGAGGCGCGCGCGCACCTTGCGCAAGGCGGAACGAACGGTCTGGATGATCGCCTCCGCACTTGTCCCGCGGCGGCAACCCACGCCCACGATCAGGCGTTTCACCGCCTCGGTGGTTGTGGAGATGACCGGCTCGGCCCCGATGATGTTCGCCACCTTGAACGCCAGCGCATTGGCGCCGCCCTCGTGGCCGCTGAGCAAACTGATTGCATACCGCCCGCCCGCGTCCACCACCACCACGGCGGGATCCACCGTTTTATGCCGGACCCAAGACGCGATCGCCCGCACCACCGCTCCGCAGGGAGCGATGTAAACCAGGCCGCTGTAGCGATTGAAAATTTTTCGACTGAGATTTTTGATGGAATCAAACCGTTTCGCCTTGATCGCCCGCGATGCGCCCGCCTGCCCGCCGCCAGGCAGGCCGGTGTGCGCAAACAAATCAACACGCTCCAGTCCGCCGGCCAGGCGCTGGGCGATGCGATATCCTTCGTTGGAGAGTGTGATCAGGGCGATCTTCATGAGTCGGAGCGCATCGGGTTCATGTCCAACGGATTTGCGGAACAACCTGCCTTGTCGTTGGGCGTGTGCATAACGGTCGCTGACGCCCAAGGAGGAACTTGAACCCGTTTTTAATTTTGCCATGCGTTGCAGGTGAAAATCCTTCCACATTTCAAGGAGGTCCTTCCTCGGATTGCAGGATATGGATTACCCTGCTCAGGCAACAAATAAAAGAGGTTTCTCCCGCCCATCGCGCGCCTCGGCAGGCGATTGGCGCTGAACGGAGCGGATGATTGCTCTCTTCTGGTTTGCGGGGGGATCGCCAAGCCGTGGATGCAATCACGGCGTTTCCACCGGCCGGCTACGGTGAAGGTGGAGAACGGTTGACGGTAGCGGATGCGCATGAGAAACGTCGTCTGCAGGAAGCCTGCCGAAGCATAGGCGGTGCTCGTTTATTGTGAAAGGAACAGCGCGTCCGCCCATTGAACTGAATGGAAAGATTTCGCCCTGGTTCAAGAAATCAGCCTTTTTTGCCCCCTTTCGCCACGGAAAGACTGACCCCCGAGCAAATCAGTGATTTGATTTGCATAAATTAGCATTAAATGCTAATTTATGCACACTATATCAATAGACTTCACCATGAAGCAGGAATCTTTAGCAGATTTTGTGGACGCGCTTCAAAGTAGTGGCCGCTACACGTTCACGAGGGACGCAGTTGGCCAAAACTTGAAGGTGACGAATGTTGCGCTCACGTTCGCGCTGAATCGCCTTTCCAGGCGAGGGCGGATTGTGGCAGTCAGGCGCGGATTCTACGTGATCGTTCCATTGGAATATGCGTCGGGCAAGATTCTACCCGCCGATTGGTTTATTGCCAATCTCATGAAATTTTTGGAGCAGCCGTACTACGTGGGGTTATTAAGCGCGGCCGCCCTTCATGGTGCGGCTCATCAGCAACCGCAGGTTTTTCATGTCGTGACGACCAAGGCTCAAAGACGGATCGAGGTGCACGGGTTGGCGATCCGCTTTTTCACAAAAGCCGGTATGGAGCGCATTCCCATCAAGGATGTAAAGACATCAACGGGATACATTCGTGTGTCCACTCCCGGAGCCACGGCGATCGATCTGGTTGCATATCAGAGCCGAGTGGGCGGATGGGACAGAATCGCTACAATTTTACAGGAGTTGGTGGAAGTGATGGATGAAGACGGGCTGTTGGAGGCAGCCAAGTTGGAGAAGGAACTGCAGGTGGTTCAACGATTGGGATGGGTATTGTGCAAACTGGGCTACGACGCGTGGACGCACAAGCTGAGTGAGTGGTTGAGCCATCAACGGATTCAGGCCACACCGATTGATCCCGCATTGCCGCGAAAAGGATTTCCAAGGGACAGCCGTTGGAACGTGATTGTGAACACGGAAGTCGAAGGTGAATTATAATTCCTCAAGCCTACCTTACAGAATGGCGGAGTCGAGTTGCGTGGAACACTGCCGTGCAAGTGGAACAAGACCTGATTATCTGCCGGGCGATGGTGGAGCTGTTCATGCGGGAGTTGCTTGCCGAGCATCTGGTCTTTCGTGGCGGAACTGCGTTGCACAAACTCCACCTCGCTCCTGCGATGCGATATTCTGAGGACATTGATCTGGTCCAAATCAAATCAGGCCCAAATCGTTCGATCATCGAGGCGGTGCGCCAAGCCTTGGATAAGTTCTTGGGGAAACCGCAATGGGACATCAAGGAGCGGGGCACAACAATCCTCTATCGTGTCGAGTCGGAGATTGCACCCGTGATGCGGTTGCGATTGAAAGTAGAGATCAACACCCGTGAGCATTTTGCTGTGCTCGGTGTTGAGAAACATCCATTTGTTGTCGAATCGCAATGGTTCACAGGAAAGTGTGACGTGCCAACGTATTCGCTGACCGAACTTCTGGGCACGAAGCTGCGAGCGTTGTATCAGCGCAATAAGGGGCGGGATCTATTCGACCTGTGGCATGGCATCACGGTCGGAAAAGCTCAGCCTGCAGTGATCGTGGATACATTTCGAAAATACATGAAAGCTGACGGCTACACGGTCTCTCAAAAGGAATTCCGGAACAATCTGGCGTTGAAACTGACGAACGCGAAGTTTCTTGGAGACACTGTTGATTTGCTCCATACCAGCGTGGCTTATGATCAGCAGCACGCCCACGATTTTGTCGATCAGCAAGTCCTGGCGCTCTTGTGAAGGGAACGAGTCCGTCCAGGCACTCGCCGTGGCCGCTGTGTTTTCACCGGCGCGGGTTGATGGAGATGGACGCACCGCGTCCCCGCTGCCGTCCGTCGTGCCGGGAACACGCCTGACAGAACTCTTTTTCCGGTTCCAGAAGGGGACGTTCCTCGGCATTTCCATTCTCCTTGCTCTCGCGACAGGTTGCCAGACGCACTCCAGCACCGAGTCTCCCACGTGGTGTTTCGGTTTCTGAAAATCATCGGCTGCCGATGGTTTAAAAATGAAATCACGCAGCATCATCCTTTCGCACAAAATCATTTGCCATGGCGTCGGAAGCCCGTGGTCATCCCGTCGCGAGACCATGACCACCAACCGGAAATCGGGCGGCCCCATGATGTCAGCTTATGCCTGTTGTTTCAATTCCGGGTCAGGAGGGCGATTTGACGCGTCGCTGGTGTGAAGGCAGGATTTTGAGTTCCTCGCGATACTTGGCCACCGTCCGTCGGGCAAGCGGGATGCCGCGCGTCTTGAGCGCCCGCATGATTTCCTGGTCGGCGAGCGGTTTTTCCGGGGCCTCGGACGCCACCAGGTCGGCGATGGCGGCCTTGACGCTGTCGGGCGTCATGCTTCCCCCGTCCGCCAGGCGAATGCCGGGAGTAAAGAAGTATTTCAACTCGAAGATGCCATGAGGCGTCTGCATGTACTTGTTGGCAATCGCCCGGCTGATTGTCGTCTCATGAACCCCGATTTTTTCCGCCACCTCGGTCATGGTGAGGGGCTTGAGAAACTCCCGGCCCTGGTTGAAGAAATCCATCTGTACGCTCACGATTTCGCGCGCGATTTTCATGACGGTTTGCTGGCGCTGCTGAATGCTTTTGATGAACACTTTCGCCGCGCGAATCCGTTCCCGCACGTAGCTTTTCACCTCCCGATTCTGTGAGGATTGACCCAGGATATCCTTGTAGGTGTTGCTGATCCGGATCGAGGGCAGCCAGTCGTCGTTGGAAACCACCACCCAATCATCGCCCACTTTTTGGACCGACATGTCCGGCGTGATGTACCGATTGTCGTCGGCGCTGAAGGGATTGCCCGGTTGAGGGTTGAGCGTTGAAATCAGCGCGGCGGCGCGATGAACGTCCTCCAGCGACGCGCCGAGCGACGCCGCGATCTCCGCATGCCTCCTGGCCGCCAGATCGTCCAGATGCGCCGTGATCATCCTGCATGCGAGCGAATTTTCGCCATGCCCAAGCCGGCGGAGCTGCAAAAGCAGACATTCCCGCAAATCACGCGCGCCCACGCCAATGGGATCGAACGACTGAATGATGCGGAGCGCGGCCTCGGCCGAGCCTGGTTGATCGCCGCTCCAGGCGGTCATCTCCTCCGCCGTGGCCGCCAGATAGCCGCGGTCGTCAATGTTTCCGACCAGGATCTCGCAAACCGGCCGAAGGTTCTTGTCCACGTCCGCCAGGTGAAGTTGAGCCAGCAAATGTTCCTGAAGCGTTTGAGGATGAGCCACCGATTCAAAAAAGGCGCGCCATTGCTGATCCTGTTCCGCAGTGGGCCGAACCGGCGTGTTCGTCTGGTTGAAATACTCGCGCCATTCCTCGTCCAGCTTCGCGAGTTGCTCGAATTCCTTGTCCATCTCGGCGTCCTCGCCGTTGGTTTCGCTTCGCTCCATCTCTTCGGGATCCGTCGAGGCGGATTCGTCGCTGCTCTCCTCGGATTGCGTTTCTTCCAAAACAGGGTTGGTTGTCAGTTCCTGCCGGATCAGGGCGTTTAGCTCCATGGCCGGCACCTGAAGAATATGCAGCGATTGCTGCATCTGGGGCGACAATGTCTGTTGCAACCCGAGTCGTTGAACCTGCTGAAGACCTTGCGATGGCATAAAAGGTGCTGTGCCCAATCTACTCCAAAACGGATGGCTTGCGACAAGACATTTTGATTTTATTTTTTTTAATTCTTTGAAATCGCGCTTTCCAGAAACGCAAGATTGCTTTATACTTGGTTGATGTCTTGCCGCCTGACAATCCTGAGCAGCGGAAGCGCCGGCAATTGCGCTTTCCTCGAAACGGAGACAACGCGGCTGCTGATTGACGCGGGACTGAGCGGCAAGCAAATCGAGGAACGGCTCGGTTCCATCGGCAAAGAACCGACTCAGATTCATGCCATCCTGGTCACCCACGAACACGCCGATCACATCCAGGGGTTGCGCGTCCTGGCGGCCCGCCATCATATTCCCGTTTATGCAAACCGCCAGACGCGCGCCGCGGTGATCGAAAGCTTTTCAAGCTTGGGAACAACCGGCGCCCCGGCCTCAAGGGCGTCGGCATTCGCATGGCGCATCTTCGAGACCGGTCAGCGTTTCGTGGTGGGCGATTTCGATATCGATCCCTTTACACTGCCCCACGACGCAAGCGATCCCGTGGGGTTTCACATTTGCCACGGGAATCGTGGCGTGGTGTTTCTCACGGACCTCGGACACATCACCCGGCTCGCCATCGATAAATCGCGTCAGGCCGATGTCTTGATTCTCGAAACCAATCACGATCTGAAACTCCTGCAAGACGATCCTCGGCGGCCGTGGAGCGTAAAACAACGGATCAGCGGACGGCACGGCCATCTGAGCAACGAAGCCGCCGCCACCGCGCTTGGTGAAATCATGAGCGACCGCCTCGGTCACATCTATCTGGCGCATCTCAGCCAGGACTGCAACCGCCCCGAACTGGCCGAGTCCACCATCCGCAAGAAGCTGGACGACCTTGGCGTCGGTCACACGCGGGTGACGCTCACCCATCAGCAAAAACCCTGCCCGACGGAGACGCTTGACTCCGCCCGTCCCTTGCACGTGGAAACACCGTCGCTTTTCAGCCAGCCGCTCCAGGCTGGCTTTCCCCCTGCGGCGCGGTAAGCCGGATATTTCAAACTCTGCGAGCGTGAAATATCCGGCATGGTTCAGAGTTCAGCGGTTCAGGGTTCAGGGTTGAAGGGACTGAACCTGAAAACCGGCAACCGTTGAACCGTGAACATGGAACTTTTGAGCCATGCCAAATATCCGACCAGAGACCGTTTTGTCAACATCCGGGAAAAACACGGCAACATCATTCGCGCCATTCCCGAATGGCGATTCCGATCCGGTGCGCGGCCTCGCGCACGGTTTCCAACGGCCCCCCGAATGGAACGCGCACATAGCCGGGCAATCCGTGGTAGGTTCCCGGCGTGTTCGGCACGCCGTGGCGTTCAATCAGCCGGCGCGAGAACTGGACATCCGCCGCGCCAAGGCCTTCGACGCGCAAAAAGAGGAACGGATTGCCTTCGGGAAACGTGGAGCGCACGCCCTCGATGGCGCTCACCCCCCGCCACAGTTCATCGCGATTGCGTTGAAATTCCTGCGCAAGACCGTCAAGCCAGCCGCGGTCGGAACGCAAAACGCGGGCAGCGAGTTTCTGGTTGAAATGAGGGCCGAAAAGGCTCGTCCATTCCAGCGCCTTTTTTGCAGCATGAATCAGATCCGGCGGACCCGCCAGAAATCCGACGCGCCACTGAGGCATTCCGAAACTCTTGGTGAACGAACGCACCAGCACGCCGCATCTTCGTCCTGCATCCGAAGAAAAGAAACTCACGTGCCGGTTGCCGTCATAAACGAGTTTGTCGTACGACTCATCGCTGATCACCACAGCCTGGCGGTCAACCGCCCATTCCGCAATCCGCCGGACGGTTTCAACGGTCGGAATTGCGCCGGTGGGATTGCACGGGGTGTTGAGAACCAGCGCGCCCGCCCGCTGCTCGCGTTCCAGCAGGTCTGCTTCAATGCAAAAATCCCTTGCCGGCTCGCACACGACAGGGCGCGGAATCCCGCCGCAGAGCCGGACCAGGCCGTCAAAAAAATAGCCGGGCGCGAACCAGGCCACATCCTCCCCCGGTTCGACGGCGGCCAGCAACGCCAATTGAAGCGCGTGCATGCCGCCGGCAGTGACAATCACCTCTGTTTCCGGATCGGGCCGCCACTTCAATTCCGACTGGATTTCATCGGCAACGGCCTCGCGAAGCTCGATGATGCCGGCGGATGGAGGATGCCCTTTGGCAGCCAGTTCGGGGACCAGCGACTCCAGGATCGGGGATGGCAGCGGACGGGTGGGGTAGGCGGTGAGCGGCAATACATCCACTCCCGACCGCCTCGCTTCACCCGCGATTTCATCTGTCACCCGAGAACCCACGCGCGAGAGCGACTGCATCCGCAAGGCAGAAATGGATGAAGATGGAAACCTCATGAACGCGGATTGTGAACGCAATGGCCTTTATCACCAAGACACAAAGACACCGGGTGCGCGACAAAATGGTTGGTCACATCGTGACGTTTGCCCGTAGGGGCGTTCAACCCCGATTGGTTTCGGGGAACCGAATGCTTTCGGCTTTGAACGCCCCTACACCAACAATTTTGTCCTGCCCTCGGATGCACGAGATCACCTTTTCCCTTGCGCAACGCGCCCGGAGTGTGTTTATCAGGCGGAAACTTATGTTCATGTGAACGCCTATTGGATGAACCGCCTCCTTTCTTTCCTTGCGCTTTTCCTCGGGATGACCTTCTCGTTGCGCGCCGTGCAGACGGAAAAGTTTGTGAACGACAGTTTCGCGGATTTCTCGGAGGGGGAGGCGCACGGCGCAGCCATTGTGACGGACGGTTTTTTGAGAATCGGCCCGGAGGTTCGCAAGTGGGCTTCTCTATCCGAAGCGGTCGTATGGGCGGCGGTTCGCGACTCCAAAGGGGCGCTCTTTGTCGCCGCCGGCAACGAGGGACAGATTTTCAAAGTGAAGGCCGACGCAAAGCCGGTCGAGTTTTTCAAGGCGGCGGAGCTGCAGATTCAGGCGCTCGCCTTTGACAAGGCCGGCGATCTGTACGCAGCCTCGATGCCTGACGGAAAGGTCTACCGGTTCCATGCCGACGGCAAGTCCTCGGTCTTCTTCGATCCGAAAGAAAAGTACATCTGGGCCTTGCAATTCGACCCGGACGGAAACCTTTTTGTCGCCACGGGCGACAAGGGGCGGCTCTACAAGGTGTCGCGGAATGGAAAAGGCGCGGTGTTTTACGACAGCGATGAGACTCATATCCGAACCCTGCTTCTGGACGATCAGAACCGCCTTTGGGCCGGCAGCGAGGGAAACGGCTTGGTTTATCGCTTTGACAAGACGGATGGCGCAACAGCGACGCCCTTTGTCGTTTACGATTCGCAGTACCGCGAGATCAAAGCCCTGGCGTTGGCGCCCAAAGGCGCGGTCTTTGTTGCTGCCATGGGCGACGGCAAAACCTCCTCGATCCAGATGCCGACCCGCGCCAAACCAACCGCCGCGAACACCGCCGTTCCGGAAACACCAGCGGCCATCGCAGCGGGGACTGCCGGCGGCGCTTCCGGCCCCAAGGTGGAGGAAACCTCCTATGTCTCTTCAGGGGCCGACAAGCCCGGCGCAGGCGAGGTCGTCCAATTTTTTCCGGACGGTTCAGCCGAAAAATGGTGGAGCGACAGCGAGGATGTCTATGCCCTTGCAGTGGTGGAAAATGGACGCGTCTGGGCAGGCACCGGCAAGAAGGGCAAACTCCTGGAACTCCTCGGCCCGAAGCAGTTCAGCATCCTCGGACAATTGGAGGCCGAGACAATCACCTGTTTGTTGCCGAATGGAAAAGAGGGCTGGCTGGCCGCCACCTCCAATGACGGCGCTCTTTGGACGCTCCTTCTGTCGCCTGGAAGAAAGGGAACTTTCGAATCCAAAACCTTCGATGCGCGCGCGACGGCGCGTTGGGGGATTCTGGATTCAAAAATTGCGACGGGTTCGGGGAAGGTCGCCTTTTTGACCCGCAGCGGCAACACCGCAAAACCGGACAAAACATGGAGCGATTGGATCGCCGTGGATCAGGACCATCGCGTGAAAAGCCCGTTGGCCCGTTTCCTCCAGTACAAAGTGGCGCTGGAAGCCGGGGTGCGATCGGTATCTTCCGCTCCCTTCGTGGATAGTGTCACGCTGTATTATCAAACCAAAAACCAATCGCCCAAAATCAATCGCATCACCGTTTTCCCGTCCAATGTCGAGCTGGTCAAGATGCCGAAAATGGATATGCCGCTCCCCCCGATCAATCCGAGTTTCGGTTCGGTCGCGCCGGCGCGCGGTTTCAAGCCCGCCGGCTCGGATGGAGGCGAGGACCCCTATGCCGCAATGGCCAGGACACCCATTCTGCAGCAGGTGAAGAAACTCGGATCGCGCTCGCTTTCCTGGCAGGCGGGCGATCCCAATGGCGACGAATTGCGTTACGACGTCCTTTACCGCGCGGCAGGGACCGCCGAATGGAAGCCGTTGGGGCGCGACATCCGCGATCAGTTTTTTTCGTGGGACGCCGCCACATGGCCGGATGGCGAATACTACGCGAAGGTCATTGCCACCGATCTTCCCAGCAACCGGGAGGACGAAGCGCGGACCGACGAGTGGACCAGCGATGCCTTTACCGTGGACAACACGGCGCCGACAATTGAAGTGGACGCTTCGGTGGAGGCGGTCAAAAAGGAGGCATTGACCGTCGTGATTCGCGACACCACCAGCATTGTGGATGAAGCTGAATTTTCGCTCGACGGTGAACCGTGGCGGCCGCTTTTGCCGGTTGGCGGCATTTATGATGCCCGGAACAACACCTTCGCCATTCCCGTGGCGAAACTTCAGGCCGGCCAGCATCACGTGGTCATTCGCGCCAGCGATTCTGCCAACAACGTCGCCACGCAAACCGCCCGGTTCCGCAAGTAACCGTCTGCCAATTCATCTTGGCCAACGGGTGTAGGACAATCAACATGGTTTGCGCATGCGTTCTGATCATAAGGGGGAAATCGCATCGGAAATTCTTGGGACGGCAGAAATTTCCCTGACACCCGCTGCTTTCTTGGCGAGAAATCGCTGGTCGGCCTCTGACAGCTTCGGAAGGTCTCCGTCCGCAAAATAAGCGAGCGCTTTGAGACTGATCGCGGGATTGAAGTTCTCGCCATACAGCGCGATGGCCGCGCCCAA
>JACQHZ010000216.1 GCA_016198745.1 Verrucomicrobiota bacterium
CCGCATATTTCACAAGTTCTGACTTGTGAAATATCCAAGCCAGGTCCCTCATTCTGCGAGGGTCTCATCATCGCAAGACCTGTCGCCGCTCGATGAAGGCCATTTGAGCGGTTTCCTCGTGGTCACGCACACGCCTCGAGTGCTGGGGCAAGTGAGGTAGATTGCAGGCCGGGTTTGCTGCAGAATCCGGCCCCAATCCCCCGGGAATTTCATCTGGATGAGCAAACGGTAGCCCGATGGATGACAGTGGAAACCTATCGGCCCCGTGCCAAGGTGCGTCGGGTCAGCAAGTTGGACTCTTGGCGGGCGGAGGTGATGCGGATGTTGCAATTGCATCCCTATAGCGCCGTGCAAATAAATGCAGCACATTACATCTGGTGTCCGCTGCCATCTCTCTTTCTATATGCCCGTGTTTCCACTCTAAACTAGCGAAGCTGCGCCTCAAACCGACGAGGAGCACCGCGCTCCACTCCCCCGCGCAGGCGCCACGCCATCCGCCGCGGCGGATGTCATGGCGCCTGCTGCACCACCCCGGCTACCTTCCGCCCCCGGGTGATCACCGAGGGCGTCGCGCCCAGCTTGCACGTTGAATACAAGAAAACCCTGATCAAAAAGTACTTCAAGGGGAACCGCGCCCTGCGCACGGAAACCAACTTCAACGATGCCGCCGATTTCGGGATCGGCAAGTCCCTGCGGCATTTGCCGTATCTGCGCGAACTCGGCCAGAAAATCAACCGGTGCCTGCTGGAAGTCCAGCGGGTGAGTTCGCAGTGTATCCTTTCGGAACCGAGTATGCAGCGGCTGATTCAGCCCACGAGTCCAATCTTCTTCTGTCAATGTCTTTGCCTTGGAGGAGATCGGAAGGTAGCATGGGGTCATGGCAGTCGCGTTTCTCAAAGAGCAAAGCCTCGGACGAATCCTGGCGGGACATCCCTGGGTCTATGCCGCGGATATTCTGCGGATCGAGAAACCGCCCGCCGATGGCGGCGAAATCACGGTGCGCCGCGCCGATGGCGCTTATGTGGGCAACGGGTTCTGTCACTCGAAGGCGCGGATTCCCATCCGCATTTTTTCGCGCGCAAAACAGAAGCTCGACGAGGCGTTTTTCCGCCAGCGCCTGCTCGACGCCAGGGCGCTCCGGGAAACGACGGTCTCGATTCCAGGTGCGCCCATTCGCGAGGCGCCACCGGCTGCGTTGCCCGATGTTTGCCGGCTGGTGTGGTCGGAGGCGGATTTTCTGCCGGGCCTGATCGTGGACCGCTACGGGAGCGCGCTGGTGATTCAAACCCTCACGCTGGCGCTGGACCAGCGCAAACCGCTCATCACGGAACTGCTCCGCGAGATTTTTGCGCCGGAATTGATCGTGGAACGCAATGACGTTCCCTCGCGCGAGTTCGAGGGGTTGCCGTTGCGGAAAGGGCTGCTCTGGGGCGCCGGCGGTTTCCGCCGCATGGTCACCGTGGGAATGGCGCGGTTTGATGTGGACCTGCTCGAAGGACAAAAGACCGGGGCATATCTCGATCAGGCTTCCAATTACCCGGTGGTGGGCGCCCTGGCGCGCGACCGGCGTGTGCTCGATTGTTTCGCCTATCACGGCGGGTTCGCGCTGCACGCCGCTCTGGGTGGGGCGCAAACGGTGAAGGCGATCGAGATTTCCGAGGCGGCCATTGCAGTTTGCCGGCGCAACGCCGAATTAAACGCCGTTTCCAACATCCGATGGAAGGCGGCCAATGTGTTCGACGAACTCACCGCGCGTCTGCGCGCGGGGGAATCGTTCGATCTGATCGTGCTGGACCCGCCCTCGTTCACCCGCACGCGCGCGAAACGCGAGGAGGCGCTGCGCGGTTACAAGGAGATACATCTGAAGGCACTGCGCCTGCTGTCGCGCGGCGGATGGTTGGCCACCTTCTGTTGTTCGCATCATGTGGACGCGGAGACGTTCCGCGCCGTCGTGCTGGACGCCGCATTTGACGCCCGCCTGATTCTTCGTCTGCGACAGGCGTTCTCCCAGAGCGGCGATCATCCCATCCTGCCCGTCATCCCGGAGACGGAATATCTCAAGGGATTTTTGTTTCAGACGGTCTGATTTTTTGCTTTCGTCGAGTTTCGAAGGAACTCGTTTCAGCGAAACAAACCATCATGAAAGTTTTCGTTACAGGCGGGGCGGGGTATGTGGGGAGCGTTTGCGTGGAAGAATTGCTGAACGCCGGCCATGAGGTGACGGTCTTCGACAACCTCAGCGAAGGCCATCGTCCGGCGGTGGACCCGCGCGCCTCATTTGTCCGCGGCGATCTGGTTTCTTTCGAGGAGGTCAAAAAGGCGCTGGCCGCGAGCCGGGCGGAGGCGGTGATGCATTACGCGGCCAACGCGCTGGTGGGGGAATCTGTGCAAAATCCCTCCAAGTATTTCCGCAACAATGTGGCCAACGGGATCAATCTGCTCGATGCTGTGCGGGAATGCGGAGTGAAGAAGATCATCTTCAGTTCGACCTGTTCCACCTACGGAAATCCGGAACGCGTTCCCATCACCGAGGATCATTCGCAACGGCCGTTGAATCCTTACGGCCTGTCGAAGATGATGTTTGAGCAAATCCTGAAGTGGTATGAAACGGTCCATGGGATCAAACACGTCATCTTCCGTTACTTCAACGCGGCGGGTTGCACCGCGAAGTACGGCGAGCATCATCGGATCGAAACGCATCTGATCCCCAACATCCTGATGGTCGCGCTCGGCAAGAAGCCGCACGTGGAGATTTTCGGCACGGATTACGACACACCGGACGGCACCTGTATCCGGGATTACATCCACGTCGTGGACCTCGCCGACGCCCACATCCGCGCGCTCGTCCGGAAGGAAAGCGCGGTCTATAACCTGGGAAACGGCGCGGGGCATTCCGTCCGTCAGGCGCTCAACATCTCCCGAAAAATCACGGGCCACGAAATCCCCGCCGTGGAACGGCCGCGCCGATCGGGCGACGCCTCGCGGCTGATCGCCTCCAGCCATCGCGCCACGCGCGATCTCGGTTGGATGCCGAAACTTCCCAGAATCGAATCCATTGTGGAAAGTGCGTGGAGATGGCATCGCGATCATCCGGAAGGATACGTGGAGTGACGGGAATTGAGAATGCAGAATGAAGAATGAAGAAACCAGAGACGAGGGCTGCGATTCGAGAACCATCTCCAATGGCGCGAAGTCAAATCCTTTGACCGGCAATGCCTGATCGAGGTTGGAGGGCTTCGTTTGCCGGCATTCTGTATTTTCCCTTTTTTTTCTTTCATGCGTGTTGATCTGTTGAACATTGGCACTGAGCTGTTGATGGGGTTCGTCGTCAACACCCATGCCGCTTATCTTGGGCGCAAGCTCAACGCGATGGGCGCCACCCTGGCGCGCCAGGTGTGTGTGAACGACACGCCAGCCGACATCGTGGCGTCCCTGCGGGAGGCCCTGGAGCGCGCAAATCTGGTGATCACCACCGGCGGGTTGGGACCGACTTCCGATGACATCACACTCCGGTTGGTTGTCGAGACGCTCGGTTTGAAGACTCATCTGGACGAGCGCGCGTTGAAAAACATCTGCGAACGCTTTCGACGACGCGGTCTGGAAATGCCGGACTCCGTGAAAGGCCAGGCGGTGGTGCCGGACATCGCCACCGTGCTTTACAACGAGCATGGCACGGCGCCCGGACTTGCCATCCCGGTTTCTCGCGCCGACGGGGATGGCGCGGCGCGATGTCCGACGCATGCGTGCCAATGGTTAGTCATGCTGCCCGGACCGCCGCGCGAGCTTTGTCCGATGTTCGAGACGCAGGTGATGCCGCTTTTGCAACGCGAATTTCAGTCGCAACTTCCGGCTCTAGATTGCCGGGTCTTCAAAATTGTCGGGCTGGGTGAATCTGCCGTCGCGGACCTGGTAGAACCGGTTTTGAAAGACATCGAAGGGTTGGAGATCGGTTACTGTGCCCGGTCGGGCGAGGTGGACCTGAGACTGGCGGCGCGCGGGCGCGACGCCGCGGCGGTGCGCCGCCGGTGCGACCAAGCGGAGGCGCGATCCCGAAAAATTCTGGGCGACGCCATTTTCGGAACCGGCGATATCAGCCTCGAACAAACCGTGGTGGAACTCTTGCGTCGGAAGCGGAAGATTGTGACCACCGCCGAGTCGTGCACCGGCGGTTCGCTGGCCAACCGCCTCACGCTGGTCTCCGGCAGTTCCGAGGCATTCCGCGGAGGATGGGTGACGTATTCCAACGACGAGAAGACGAAAATGTTGGATGTGGCGGCCCGCTTGATCGAGGAACACGGCGCCGTGAGCGAACCCGTCGCCCGGGCCATGGCCGAGGGCGCGCTCCGAAAGTCAACTGCGGATTACGCGATTGCGACCACCGGCATCGCGGGTCCCACGGGGGGAACGGAGGCGAAACCGGTGGGAACCGTTTTCATTGCGCTTGCATCTTCAACGCAGACGCGCGTCGAATCCTTTCGGTTCCAACTTGATCGCGAGACGTTCAAGTTCATCGTCACGCAAACCGCCCTGAATATGTTGCGGAAAGAACTGCTGATGCTTTAGCATTTCTTCGTTAAGCCCAGGAAATATCCTTTGGAAAAGAAATTGGTCCAGCAAAAGTGACATGGGTAAAGTTTAGGAAGTTTTCGGGGCTGTGCCATAATTCCCCACTCGACAAAGCATCGCATTGCGATCAGATCGAATGAAAGGGTCTCCGAAGAAGAAAAAGAGGCGGGATGTTCTGCTGGCCGTCATGGTCCTGGCCATCATCGGACTGATCTTTGGGCCGCAGTTCAAGATCCTGTTCGACATGATTGCCAGCCAATTCAGCAAATGGAGGAGGCAACCGTCTGTTGAGGATCGGGTTCGTCAATATTCAGATATTGTCGAAAGGCGTCTCTCTCCCCATTTTCTGAAAGCGGGAGTTTCTTATCCTCCGAAATCGCTCGTTTTCATTGGCCTGAAGCAGGAACGGATTCTGGAGGTTCGCGCTTCGAGCGATGGCAACCGATTTCAATGGATTCGTTCTTATCCGATTCTGGCCGCAAGCGGGGTGCTCGGCCCAAAACTTCGCGAAGGAGACCTGCAAGTTCCTGAAGGCGTTTACCGCATCCAGTTGTTGAATCCGAACAGCCTTTATCATTTGTCCTTGCGCGTCAACTATCCGAATGAATTCGACCGGGCGCGCGCGAAAGAGGACGGGCGCCTTGATTTGGGAGGCGACATCATGATCCATGGGAGTTCCGTTTCGGTGGGCTGTTTGGCCATGGGCGATGAAGCGTCGGAAGATTTATTCGTGCTGGCCGCGTTGACCGGAATCAGGAACGTCAAGGTCATTCTGAGTCCGGTTGATTTCCGCGTGCGCAATTTGCCTCCCAACTCGATGCTCGGAAGGCCTCCGTGGGTGTCGTCATTGTACTCCGCGATCAGGAGCGAGATCGGCGCCTTTGCCGATGACAAAAGCGCCGCTCCGCCTTCCAAGGCCATTCGACCAAAATTGAAGAAATAATCCAGGAACCGGCGACTACCTCTTGGCCAATACTTTCACAATTTGCGCGTAGAAAATGGAGAGATACGCATACGCAAAGTTCGCCCGCGAAGAATCATGAAACCTGTTCATCTTCCTCCAGCGAACTGGACAAAGCCATGCCGGCAAGCACGCCGAGTCCCAACGCGCTGAGAGTGGAAATCCACGGATGATCTCGGACGACCTGATCCGTCTTTTGCGCCGCCCACACCGCCTGTCCCTTGAGGCGCTCCTTCCATGCGCGAAATTTGTTTTTCGCAATGGGCACCGTGTGCTCGATCCGGTCGGCCAGTTCAGCAGCCTTGGGACTGAGCGGCGTCAGGGCGCGCAGGGCTTCAACGCCCGCGTGCAGGTCATCAAACATTTCGTCGTCCGAGTGATTCATGAGAACGTCTTGTTAGCAAGGTAATGGATCATTGTGAAGTTGCAAATTGCAAATCAAAAATTCATGAGCCGATCCCGATCATCTTCAAGCTGTCGCGCTCAAAGACCGCCTCCATCCAGGACGGATCGAGTCGCGGGAAGTTGGAGCCTTCGCCGAATCCCATGATCCGACGGAGTTTTTCGACGGATTCCAACGGGGTGGTGATCGGATAATCCGTCCCGAAGAAAAGTTTGCGCGTCACGCCGTATTCCTGCATCAGCATCAGGCTGTTGTAAAGCTGCCAGGGACGATAAAAGAGCGCCGAGATATCGGCGAAGATGTTCGGATTTTTCCGGATCAAGACGGCCGTCTGATGTTCCCATGGATGCCCCAGATGCGCGATGACCATCCGCAGGTCCGGGAACCGCTCGGAAACTTCTTCAAGCAGCATGGGTTCGGTGTAACGCAGCGGCGCCCACCGGCAGAAGGTCGTGCCCATGTGGTACAGAATGGGCAATCCCCGTTTTTCGCAGGCCGCATAAAGCGGATCGAGCCGCCGGTCGCGCGGATCGAAATTGGCGTACATCGGCAACAACTTCACTCCGCGAAAGTTCCAGTCCCCCACGCATTGCTCGAAGTCCCGCATGAAGTCCGCGTCCGCCGGATCAATGGCTGCGAAGGGAACGCATTTTCCCGGATGTTGTTGCGCGAAGCGATGGATGAACTCGTTCGGACACGCGATGCCGACGTGTTTCGCCCGGCCGCCAAAGATCACCACCTTTCGGACGCAGGCAAACGTCTCGGCAAACCGGTCCAGCGGCACGTTCAGCGAGTCGGGGCGTCCCGAAACCTGCACAAGTTCATTGCGAAACGAATCCGAGAGATGCTCCGAAGCCGCCCAAATATGGACGTGAATGTCGCAGGGGATGTTCACTTTTTTGCGGGCATCTTCTTTCCGCGACCGCGAAAAGTCAATTCAGCGATGCCCGATTTGTCCAACTCGCCCAACCCAAGTCTGACCATGCGGTCGTACTGCTGCCGGGCCGCCTTTGCCAGAGGAAGATTCAACCGGGCGGTTTTCGCCAGGCTCAAGGCGATGCCGGAATCTTTGGCTGCGTGCGCCGCCGAGAAGTAACACTCGTGCTCGCGGTTTTGCATGTCCATCCCGTCGGTCTCCAGCACGCGCGAATTTGCCCCCGTTTGCGAGAAGACCTCGCGCAGCAGCGCGAGGTCCAGCCCCAGGGCATGTCCAAGCCCCAATCCCTCGGCGAGGCCGGCGGTGTTGATGTTCATCACCATGTTGACAAGGGCCTTGACCTTCGCCGCGTCGCCCGCGCTGCCGATGTAACGCGGCGATTGGCTCATCGCGTTCAGGATGGGGCGGGCGACATCGAATGCCTCTTTTGCGCCGCCGCACATCAGGAAAAGCGCGCCCTGACAGGCCTGCGTGATGCTGCTGGCCATGCACGCTTCGAGACTTTGCGCGCCCCGTTGTCCGGCCAGCCGTTCCATATCAATATGGACCTTGGGTGTGATCGTCGCGCAGTTGATGAACAATTTGCCACACGCGTTCTGCAGCAGGCTGTCCCCCTTCACCGCGTAAATCTTGCGCATGGCGGCATCATCGGTCACCACCGTGATGATTGCCTCCGCCAGTTCCGCGACGCGAGCAAGCGATTTCGCGGCTTCCGCGCCGAGTTCCGCCGCGAGGGTTTGGGCGGCCTCCGCGCGCGTGTCATAAACAGCGACCACGGGGAATCCTTTTTCCTTGAGCCGGCGGGCAATGTTCGCCCCCATGCGTCCAATGCCGACCACGCCGATCTTGCTGGAAGTTGTGATCATAAAATCATCGGCTTTCGTAATCGTTCAGGTGCTCACCGAAAAATGTGTGGCACAGCCGCCCCCGGCTGTGTCCCGATGTGTAACAACCCGATCGCAACGGAAATCACGCGAACGAATTATGTTCATCCTCCTCGCCCACCGTGGTTGTAGGACCGTGGCCCGGACACAGCAGCGTGGCCGGCGGCAGCGTCAATATCTTGTTCCGCACATTGTCGCGCAACCGTGAATACGAAACGACCCCGCCCCCCATCGAACCGGCGAAGAGCGCGTCGCCCACCACCGCCACGGGCGCCGGCCATCCCGATGGCGCCGTGAAGACGTACGTCAGGTGCCCTGCGCTGTGGCCATCGGTCAGAAGCGCCCGCCCCTTGAGCGCGCCGATTGAAATCTCCGCGCCCTCCTCGATCAGAATCGCGTTGCCTCCGGGCGCGTTGGGCGCCGGTTCATCCTTGGGCGCATAGAACCGGGGACGATACGTTTTCAGCACATCGTCCAGAACGGCGATATGATCGCCGTGCATGTGCGTGATGCAGAGCGCCGAAAGTTTCAATCGCTCGCGTTCGATGATTGCGCGCGCGGGAGCGAGATCGGCGCCCGTGTCAAACAGGGCGGCTTCCCGCGACACGGCGTCCCACACGAGGTAGCTGTTGACGATCATGTCCATGTAGCGGGTTGGAACTTGAACCACACCGGGCCATCGGGCGGCGTCGAACGGCGCCGGTTGATAGCGTTGAAACGCCAGGTCCAGAAACGGACCGGGACGCAGTCCCACCGCGATGGCCAGACGCCGAAGCGTGTCCTCGGACGGGCGTTCGCCGCCGAGAATGGATTTGAGCTGCGACGGAATGATGTTGGCGGAAGCGGCCAGGTTCTTCTCGTCAATGCCCGTGCCGCGCACGGCCTTGCCGAGGACATCGTTCCATGCGTCTTCAAGGGGAAGCGGTTGCGGGATGGGAGTCATGACGGCGGCTTTGTTACGCCAAAATCCGTTTGCAGGCAATCTTCAACCTGGCGGCGTCATGTCGAATCAGGACATCAGTTGACGGCATGCGCGCGCGAGATCGTTCTCGACCGTGGGACGAAAAGGGGCTGGCAATCCGAAGCCGCAGATCGAGGTTTTGCCTTCGTAGCCGCCTTCGAGACAAACCTTGCGCGTGGGGATGTAACCGCGACAGGCGTTGGTGTAGCCGAGCACAGTCATCGTCGTGTCCCGGTCCATGCGCTGGAAAATCGGGACGTACCCGTTGCAAAGTTCGTGGCTGACGGCGAGGATCGCGTGATCATCGGAAAGTCGCAACAGTTGCATCTCGGTCGGCAGCCCTTTCTCGAAACCATCCCGCTTCAGCCAGCGAAACATCTTCTCCGCCCACACACGGCGCACCTCGTAATCCTTCGATTCCTTCTGAATCTCGCGGAGTTGCGTTTCGGTCGGGAGACGATCGAACAGCAATTTCACCACGGTCTTCCGCGCATCGAGGTTTGGTTTCAGCGATTGCATTCGACCGCGGAGAATTCGCAGCACTTCCGCGCCCAGTTCCCTGCCGTAGCAATCCACGTCGGCTTGTGTTCCTGTGCGAAACCGACGGGGACGCGAACCCGGCTTCGTCACGTTGGGGCGGATGTCGCCGCCGGCGCCCTGAACAAACAGCGCCATCGCGCCGGTCCGCTTTTCGATGATCCGTTGCGCCACACCGGGATAATCCGCCGAGACTTCGTTGGCATAACGGGTGGTGGGATGACAGGCGTAGCTGAACAGCACGGCCAACGGTCTTCCCGACGCGGCAGAGAACTGAAAGACCGTCACCGTCTTGTCGTGAAATCCCTTCGGGTTCGGCATCATCTGCCAGGCGCCGTCGAACTTGCGGCGGCGATTGACGCCGAAAAACGCGCGTCCCGCGCCATGGGTCATGGAAACGCGCTTCAAATGCCGCGAGGCGCCGGCGATGAGACGCCGCAGTTTGCGTTCGAGTCGGTGTTGGTAGCGACGGCGCGCCGCCAGAGGTTTGCGATCGGTGTAGGTCTGAAACTCGTTGTAGGCATCCGGACCACTGTGAGCGTGCGATGCGTTGCACAGGAGAAAGCCGATGTGGAGATGTTTCGCGCAAAATCGGCGAAGTCGCGCAATCATCCGCTCGTCGAACCCCAGCAGGTCGGCGGTCACGATGGCATAACGACGCTCGTCCTGTTCGAGAACCAGCGCCTTCGCGTGCAACCGGTCGAGAACACGCACGCTTGCCCGAAGGACGCAGGAGCCGGCCAACGGCGTGCCGGTGGGTGGCGTGATGTCGGTTTGCGCCACGCCTGCCTTGATGAAATCGGAATGAGCCATCGGTTTTCTATTTTCACAAAACTCGGTTGGATTTGGCATGATTCACCGAATTCGGGGGTGAACAGGTCACAAGACGGCGGGAGTAGCAAGACTTTTTTTCTGCGTCGGTTTGGTCGCACTTTTGA
>JACQHZ010000217.1 GCA_016198745.1 Verrucomicrobiota bacterium
CAAGAGCACGCTGGCGCAAGTCCTGGCCGGACGCGCCGCTTATCAGGTGACTCAGGGCGCGGTGATCTACAACGGCAAGGATTTGCTTCCGATGACGCCGGAGGAGCGCGCCCGCGAAGGCATGTTTCTCGCCTTTCAATACCCCGTCGAAATTCCGGGGGTCAACAGCACTTACTTCCTCAAGGCGGCGCTCAACGAGATGCGCAAACACCGAGGCCATCCCGAATTGGATGCGATGGAATTCCTCGCCCTCGTTCGCGAAAGAATGAAACTGCTCGACCTGGAGGAGGGTCTGCTCAAGCGCGCCGTGAACGAGGGGTTTTCGGGCGGCGAAAAAAAACGCAACGAAATCTTCCAGATGGCCATTCTCGAACCCAGGCTTGCGATCCTGGATGAGACCGATTCGGGACTGGACATCGATGCGCTGAAAATCGTCGCCAACGGCGTCAACAAGCTGAAGCGTCCCGACAACGCCCAGATCGTTGTCACCCACTATCAACGGTTGCTCAATTACATCATCCCCGATTTTGTTCACGTTCTTTTTGACGGCCGAATTGTCAAGTCCGGCGGCAAGAATCTTGCATTGGAACTGGAAGCCAACGGATACGACTCGATTGTGCAGGAGGCGAAGAAAGCGGCCCTTTGACATGAGCGCAACCCCGGCAAATGTGGATTCCTATCTGGCGGCCTTCGACCGCCATGAGCGCAACACGAATGGAGAGTCCCCCGCGTGGATTCATTCCATTCGCAGGGCGGGAATCTCGCGTTTCGCGGAACTGGGTTTCCCGACAACCCGTCACGAAGAATGGCGATTCACCAATGTCGCTCCCATCGCGCAAGGTTCGTTCACACCGGCACGCGGCCGTCCCGCGAATGATCTGACACTCGATGAGATTGATCGTCTCGGTTTTGACGGCCTTTCCCGCAACCGCCTTGTGTTTGTGAACGGACGTTGCTCCGCACGCTTTTCCTCACTCTCCGCCTTGTCCGGCGATGTGGGCGCCGGCAGTCTCGCCGAGGCGCTGACCCTGGACGCCGGTCCGTTGGAGCAACATCTGACCCGCTACGCGCGATGCGACGAGAACGCCTTTGCAGCGCTCAACACCGCCTTTTTCGAGGACGGCGCGCGCGTTTTCATTCCCCAAGGCAGAATCCTCGAAGAACCCATTCTTCTGCTGTTCATTTCGACATCCGCCGCGGAGGGCGCGTTCGTCAGCCATCCGCGCAACGTGATTGTCGCGGGGGAAGGCAGCCGGGCAACCGTCATCGAAAGCTACGTTGGCGTTGGGGACGCCGCTTATCTGACCAACTCCGTCACCGAAATTGTTGTCGGCGAAAACGCACGGCTTGAATATTGCAAGGTGCAGGCGGAGAGCCTGCGGGCGTTTCACGTTGCCACCATCCAGGCGCATCAGGACCGGAACAGCCATTTTCTGTCTCATTCCATCTCCCACGGCGCGCGGCTTGCGCGAAATGACATCCGGTCCGTGTTGAATGCGGAAGGCGCCGAGTGCACGTTCAACGGCCTTTACCTGGCCGATGGGGAACAACTGGCGGATCATCATACGGTCATTGATCATGCGAAACCGAATTGCGCAAGCCGCGAGTTCTACAATGGCGTGCTCTCCGGCCATTCGCGGGGCGTTTTTAACGGCAAGATCTTTGTGCGGAAGGACGCGCAAAAAACCGACGCCAAACAGACCAACCGGAATCTGCTTCTTTCCGACGACGCAACCGTTGATACCAAACCGCAACTGGAGATTTTTGCCGACGACGTGAAGTGCACGCATGGCGCCACGATCGGCCGGTTGGATGAAGAGGCGGTCTTCTATCTGCGCTCGCGCGGCATCGGAACCGATGAGGCGCGGCGCATGCTCGTCTGCGCCTTCGCAAGCGGCGTGATTCAGCGGATCAGCGTCGAAGCGGTTCGCGAACAACTGGATCGGCTCCTCATCCGCCGCCTGGAACAGGAGACGCAACCCTTGGCAATATCGAAGAGGTGATTTGATGTCTGACGACCTTGACGATCTGTACCAGCAGGTCATCCTTGACCACAACCGCAGCCCCCGGAACTTTCAGAAGCTGGAGGGCGCCAATCATGTGGCGCAAGGGTATAATCCGCTCTGCGGCGATCACCTCAAGGTCTATCTCATCCTGGATGGCGATGTGATCCGGGATATCACCTTCGATGGAACGGGCTGCGCAATTTCCAGGGCGTCCGCTTCCATGATGACATCCGCCCTCAAGGGCAAGACCGTCGCGGAGGTGAAGCAACTCTTCAAAAAAATCCACGACATGGTGACCACGGGAAATGTCCGGGAAGATGAGATCGGCAAACTCGCGGTTTTCGCGGGCGTGCATAAGTTTCCGGCACGGGTCAAATGCGCCATCCTGGCGTGGCACGCCGCGCTCGCCGCTCTGGACGGAAGGGCCGAGCCGGTTTCGACGGAATGACCGCCATGCAAGACGGAGAGACCATCACGCTCAACCGCGATTGCGAAGCGGTCCTCATCCCCGCCGGGATCAAGACCACCCTTCCCGTCGGAAGCAGTGTTGTCCTCACGCAATCGCTGGGCGGTTCTTACACGGTGAGCTTTGGCGGCGGCTTGGCGCGCATTGACGGAAAGGACGCCGACGCCATCGGGAAAACGGCGGCAAGCGCGCCCCAGTCGGCGCCCCAGACCGCCGCGGGACCCGTGGATGAGAAACTGGTTTGGGATCAGATGCGGACGTGTTTCGATCCCGAAATCCCTGTCAACATCGTTGACCTCGGCCTGGTCTATGACTGCAAGATCATCCCCTTGCCGGAGAACGGGAACCGGGTGGAGGTGAAGATGACGTTGACCGCACCGGGTTGCGGCATGGGCGCGTTTATCGCCAGCGACGTCGACCACAAAATCCGCGCCGTGCCGGGCGTCGCAGACGTCAAGGTGGACCTGGTCTGGGACCCGGTCTGGAACCAGGGCATGATGACCGAGGCCGCCCGGCTTCAACTTGGTTTGATGTGAAAAACGCTGCCGCCATCGCCGGATCTTCCGGCAAATCCATCAACTGGAAGATTTTTCGCGCGGATTTTCCGATCCTCGATCAGAAGGTCCACGGACATCCCCTGGTTTATCTCGACAATGCGGCAACCAGCCAGAAACCGCGCGCCGTATTGGACGTTCTCCGTCGTTATTACGAACACGACAACAGCAACGTTCACCGCGGCGTTCATGAGTTGAGCAACCGGGCGACGGCAGCGTATGAGGCCGCGCGCGAACGCGCCGCCCGGTTCATCAACGCCGCCGATGCCGATGAGATCGTCTTCACGCGGGGCGCCACCGAGGGCATCAACCTCGTCGCTCAAGCCTGGGGCGGACGGCATGTCAAATCGGGCGACCACATTCTCCTGACGGAGATGGAGCATCACAGCAACCTGGTGCCGTGGCAGATGCTCGCCGAGCGCGTCGGCGCGCAACTGGTTTATCTGCCCGTGACCGGCGACGACGGACTGCTGGATTTATCCCGATTGGACAGCATCTTGACGGGAGGCGTCCGTCTTTTCGCGATGACGCACATTTCAAACACGCTGGGGACCGTCAATCCGGTGGCGGACCTCTGCGCGCGCGCGCGCAAGGCGGGCGCGGTTACCCTGGTGGATGCCGCCCAGAGCGCCGGGCACCGGCCGATTGACGTTCGGGCGATCGGCTGCGATTTCCTTGTTTTTTCGGGACACAAGATCTGCGGCCCCACCGGCATTGGAGTCCTGTACGGCCGGCGGGAAAAGCTCGATGAAACGCCCCCCTGGCAGGGCGGGGGCGAAATGATTCTGAATGTGGATTATCACAAAACCACCTACAAACAGCCGCCGCATTGCTTCGAGGCCGGCACGCCCAACATCGCCGGCGTCATCGGGCTTGGCGCCGCAATGGACTATCTCGACGCCATCGGGCGGGACAATATCTGGCATCATGACCAGGAGCTGGCCGCGTACGCTTGCGAGCGTCTTTCCCGAATGAAAGGCGTCCGCCTCTTTGGACCGGCGGTCGGACGGGCGGGGCTGGTCAGTTTTCTCCTGGAAAACATCCATGCGCACGATGTCGTCACCGTCGCCGACCAGCGCGGCGTGGCGTTGCGCGGCGGACATCATTGCAACCAGCCGCTCATGAAAAAACTCGGCATCGAATCAACGGCGCGCGCCAGCTTCTATTTTTACAACACGCGCGCCGAGGTGGATCGCCTGGTTGAAGTGATCGCGGAAATCCAGAAATATTTCGGCCAATCGTCGTGATCCGCCGTCCCAAAACTCGCCGGACAACCACCGCCTCTCCGCGGCTTTGTCCACAATGCGTGTCCTCGGCAAGGCGCGCAGAGTCTGGTATGGTTGCCATCGAGCATGAAAATCCGCCCCTATTTTCACCCAGCCATTCACCCCATCCTTCAGCCCATCCTGGCGGAACTGGGCCGGGTGGACGCGCACCGGGACTGGCTTGAATCATTCTATTTCGATGGCAACTGGACTTATGAGGGCATCGTGGAACCATTTCCCGAAAGGCATCACCGTTACCACTTGTTCTGGCTCTATCGCCGGCAGAGAGCCAGCCCAGACATGCCAAGCCCATGCCTGCTCGTCCGTGAACAACGCCCGCACCTGTTCCTGCTGCCCGACCGTCTCAACGTGCAAGATGCCTTCGATGGATTGAATCGCCTGCGTCATCTCCTCATTGACGCGACGTACATCGAGTTCCTTAGGGGAGAAGTATTCCCGTCCGAGCATTATGAATTTCCAATGGAATATCACCGTTTTCTGGCCTACCCGCCGCGAACGGTTTTTGAACTGGGCGAACGGCTCTCGGCCCTTGGCAACGCCTGGGGCGGCTGGCGCCTTTTCGAACTCGCCCTGAACCTCGGCGCTGAACTCTCCACATTTGCCCTGTGGAAGGACGAGTAAGCATCGGCAGGACGCCGATTTTAGGTTGCCGCGGCGGAGGCCCTTCCTTCAGAAAGTAATTTCCTTGGGACACGTGAAGAACTTGACCGGGAACGTTGGCAGGCATTCTGGAGGGACGGCGTGGAAGTCGACGGGTCCGTTACCAGTTGAGAAAAATGTTGTTCATCATCTGGGTTCTGCTTGAGTTGGTCGATGACTTTTGGCTTTGGGGAGCACACGCGGCCCGCGTGTCCTGTCGGGCGGCTCGCCCGACAGTTTTCCTCGGTTCGCCACGCCAAATTCGTCCTCTGGCGGAAAATATCGGCACCACTTGTCGGTGTGAAGAATTGTCATCGCCATCATCCCAAGCACGTAAAAGGCTTGCTTCGCTCATCCCTCCCACCATGATTTCCCATGAATCATAACCAAGGCAACACGATGCCATGCCTTTTGAACGTTGATCGCGCTACCGATCGATTTTGGGCTTTCGTCCAGGAGGGTACACGGACCTCTACGTTCCATCATGATTTTCATATGCTTCAGAAGATGGATTGAACGGCCTCAAACAATGTTTTGCAGGTCCTCAGCGAAGCATGGGCTGCGCCAGGTCCGTTTCTGCTGGAGGCGCTCGACGGAACTGCTCCAGGCGCCAACTGGAAACAGTACCCAGGACGGGTCCTCGACATGTTCTTGTTCATGGGGGCGGACACGACGAATCTTGAGTAGACAATGTGCAGGTTTTTTAACGCTTCCCGCCAGCGCCAGATCGGCTATCGTTAGGAAAGGTGTTGAAGAAACCTTCATTTTCCAATGCGATTTAGGTAACTATTCAGGTCATTCCCGCGAAAGCGGAAATCCAGGTTGGCTCGACCCGCCTTTGCGCGAACCCTGGATTTCTGCTTTCACGGGAATATCTCATTCATTGCCAAATATCCTGTCCACGATTTCACAGGGAACGGTCTCACCGTAATCATCCTCGCAATGACACCTCCCAAATAATTGAGCGGCTTCATCTTTTCTTCCAAGCGCGACCAACATCTCCAGAGAAAACCTGTAGTCATCGCAATTTACAGGTGCTGTGGCTGTGAACCTTGAACCTCGCTCGAAATCGTGGATGGCATAATAGAAGCACAGCATCGCATAACGCACATCTTCCCGGGATTTCGCATCAAGCTGCTGGTGGCATTGCTCAATTAACTGCGACCATTTGACCAAACATCCCGTGGTGTCAATCAAGACGAGAACGATGGCTTGAAATTGTTCGGATGCGATGGGCTTTTGGAGCAAATCTTTTGCGATGGCGTGGATTTCAGCAAGCATCCCCATTTCGGCATAGCCACGGAGCTCATCTTCCAATGATGGACATGATGGTGATTGAGAGTGTTTTTTGATTTGTCGCATAGCCGCAAAAGTTATCACTCCATGCCCACCTCTTCCATTTGCAGCAAGATCTCTGTCAGCCTGGCGGTGACGCGTTCTTTTTGTTCCTCGGTCGTTTCGTCCCGGATCAGCTCGTGATACCAATCGGCATGCGCGGAGAACGCCAGACAACTCAGGCACTGCGTCACTTTCCACGCCTTGCCGCAGGCCGGACATGCCCCGTTGGTGTCGAACGTGTTCCAAGAATGGCGACAGCCGGGTTTGCAAACCCAATTTGACGTTTGCCTGGGTTCCCAGTTGCACTTCGGGCAGTGAAGTTTCACTTCTCGTTTCTTCATGGTTGGTAAGGGTGTGAGGATTGCGCTGACTCTGTCAATTTACACCAGAAGGCAACAGTCCGCGAGGACAGGCAATGTGGACAAACATCATCCTGGATTCGGATCGCCGATGTGGTTCAATGCCGTCATGCCCGCATCCCCAATGAGCCGGTTGCAAAACTCCGCTGCAAGATGTAGCTGCGCTTCTGTGAAGCGCAGATTTTCGTTGGATGGCGCCTCACAGAAGCGCCTCTACATTGAATTTTTTAAGCAGATCCAATGAACCGCAAAACCGCGCTTCAGACCGTTCCGCCGATTTCAGCGTCCCTGATCAGCAGGAAGGCGGTGGATGACTTGCGACGACGTCTCGGAGAGACGGGGTTGGCCGCTTTCCATGAAAAGACTGAGCCGAACTGGCAACACCAACAAACGGTGCTTCGTGAACGCCATGGATTGGATGCTGAAACCAGCCAATTGCTGATCATGGTCCTCGAACGGCTATGGTTGTTGCCGTTCCGACAGTATGAAGCCGGTTCGCCGTTGGTTGTATTCAGGCTCGCGCATTTGCCCGGGTATATGAATCGCTTCCGAGCGGAACACGATAAGGACGGCCTGGCCCTCGCGCGCGCGTTCCATATCTTGATCGAGGCGATCCTCCAAGGGCGCGCCACGTTCCCGGTCGATCCGTTGCATCTCGCGAAAGAAGTGGAAACCGCCATCTCTTCGCCCACGACCTTGTCCCGGAAGAACATCCTGCCGCTGGCGCGCATTCTTGTCGCCGGAAGCAATGAGGACGGCCTGTGCGGACTCAATCATTATCGCTTGGCGAACCCGAATGACATCGCGCTTCACGAGCACAAGGGCGCCTGCGGCCAGTACGAAGGCGTGTTCACGAAGGCCGGCCTGCGCAAGATGCAAATCTACGAAGGGCGCCTCAAAAACAATCCGGACTTCCAACGCGACTGGCAAACGCTCAAGCAGGCCTTCGCGCATGTCCATTTTCTCGATGCCAAGGGCATTGTCCGGCGGTCCCCCATCCCGGAACGCAACTGGCAACGCGAACCCCCGCCGCAGCTCAAGAATCCACGCGAGGCGTTTCAGGCGGCGTTTGATGTTTTTTGCTGGAAATGGTTTCTCTACGGAATGAAGAACGACCAACCCCTGGTTCACAAGCCGTTCTACGCCTTCACGCCGCACGGCACGCAGCTTTTCGTTCCGGGTTACATGAGCCTCGATCCGAGCCGCGACATCAACTGGAAGGAATTCAATCGCATTCACAAGGCGCGCGGCATTGAGCGGCAGGGAGAAAAACTGGCGGACAACCAGAGGCAACTCGACGAACAAGCCCGCCGCCTCCAGAAAGCCGCGCAGAGCTTGAAAAAACGCGGCCTTCGCGGCGAGACGCTCAACATGGCGCTCATCAAGGAAATGTATCCAGCCAGAGCTGCCGCCGTGGATAAAACCGGCCTGGATGAGCACGCCGAGAGCCACCTCCGCCAGATCCGCCGTCTCCTGGGCCGCAAGGTTGGTTGACACGATGTCATTCTGAGCGTAGCGAAGAATCCCTTTCTTCGGTCCACGTCGGAGAGGGATGGGTTCTTCAACCGAGTCGCCGTTCACCGCACTGGAGCACTTCGCGCGCCCAAGCGGGCCAATCCATGAGCGGGTCGAGAACCCCGAAATGCACCGCCTTCAATGCCTCGCTCCAAAACGCTTGGTCAAGCGCGGGCATGCTCGAGGATGTCGCAGTTTTGCCAATGGGTGAGAGCCGCGGCATCAGCATGGAAGAAAAACATGTCGAGCACCCGGCCGGGAAAAGCATCCCACCATTCATGAAATGGTTGGTGATCCGTTTGAGCCAGCGCGTTCAACAACTGATCATGGTGATCATGCCAGAAGTTACCGAGAACCGAGATAGTCATGGTGAGTTTATTGATTGCACGCGACCCGTTTGGATTGTTCCAGTTCACGGATTCCCTTAAACTACTTCTACCTGGTATTTTCGCCAAACCGTTTCGAACCCGCGAGTCGAATGCTGGTAGGTGTGGCCACAGGAGCATCAGCGCCTTGGTCGGGTACACCAAGGTCCCATTGTCACCATGGATCGACACGGATAGTTTTCTGATCACTTGCAGGATTGATGTCGTATTATCAGGCTGTAGATTTTCGATCGTCATGTTCGCAAGTTCACGAGCAAGGTTGCGAAAATCGGCGTCTTGAAGGCATTGGACCAGTTCGTCAGGATTGCGCAACCCCCGCCCCCGGTTTCTCCCAAGTTGCCAGCACCGGAGCACGGACCACAAGTGACGACCGATTACTGCGGCAGCCACGTTGACTGCATCCGGATCATTTCCAAGCCAATCGGTCTGCAACTGCTCCACGGTCTTTCGAAAACATGCGAAATCAAGATGATACGCTCGGTTGAACTGCGCGAAGATCGTTCTCAGTCTCCTGTGCAGTTGAGCGCCATTGATATCGTTTCTCAATATCAAGCACATAGGAAAAATTGAGCAGGATTTTGGAAAATGCCGAAACGCCGTCCCGTCGCGGCGGGGCAGCCTGCAATCTGCGGCGATGGGGTATGTTTCGTGGATCGCATGGGAAATCAAGTTCCAAATGTCGGAAATCTGATCCGGAGTCATACAAAACTTCTGTGACACGTGTCACAGAA
>JACQHZ010000238.1 GCA_016198745.1 Verrucomicrobiota bacterium
GGTCTCAGAGGTGCGCAGAGGAAAATCCCTGGAACTCTCACGCGATTCATGAATCGCGCGCGAGTTCCACCAGATGTTTTCTTCCCTCTGTGTCCTCCGTGTCCTCTGTGATTAATCCCCCATCCCATTGGTTGCGGCCCTGCCGCGCTGGGGGACCATAACAAGCGAACTAGATTCCCGCTTTCGCGGGAATGACGAACGAGCGAAGCGATGACCTGAATAGTTACGCACAAGCAAAAGGGGGATCAACGCATTGAATGGAAGATGAAAGCAACGAAAATTTTCAGGGCAACATTTCCGTTTGTCCCTGGCCGGACGACAAGCGGTGGGCGTATTCAATTACTTTCGACGAGGCATTGAGCGACCTCCATCGGTTCGCCGTGCCCATTTTGGAGAAGCACGGTGTGCCGGGGCATCTGGAAGTCGTGGTGGGGCAGATGGGCCGGGTCCGCCAGATTGGCGAGTCGTCGTACAACGGCTTCAAGCACATGAACACGGCGGAGTTGCGGGCAATGCTCGCGCGCGGCTGGGGCGTGGGCAATCATTCCTGGTCGCATGCAACCGTGAACGCCGAGACTGCCGATGTGGAATTGAAAAAAGCCAAACAGACGCTTGAGGAGGCGACCGGCGCGCCAGTCACGATCTATTGCGCTCCGGGCAACAACTCCAATATGAACGACGAGGCGCTTGCCGCTTGCCGTCAATTTGGTTATCTCGGCGCGATGAGTTTGACCGATGCGTTGAATCGGCCCGGTGATGGGGACCTGCTCTGGTTGAATCGCACGTTCCTTCACGATCAGGGTTACGCGCCGTTTTTTTCGGAATTCGACCCGTTTCGCAATCTGGCGCATGCTCGCCGTGAGCACGGTTGGGTTATTGATTATTGCCACTGTCCGCTCGAAAAGCCCATCCATCGAAACAAGGATTGTTCCGCAGCCCAATTGCGCGAACGCCTTGAGACCGTCCTTGCGGGAGGCAGCGGCGAAGTCTGGTTGGCTCGCGTTGAGGATGCGGTGGATTACCGCTACACGCGGCGAGCGGTCAAAATCAAAGCCCACGAACGCGATGGTTATGATTTGAGCGCGCCGGACTTGCATCCCGCAGTGCGGCGACGGACGCTGACTTTGACCGCGCCCCGCGACTTCAAGGCGGCGGAGGTGGACGGCCATCCGTGTCCCATGCGGCCTCATGGCGACCGGATGCTGTTGGACATGGATTTGTCCAGCCCGCACCGGTTGCGGCTTGTCAGACGCAAAAAATCATCGTAACCCCAAATCAGGAGAAAAATCATGTCCGGAAAAGTGCGGATTGCAACGTGCACCGTTCCGTGGTTTTCGACGGAGGAAACCAGGGCGAAACAGACGGATGCTGTGGCGCGCGCAGCGATGACACTCGTTGAAGAAGCGGGCCGGCGCGGCGCGGACATCGTCTGCCTGCCGGAATTTTGTCTGGACAATTACAACTTCAAGGCCAACCACTGGATTCCACAACGCGCGCCCGGCCCGGCCACCGAGGCGCTGGCCGCAATCGCCGCCCGTCACCGCATTTACATCATTGCGCCGTTGTTGGAGGACATCGGCAAAAGGAAGGCTTGCAACACCGCCGTCCTCCTCGACCGCAGCGGGGAGACGGTCGGCAGGTATCGAAAGACTCACCTCTGCATGCGGGGTTTCTCCGAAGGCGAAACAACCGAGGCGGGGGATGAGCTTCCGGTGTTCCGGACCGATTTCGGCGTGATCGGGATCAGCATTTGCATGGACATTCATTATCCCGAACTCTACACCGCGCTCGCGCTCAAGGGCGCAGAGATTATCTTCTGGCCTACAGCAGCCATGGATTACACCGGCAACCTGCTGGATTCGCTGGTCAACGATTTGCGCGAAATGGCAGCCCGAACACGTGGAACTCTGCGCCGCGATCATCCGCCGGGTGGCGGAACAAAACCGCATTTCTTGAGAGCACGATGGGCTGAGATGCAACCGAAGAACGACAAGAGACAGAGGAAAAAAAGGATTTGAAGCGTGGCCGCGCTTCCCCAAAGCGGCAATAGAACCGAGCTGACCATCAACGCGCCGGCCAATCCGCCTGCAAGATCGCACGCATACAGCAACCCGCCCAGGCCGGCCCGCGGTTGCGGCCACGCCCGAAGCGCAACGGGATAAATCGCGCCAACCAAAAACCCGTCCAATCCGATCACCGCAAGAGTTGCGAGCAACTCCATGATTCCGCCTTTCGCGGGAAACAAGGTCACACACGAAAAACCCAGGAGCAAGATCAGTCCCAGATGGAGCGTCAACAGCCCGCGGCGGGGATTTGCGATTTTGCGGTGGCACCATGCCCCCGCGGCCAGTCCCAACATGAAGATCGCAAGCAGGGCCCCCATCCAGGGATGAATGTAGCCAAAGGCGCTCTGAAAAGAGAGCATGGCGAGGATTTCCACCGTGATCCCGTAAAGCCCCGCCGTGAAAACACAAAGCATGAGCGAAAACGGGGCGAGCAAACGCTCGCGCGCTCGGCGGCGCAATCGCAAAAAAATCAACGCCGCCGTGCAGACCGCCAGCGGAATCCGCCAAAGCCATTCGTTCAGCGATGTCAACGCTTTGAGAACGGCGGCAAACGGATCATTGGACAGGTGCATCCACAAGAGCATCGAAAAATGACAGGCCACGGGATGACGGTCGCGGTTCAGCGCCGCAGCGGACACGGAGGCGTTCGCTGTGCGTTCGTCCAACGGATTAAAAGGGCGGTCGTCGCGGAGTTCGGCGTTGATTTTTTCCACCTGGAATTTTTCTGTTAGCGGGAAGATGGCGATCATTTCGTTCCCCATCCGGTTTGAGAGCCGCCGCAAGACCCCGACTTCGTCAAGGCTGAGCGTGCCTTTCGCGCGCGCGGCCAGAAAAGTGGAACTGGCCCCGGGCGTCGCCAGGACCTCCGGAAACACGCGGGTCATGGTCGCGAAAATGGAAGCATTGCGTTGCAGGAATTCCGGTGCGGCGTAATCGGTGTGCGAAGTGATGCCGCAAAGCGCGAGCACCCCCTTGTCCGTGAGACGCGCAAATGCCGACTGAAAAAATTCGAGCGTGCAGCAGCGATTATCGAGGGCGGTCCTCGGATCCGGCATCTGAATGATGATGAGATCGTATTTCGCGGTTGCGCGTTGAAGAAACCGCCGGCCGTCCCCGTCGGAGAGAAGCAGGCGCGGATCGCGCAGGGCGGCGCGATCCGCTTCAGCGATGTAGTTCCGGGCCACCGCGACGATCGCCGGGTCCAGTTCCACAGCATCCACCCGCGCCACGGGATGCCGCAGGATTTCCTTGAGCATTCCGGCCGCGCCGCCGCCGATGAGCAACACGGTACGGGGATTCTCGTGCTGCGCAAGAATCAGGTGCGTCAACGGCTTGAGTTCGCCCTGATCGGGCATGGAGAAGAGGATGTGTCCCTGTTGGTATAGGCTGTATTGTCCTTCATAGCGCACGACATCAAGGTCCCCGTATTTCGAAGCGCGATGCTCCACGAGATGAAATTGTTGGTTGAAATTGCTCCAGAAATTGTGATGCGACAGGGGCGCGAGTTTCCATCCAGCCCAAAACGCAAGCGGAACCGCGCCGGCCAACAGCGCTCGCATCATCCGGCTTTTCGTCAAAAGAAAACTCATTCCCAATAACAGGATGCAAAGGACGGCGGCCGCCCGAAAGGAATCCACTGACGGAAAAAGAAACGCGCAGGCAAGTCCGCCGACGCCGCAGCCCAGCGATTCGCAGAGATAGATCGAGGAAGGGGAAGCGGATGCCCTGCTTCCAAGCGCAAAAAGCGCGCCAAAACAAAAACAGGTCGGCGCGGAAAGTGTCAGACTGGCGAACAGGAGCGTCGAAAGGGAAAGGTATTCGCCGGTGGGAACATCGAAGTATCCGCGCAGATCGCGGATGATATAAACGGTCGCGGGGATGAGCGCGGCGAGAGATAGCAACAGCGGCAGCGCCCATTTTCGCAGTTTTTCAGTTTTGATTACGGGAAGCGACGCGACGGCGCTTCCGAGACAAATCCAAAACATCCAGGCGCCCAGGATCAGCGCCCAGGCGATTTCTGAACCGTAATAGATTCTCAAAAACTCGCGCAAAAAAACAATCTGCGCGATTTGCGAGACCACCCCGACGGCAAAGAAAAGGAGAGAGAATCGGGCCACGGGGATTACGGTCAGACCCAGACGCCTGGGATTGCGGTCCGGCAAAAACCGCACCGTCCCTCGCTCAGGTGATTCTCGAGGACCTTGAAGCCGAGCCGTTTAATGACGGTTTTGCGACAGGCATGGCAATACGTGTTGTTGGCTTCGTGCGGCGCAACATTGAAGATATAGACATACCGCAAGCCCTCTTCGCACGCGATCTGATGGCATCGCTCCAGGGTCGGCACGGGCGTTCGCGGAAGGTCCTTGAGCTTGTGCTCCGGCACGAACCGGCCGAAATGGATGGGGGTGTCGGGACCGACGGTGCGCGCGATCCACCGGCACATCTCCCGGATCTTGTCCAGGTCATCATTGTAGGTCGGAATGATCAGGGTGACGATTTCGAACCATTTTTTTTCGGCCCGGAGCGTTTCGATGGCCTTGAGCACCGGGGCGAGACGCGATCCCAACACCCGGTCATAAAACTTTTCATCGAATCCTTTGAGCGCAACCGCGAAGGCGTCGATCTGTTTGCACAATTCCCGCAACGGGTCCGGATTGATGAACATGGCGGAGGCGCAGACGTTGCGCACACGGTTCCTGGCAGCCAGTGCCGCAATATCCGTCATGTACTCAAAAAAGGCAACCGGCTCGGTGTAGGTGTAGGCGATGATTTGGCACTGTTTTGACGACGCCTTGGCGGGCACATCGGAGGCGCGCAGTTCGAAATTCTTGAGCGTTTGCGGCATCGCCTGGGACTGCCGCCAGTTCTGGCAATAAAGACAGCGCAGGTTGCACCCGCCAACCGCAAGGCTCAGGGTGTTCTGAGACGGGAGACAGTGATGCAACGGGAGTTTTTCGATGGGATCGATGGAGATGACACAGGGGTTCTCGTAGGCGTGTGAAAGCAGTTTGCCGTCGTGATTCCGCCGGGTGCGGCAGAAACAGGTTTGCCCGCTTTCGAGCACGCAGTTCAACGGACAAACTGCACATTGAGTATGCGTTCCATCGAACGTGCGGTACCATCGGCGGTCAACCTCGTGCGTGTTCGGCAGGGATGATTCGAATTCAGCGAGCACCTTCAAGGCGGGAAAGGCCGTCAGGCCGAGACCCAGAACGGCGGTCTCGCGCAGGAACTCGCGTCTGTGAATGATTCGCGTCATGGCAGATCAACGCCTTGGAAGAGCGCAACCCCCGCGCGCGCAACTCTCCGCCGGTTGAATGGAATCCAGATTCACGCGATCGGTTTCCGCCGCTGATTTCATCTGGTTGAGGCGCGTCTCAAGAAGCGGAGGCATTCGCGGATGCAAAAGATGCGCGATGATTTTGTTTTTGAGCATTTCATCATCGCCGACAAGTTTTGCGAGTTCTGCCTTCAAGGTTTCCGATTTATCCAGGCGCATGAGTTGAGCCGCCAGGTCCTCTTTCTGCAACTCGAAATCCACATCCGACAATGCACGCGCCTCGTCCATCATCGTCGCAAGCCGCTGCCGATGCGCCGCTCTTTCTTCCATCGTGAACGCTCCTCCATGCTCCTCGGCCCCGTCAAGCACGTGGTCGAGAATCATCTCCTTGTTTTTCGCAAATTTCTCCGCTGGAACGCTGCGCACCCGTTCCAGCGCCTTGACCTGGCGGTTGGCGTCCTGCGCCTGTCCGACGCGCACGGGGTCCTTGAGATTCTTCGGCGGGATGAGGCAGGGGTTGTAATCAATCAATGTTTTCCTTTGATTATCCTGCAAAAGACCGGCGACTTCGCGGGCGGCCGTCTGAATCCCATCCGCATCCTTTCGGGCACCGGATGGGGGGGCGTTTCCACCGGCAAATGCGCTCTTGAGGTCGCGCATGTCCTTGAGCAACTTCGCGGGGATTTCCTGGTTTTGTTCCGCGCAGGCAACGGCGGCCGTCAGGAGTTCCTTCGCCCTGGCGACGGTTTCCGGTTTTGGCCCCCGTTTGGCCCCTGTCTTTTCCCCGCGCATCTGGCCGGCCTTTTCCGCGAGCGTCATCAGTTGCGTCATCTGTTCGGCCGAGAAATTGATGCCGTTCAGGAGGTTGAGCAGGTTGATGTCCGCCTGCAATTCGGCGACGTGACGGATGCGCGCGCGCATCTCCTCGGAAGTCCCGGCCGGATTCGCCGCGCCCTCCTTGTCGCCCAGCTTTCCGGCCAGGATGGGAAGCGTTTCCTCGCAAATCAACAACCGCCCGACCGGTCCGATCGCGCCGTATTTGCCCTTGAAAATCGTCTGCATCTCTTTCTGAAGGCGGACGATTTCCTGTTTTTTTTCATCCGTGTCTTTTTCCGCCTTTTTTCCGGCGCCCGGATGATTCTTGCGAAAAAGGAATTTTTCCGGCGGCCCATCCAGTTTCCATTCCTCAATCATGGCCTGTTGCTCCGCGGTCAACGTCTGGCGGGCGTCCTCTTCGATGGCGTTGATCGTGTCAAAGAAGCGTTTGCGCTGTTTCTTTCCATCATGTTCCGCGCTTGCCGCCGCGCGCTCGGTTTTGGGACTGAACCCCTGATTGGCAATGTCTTCGATCTTGAATGCTTCAAAAGCCTCCTCCTGGCGTTTGATCGTTTCCGCTTCCCGGTCGAGAAATTGACACTGAACCTCCCTGGCCGCACGCGCGCACTCATACAACGTCCGGAGCTGCCGCTGATCCGCATTCAGATGGTTCAAAATCAAAAGGACATTCAGTCGCTGTTTCAAGTGGCGCAATTCTTCGATATCCGGATTCGACGAGAGAGGGGGCGCCGCCACAAAAGGCGTCTCCGCGCCGATTGCCGAACCGACCAGGCAGAGCGGGAGAATCAACCAACCTGCGATTGTTATTGGCTTCATCATGGACTCCTGGATGAAAGGGGGCTGTTTATCATACAATCCTGACTTTGATAAACACCCGATTGCAGCAAAAGTTGTGCTTTTTCTTCCGGGTTCCACCTGGCTTCAAATGGACCGTTCCAGTTTTCGCGCTCGGAGACGGATGGAAATGGTCACGATGAAAATCGGGCGGAACGCGTTCTCGTTTGTCATCAGGCAGCCAGAGCGGAGGGGGGCGTCAGGCAAGGATGAGGCCGTGTTGCTGGAAGGACTGGAAGTCAGCAATGTTGATCGTCGCCAACGTGGCCCCGCGACGGATCGCGACTGCGCTGATCATGCAATCCGCCAAGCTGCGGGAGCGACGTCCCGTGAGATTGAAAAGCTCGGCGGCCTTGACAGCGTCCGGAAAAAGAAACGGTTTGGGATCGGGGAACATCTGACACGCAATGGCCTTTGACTCGACCTCGTCACCTCATGCGCGAAATCCCATATCGAAACAAATATCGCAAATCACCCGCGCCATTTTTTTAAGCGCCATTCGGATTGACACCTTTTCTGACACCTTTTCGGCTTCTCCGTCTTCTCCTGACGAATTCGTGCGGATTGGTGTGCATTGGCGGCTACCGTTCTCGCTTCGCCTGGTACTTGCCCAGTGTTTCGGCGACCGCGGCGGCCGGTTGCTCAGTCACGCCAATCTCGTACAGAAATTCCGGGGCCATGTCAGCACCGTTTTCCCAGACCACGGTGTCCAAATCGGGATTGATCCGTGCGGTCTTGAACAGGCGCAGGTCTTTCAGCGGTTCAAACACCTCGCCGTTCAGATGACGGGCGAGATCCACCACTTTGACCGAGCCGTCCTCGAAGCCCAGCTTCAGCTTGTAGCTCGAAACGTATTCCACTGACGTGATCCAGTGCATGGCGCTGACATCCTACTCCAACGGCGGAATGGGCTGCAACGGTTTCTTGGCCAAAGCCAACTCCCAGTCGTGCATCAGTTCGTCGCGGTGCTTGAAAGCCCACTCCAACACCAGCGCCGTCACCCGGGGCGGCAGCATGCCCTCTAACAACCGCAAATCGCTGATCGAAAACGAGGCGCGTTGGCCGCCGTACTTGGCGTGAAAATGGGGGATGCCGTGCTCCTGCCAGTAGATGGCAAACACAATTCCGAAGAACCTGCTGATCTCTGGCATGATGGTCGGTCGTCTCGTTACGAACAGAAACCACGCGAATGGGTGAGCGCGGGCGCGGTCCGCGCCGTCAGCGGAGGCGTAATCAGCCGAAAAGCAGCATAGTGGTTGCGGCTGGGCGTGCGGTCGGCCAGCCAGATCCAGCGGGCATCTTTCAGGATGGGCGCTTGAACCATGGCGGTATTATCGAGCGCTGACGCCGCGCAAGCAAGCTCGGCGAAGCAGGTGCTGAAATAAAATTGGCACGGAATTTTCACCTTTGGACTCGCGTGAAGGGGAAATCCTGGAGCGCATGAAGATGGAGGAGGCGGGAGCCGACGCTGATCCCGTGGAAAGGCGGGAGACGCAAGCGCCAGGGGCGCGGGCAGAGTAGCACGACCAGCGGCGTGGGGTTTGGAAAAGTCTGACGTGGAAATGTCCTCTGACATCGCAGTTGGTGTAATGTTCAGCACGCTTCTGGGAATTATGGCCGTGCTCCTCCCTCCATCGGAATTAAAACCCAAGATGAAGGTGCGTTCCACGATTCTGTGAAGGGCTTGTTCCCATACAGTATATTTGTGCCATCCACATGAACCGCTTCAGCGGAGACCCCTTTTCCCAAAAGAACCTCATTTCCCGACGATAACGCTAATCCGGGAAGTTCGATTCTATGGACATCTCTGCCTTCAATTCGCAGCGCATAAGGGATGAGTTTCACCGAACCCGAGTCGACCGGAAGCACGCGAAATGGCGGAGAAGCCTCATTGAGCCAGGCAACCCATGAATCGATTCGTTGATGCTTCGCTTTGCTGATTCCACGATCAAACCACCAGTCTCCCATCGCGTCGTCGGTCCAGACGCCACCGATCCGCTCATGGATAAGGTTGGGCGCCATCCGCCAACACAATGGGGCTTTTGCGGAAACCAGCATGAGAAATGGATCCCAACGTGAATCATGGGGAAGCTCCGTCGTGTCGCTGCGCCGGATATCCAGCCATCTCCAACGGGCATTGGGAGGAGGCTCTGCGGAAATCCAGACTCCGCGTTTTGTGTCGTCCACGCCGTCCGCCCAACGGGGTTTTCTGCCGCTTAAAACAGCTACTGCATATGCAGTCGAGGCCCTTTGATCGGGATTGCCCCACTCAACAACACACGAGCGGTCACCGCTCCACCATTCGAAGACGGGCCATCGAACCTCATGTCGACCGAAATCCAGAATCCCCCATAAACCCAAAATGGCGATTGACGAGACCATATCCCCTCGCTTTCCCGCCAAAGAATAGATGCCCCCTGCCAGTGCAGCCAGCCAAATTATCGGCAGCAGCGCTGGAATAACACCCGTGTGCCGCAGTTGCTCCAGTAGCGGAATAGTCCCGGGTTGATATAGGGCGAAATTCGCGGCAAGCGTGCTGTCACCCATGAGAATGATTCGGCCCCGGCCCGCGTTGACGTAACCAGCAATGGTTCGTCTGCTCACGTCGTCGTCTGCGCTTGGGCGCAAGGCCCCAAAGAAATTCTTATTTGAATAATCCGCAGCTTCATTAAACCACCGCGCGGTCAACCGGGGCCACAGGAACGTTCCGTAGTGAATGTTGGATGTCTTCAGGGCAACAGACTCGCCGGGGCTGCCTTGTGCCGCCGTGCCCTGGCGCAATGGGAAAAAGGCCGTATAGGATGTGTACAACCCGAATGGTTTGAGCAAATCGTTGACCGCTCTGCCGTGGCCAAAAAGGTCTGTGTGGTCTGTCAGGACAATCAGTGTTCCTCCACCTCGGATCCAAGTCGCGACGCTTGCCTTGTCATGTTCTGGCAAAGGTTTCGTCGGCATGATTAGCCACGCTTCGCCATATGTGGTATCAAGTTGCGCAGGAGAAATGAGGTTGGCTTGGAGCACTTCCCGGAGCTCGGAATACGAGTACATCGACTCGATGTTCAGAGGGATCTCCGGTCTCAAAACCTTTGTGCTTTGCGCCCAAACTCCTCCTTGAAACATCGCCACTTTGCCTCCACGTCCCACAAGCCCCGGCAATACAACCACGATCGACATCACAAAAAAGAGGCCGCACCCTAGAAGCCACAGTCCTTTCTGTCGGGGGTGTTCATTCGCAGAAGGCACATGCGGCACCGGTATGCAGACACTTAAGGCAATCGAGATGATTAGAAACACATCCCGGTCATTCTCGGATCCAAGAAACAACAAGGAAACCGGAAGCAGGGCCACCCAGAGCGTCCGGAGTGAGGCTGGCATCCCGTCGCGGAGGATCATACGGGCAATCCACAGCAAGACACCCGGGAGCAAGCATCCCATGCGTGATTCGCAGGAAACCGCCATGGCAAGCGACACTGCGCACATGAGCGTATAGAAAGCGGCAGATCGCAATTGGTGAAGGAAAAGTCCCGTCGCACACAACAGCCCGGCAACAAGGAACGTCTCCGTGAAGCGCCCGAACCAGACGCAGGCAACCGCTGCAAGAACTCCGCAGACTATCGCAACCATTTTGTCCATTCTTGTTTAGACGGACTTCCCGTGCCGATGATGGTGACACCGTCCACGACTGTGACGCATCCGTGTCCTGATACTGTCCTTGCATCCACAACGCCATCCACATCCCCGAGCGGCAGGTCATCCACATGGAAAGATTTGCGTCCCACACGAATTGTTGAATCCGGGCTGGCGAGGACCAGCCGTTCTCCGGGTCGGACAGTCTCCGATCTCCCATCGCCGACAATTAGAAGGCGACAGTGTTTGTCACCACGCACCATGACCTGTCCGGCATCCACCAAGCTGCGCAAGACGCCGGAGAGTTTGGCGGGTTCGTGCGGCCAGCACACTCGACCTGAAATCCTCACATCACCCGCTTGAGGAAGGGCGAGCCAGACAACAATCGTCACAAAAAGGCCGCTGGCGGCCAACGTGCCCCACACGGTGCCAGCCAAGCTCGTAATGGCAAAACCCAAGTTCACTAAACGGAACATGATTACGCCTCGGACAATCTCCCGGATGGCTGTCGGTTGGTATGCTGAAAGACGATCCACGAAAGGGTCGGAGTCCTGGATGTAAACCCTGTCTCGGTGCGAAATCACGAGCGGTTCTATCGAATCTCCCCCACGATGGGTATTGGATCCCAATAGCAGCCTGCCAGATTTCCCAAGTCGCCCGCCGAGGTTGGAAACCCACTGGCCATCTTGCGCCACGGCCGCCAGGAGGTATTGGTTGCCGAAGAACTGATTGTCCGACCACGGCTCTCGTTGGGATATCTCTCCTCCGCGAATGACCGGCAGAGACGGCGATCCACGGTCTTCATGTTCGACAAGCACGATGAGCTTCCGCTGCGCCCACATGATTGCCTCGTCTGCATGTGAGGCTCGAACAATGAGAGGGTCGCCATCCGTGTTTCCAGATGCTCTCACCATTCCGCCCACAATTTTGGCCAAAACCGGCCCCTGCCGATAGGGGGGGCTGACACTCGAATCCTCAAAAATCTGAGTGACTCCGCCCGCCAAAGGGATTTCGCCCAATGTTGCCAGCGCGCAAAGTCCAACGAGCCAAGTTGTCGCGCGTCGACTGGTAAAAAAGAAGATGAGACAGAGGGCGAGGAATGTTGGAAATGCCACCATCGGAACAGCCGTCCATGAACCACGCTCTGTGCATTGGGCCAACCACAGGAGCAGGAGCGATGCCGAAGGTGCGTGCCAGCCGAACCGTCTGTATGCACAGGCATCCCCAAATCCCAATACAAAAACCCAGAAACCCAGCAAGTGAGCAGCCGGCCACCAGATGAGAAGCAACAAGAGCCCCGCGCTCGCCCGGACAACGCCGTAAATATCCTTGGCGCTCAGAGCACTCCATGCGCTCAGGCCGATGCACAAGCCCGCGCTGATTTTGAACGCTGAAAGAGACCCGCCGCCTTTTGCGACAACAGCCGAGGCCGCCGTCCAAAGAAGCACGTGCCTGCCGGTACTATGGAAGTCCGCTGGAAGGCGGAGCATCAATTATCTGCAGCCGTAGGAGCAACCCGTCGAGCAGCCGTAGGAGCAACCCGTCGAGCAGCCGGTCGAGCAACCTGTGGAGCATCCAGTCGAGCAACCTGTAGAACAAGCGGCGCTACGGGCCATCGGGACGGTCCTACTTCCGTCAAGGAGACCGCGCACGAGATCGGTCTTGGATGAAGTGGCGCTCAGGTCTCCTGTGGACTTGAAATCCGCTGCTGCTGCAGGAGAACTGAAGGCAGGATCAGAAATTGCATGGACTTTTCTACTCCCTGATTGTTCTGCGATGGCTTGCAAAGAAACCACCGCACCAAAGAGGATAACAGCAAGAGTGAGGAATGAGCACTTCATAATTTTCTAAAGAATTTCCTGAGTCGTTGGAATTGTTGGAAAGCTAAACCTCTCACCTATTTTCACAAAACTCAGTTGGATTTTGCACGGTTCACCGATTTCGGGGCTAAACCTGCCATAGGACGGCGGCGATGTCAAGACGATTTTGATGCGGGCGCTGCGGTCGGGCGCATGACAGTTCTGCCGGGGTTTTTCCCATTGACAGAGTGGCAACGGCGATCAAAGGATGCCTACCCGTCGTCGTGAGGGAAATCCCGGCAGAACTGCAATGCGCCCGTTGCGGTCCAGGGTTCATTCATGAAGCGTAGCGGAGGGATGGTTTGGCGGATGTGGCCAGGAGGAAGCCCCGGCGCTGATTTTCCAAGGACAGGGCGTCGTGGAAATCGGGGAGGCAGAGGCGCTTCTTTTCTGGATTGCGCGCCCGCCATTCACAAAAGAGGCTGATGCTGAGGCGGCGGAACACGGCCAAGAGCCAAACGGCCTGGCGTTTTCTGACGCGGCACCGGTCTTCTTGCTGGGGAGTTGAACCGCGCACTTGCTTTTGAAAAGCCAGGATCGATGCTTCCACCTTGTGCTCAGCCACCCGCAACAACCGTCGTGAGAATGTTGGTTGGTTCGGGGCCGGGGAGCGCCCATGCTACCACGTCGAATCCTGCAATTGCGGCGTTGGCCCTGCGTCAGGCGCTTGGCAAAAGCCAGAACTCCTGACATAGTGCCATCCAAAAATGTCCGCTTTTTACCTCACGACGGCTCCCGGATGGCGTAGCGCAGGCGCAATTTCGACCCCGGAAAGAGCGTTTGGGTTTGGTTGAGCCCTTCGCAC
>JACQHZ010000219.1 GCA_016198745.1 Verrucomicrobiota bacterium
AAATACGTCCGTTTCGATGTGATTACTGGCTGAACTGGCGCCATCGCAGCCCGCAACCACCTCAGCGTCAAGCAGTTGCGCTGCGCTGGGATATGCTGAGTACCCACAAATTCTGCTGACGAGCTAAATTTATGTCAGTCATGGTTCCGGTGCGCGCGATTCAGCCGTGTCTGCTCCGACATCCATATCGGAGTCCTTGGGAGCAGTTGTTTCCTCCAAGGTTCCCGTGCCTGTTTTGCCCGCTTGCGCGGACAAAAAAATGGGACGTACTTACTTACGTCCCGAATCAGGCACTGAGATGCCCTTGAAGGAACGCTTTCAATACGCCCCAGCCGGGGCGTACATCAAGCGCCGTCCTTCAATGTGAAATTCTCAGTTTCGATTCGGACAGCAGCCGAAGCTACGCGAAAAAGTTTTGTGTGGTTCTGTTCCTTTGGCGATTCCCTCCTTGTTGGCGATTGTTTAACAAAAACATCGTTTCCAAGCAAGCTCCGAAAAGGCGCCTGGTTGGTAACGGGCGACCGGGATGAGGGATTCCCCTGGCGCCCGGTCGCCGTCAGGCGACGGCGCCTACATTGACCGGGGAGGAGCGCCCGCGCGCGGGATAGGCGGCCAAGCGCCATCAACAGCCGACAACGTGCAGCGTCCGGTTGCCGCGCGTTTCCTCCCGCCAGTAGATGCGCTTGTCCCATGGGCGTTCCGGACGGCGGTCGAAGATCACGAGCCAGCCTTCCAGACGTCCGACCCGTTCGACGTACTCGACCAGTTGGGCGAGGCCCTCCGCCAGCGTTTTCTCGCTTCGCCAAAGCTTGATCTCCACCGGGTACCGCTCGGCGCTGTACTCGATCAGCAGGTCCATCCGCTGCCGACCCAGGGCGAACTCGCGGTGAATGCGCCCCCCACCGTTGACCACGCGTTGCAGAAACGCTTGCAACACCAAGTGGGGCACGGCTTCCACATATTCCGTCGAGTCACCCATCATCTCCGCGTTCTCGCGCCAGAACTGCTGGAAATCGCCCAACAGCCGTCGCAAGTCCAACCCACCGCCGCGTTCATACGCCGAGCGCGGCGTGTTTAACCGCATGTCGTCCATCCGCAGCTGGGCCTGCCAGCTCAGTGTGCGCACCAGCACCTCGCCGTAGATCGGATTGGCCGCTCGCAGTCCCGCCGGTCCCTCCGTGAGCAAACCGAGGTCAACCACATAGCGGTAATCGTCGTCCGCGGGCGAGAACGCGCGGATGTCCCCTACCAGGACTGGCTCGATCACGCGGCGCACCCGCGATTCCTTGAGCCGTTCCAGCAGGCTGTCAATGTGCGTGTCGCGCCGTAAGATGATGTTCTCAATCGCCTGGTCCACCAGCGCCGTGGTTACCGGTTGGGTGAAGGCCCGGCCGAGTAATTTTTCGACGCATTCCCGGGCAATCGCATTGACCAACCACGGTTGCCCGCCGGTCTGCTCGCCAACCCGCGCCACCGCCAGCGGCTCGAATACCTGCCCCGTTTCCGCCGTGTGCTGGCCATAGAGTTCCGCGATCTCTGCCTCCGTGAAATTCCGCAGCGTCAAGGCCTCGGTCACCACATTGAAGGGGCTGACGCCGCCGAGTGTTTGAGAATCTTCGCGCACCTTGACTTTGTAGTCGCCTGCTTGCGCGCACCGCGCAGGCAAGCGGATGTTGCGCATGCCCACCAGACCCAACGTGTGAATGAAGGGCGCCCGGCTGCGGTTAACGTAGCCATCCCGCAATTGTGCCAGAAAACTCAAGAGCGGCTCCTCGGCCAAACAATCCGCCTCGTCGAAAAAAAGCACCACCGGTTTTGGCGCCAGCGCCGCCAACCGCCGCAAGGCGGCGTTGAGCGCGTTGGTCGTTCGGGTCAGGTCAACCCCATCCAGCCAAGCCAGCGATTCCAGGCCGGGCGTCAGGCGCGCTTCCTCCTCCAATTTGCCAATGATTGCCGGGATGGCTTCCTTCTGTTCTTTAACGGTCCGCAACGTCTCCAAGGAGCAATACACGGCAAGGCGTCGTCCTTCCTTGTTCAACGCATGGACCGCCGATTGCAGCAAGGTGGTCTTGCCCGACTGGCGCGCCGCGTGAATGACAAAATAGAGTCCTTGTTCGATCAAGGCATCCATGCCGCGGCACCGATCTTCCGGCGGCAGCATGTAGTGGAGGGTGGGAATGCATGGCCCCGCGATGTTGAAGAACCGTCCCATCCGGCCAGCATGGCGCATTCATTTTCACATTGCCACTGGAAAGAACACCGTGAGTTTGATATGATCCAGCGCCATGAAGAAACCCATTCGCGTCGGCATGATTCGGCTCGATACGCACGCGATGTACTACGCGCCGCTGATGCAAAAGCACGATCCGCTGCTGCTGCGCGATCCGATCGCGGGACGCGACACCCGCCTGCCAGGCTGCGGGCAGGTCAAGGTGAAACGCGGCTGGCAACTCGGCGCCTGCTACTTTTATTTTTACACGCACTACTGCGACGCCAAACGGATCATGGCGCCCACCGTGAGCGGGTTCGAGATCGCCAAGGTGTGGGACGACCTTGATGATGACGTGGCCCGGAACTTTTGCGAAGTGTTCTACGGCACGCCGAAAATCTGCAAGACGCTCGAGGAAGCCAGCGACGACGTGGACCTGGTTTTTATCGCCGACTGTACGGGCGAAGGCAAAGACCACCTGCGGCTGGCTGCGCCGGGCCTGAAGAAAGGCGTGCCGACGTTCATTGATAAACCGTTCGCTTACCATGTCGCAGATGCGAAAAGAATCCTGCGGCTGGCGCGGAAGCATCGCGCGCCCGTGATGTCGCTGTCCATGTTGCGAGTCAGTCCGCATGCGGCGCGGTTCCGCAATCGCCTGGCGGAGATTGCGCCCGTCGAGTTTGGCACGGTGAGGGGCTGCAACGAAGGTCTCGGCGGACAAATTCATACCATCAGCCTGGCGCAACACGTATTTGGTTCGGGCGTTGAAGCGGTTTATTGCACGGGGCCGACGGTGAAGTATTTCATGGGACCGGTCGCAATGGCGCACGTGCTCCTCGATTATGGCGGCAAGCCGGACAGACCCAAAGCCGGCGTGATGCTGAACAACGAATCGGGCGGTGGCTGGCACGGGAGCCTGTACGCGAGCGCCTACAGCCGCAAAGGCGCCGTTCATTCGGAAGGAATCGGCGATTTCCAACATCCATGGTCGGCCGCGGAGATTTTGCGGCGAATCAAGCGGATGGTCAGAACACGCCGGCCGCAGGCTTCGCATGACGAAATGCTTGAAGGCATCGCGATTGCGCAGGCGGCTCGGCTCGCACAAAAAACCGGCAAAAGGGTCGCGCTCAAAGAAGTGCTGGGAAGGAAGCCATGAAGCAACCTAGAACGCATCTCATAAATCCCGTCTTTCGCGGAGGGCGCTGCTCCGTCAGCGCCATAGGGAGGACAATGCACAAAGGCGGCGACGACGGAGCATCGCCCTCCGGATTCATGAAATGAGTTGTACAGACAAACAACCGGTCAGCACCCGTTATCCGCCGTTGCGGGGACCTTCGCTCGATCAAGTCTATGCGCGCATCGAGTCGTGGCGGAAACAATTTCCAAAGCTCGTTCGCGTGAAAGCGTATGGAAAGTCTCTCCAGGGACGACCGCTGTTGGCGATCCGCATCACCGATCCTGAGGCGGACGATCAGCACAAGGAGGTCGCGTTGATGACCGCGCTGCATTCGGGTTTGGAGCAATCCGGAACGGTCGGCATGCTCTATCTGATGAAATGGCTGTTGGCGTCCGATCCCAAGGCGCGGGACATTCTGCGCAAGCAGATCCTTGTCTTTATGCCGGTGCCAAACCCCGATGGATATGTCCCCGACGCGGTGAAAGACCCGTTTTTCAACGCCGCAGGAAAGGAGCAATACTCGGGGTGGAGTCCCGCCGGTCCTCCCGATCCTCCCAATAACCCCGAAGGAGTCGCGGTGCAGCAAGTCATGGAAGAGTATCAGCCTGAAGTGCATGCCGACTGGCATGGCCTCCTGTACACGCATGCAGATTTTGCCATGATTGAGAGTTCAGGCTTTGCGTTCTCCAACCTCGCGCTGCGTCCGTATCATCGCCGCATTACCTGCCTCATGGACGAAGCGGCGCTCCAGGAAGGTTTTCCGTGCGACTTGGGCGAGGAGGATTCGGAAGAATTGTTTTGGGGGCCCGAACTCGAGCCCATCGCGAATAAACTTTGGCGCGGGCGGCCGCGATTTTTCGCTGCGACCTATGCTTATCATCGCTTTCACACGCTTACGCTGGCCTCAGAGGTCAGTTGGGCGCGCAATGGATTTATTCGCCATCGGCGGTTGCTTGAAATCGGCAATGAAATCTGGCCCGGCGAGTTCTATCCCGGCTACCCGACCCGGGTCATGATGCGCAATGTCATGGACCTGTTGGTCGCCTACGGTGACACGGCAGAGAATCGCCGGCGCAGTCGCGCGGAACTCTGGAATTACCGGTCGCAAATGACGCATGCATCCAATAACCCGGTCGCTCCGGGCAGGGCGCTGCATGTGACCGCAACCAATCCTGCCGCCGCGCAATACTGGTTGCCCGTCAAGAGTGAAGGGCCGCCGCCGAAAGGGGTTCGCCGCAGCGCTCACTTCAATCCAGGAATGGGATCGGCGGGCGGGGCTTTGGATCAGTTACTGGAAAAGGCTGGTCGTGACTCGCGTTTCAACGTCCAGGCATTGCGCGAGTTCGCGGCCGACCTGCCTCCCCATAATCGTGTGCAAGCTCCGAATGACCTGGCGGTGATGCGCGGCAGCGGTGACGGCGCGCCTGCTCCGATTCAACACGGTCTGTCCATGCGGTTGCGCTTGCCGTTCCGCAACGCCAAAATCACGGAACTCCGTTTGAACGGGCACCCGTTAGGCGAGTCTGCCATGGATGGGTACGTATGCTACCGCGCCCGAGGATACACCTACGTTCAGGTGAATTACCCGCCGAGTCGAACGAAAACCGAGGACATCTTCATCGTGACTTGTTCTTACGACCCGATGGAAACTCGCCCGGTCCTTTTTTCCGAAATCTTTGCAGAATGATGATGGCTCGGATTCAGCGCCAAATTCCCTAATCACCCTGCCCAGGGTGATTTCTCCCCTAAGATGAGATTTTCAAAATCAGTGGAGCAAGCGGAGGCGTTTGCAGATTTCCTCCAAGAAAAACGTGTTTCGTTGTCTCCGAGTGGCGCAGTCGTTTCTGTGGAGTTGTCTCCCTACGAGATCAAATTCCTCCAAGTTCGGCTGCGTCAGCCGACGATTGCAGATCGAGACCGTTATTCAAGCGAATGATCGAAACCCGCCGTCCGCCGCGCGACTACCCGGCGATGATCGAGCTGATCGCCATTGGGGAAGCGGGCCGCCGAGCGCAGCAGACACGCCGCAGAGTTTCTCTCAAAAACTTCTTGCGCGCCCATCAGACGACGTGGTTCGCCCGCCGCGCCAATGCGCGCCCCAAAGGCCGAAAAATCCCGCGCTCTTTCTGGAAGCCATCGCCAAAATCTGCCGCCCAAGAGTTGCTGGACCACTACAGGCGCCTGTGACCACCATCACCGGGTCACTCGTTTCTGAGCGCCACGTCAGACAAGGCGGGACCGTGCCGTTCGACCCAATCCGCTCCGTATTTCGCCCGGCCTTCCCAATAGGCCCAGAGCCAATGCGTCACCGCGTCGGTGCTGAAGACTTGGCCGGTCCACGCCATGTCCAGTGGCAACTGTTGGCCGTCGACATCGACGAACCAACGCAGCTTGTGGTGATCCAGATTCAACAGGATGTGGCCGGCGACTTTCAGCGCGTCCGAAGCCGGGTGGTAGGCGGCGATGCCCACTGCGGCGCGGGCAAACATGGCCGACCACATCCCGGAGCGAAGCCAACCCCGGTGGTTGTCGAACTTCCACTCCGGGCGATCGCCGGGATGGATCACTTGGCGGATTTCCGTGAGACGGCCGGTCCTGGGATCATAGGCATGCGGCGCCAGAGCCAACCCGTCTGCGCCGATCCAGCGGCGTCCCAGGTCGTAGAGGCTCCAGGCTTTTTGCCGCCACAGGTCGCGGTGCGGCGCATTGTACTCCAGCAGGGCTTCCAGGGAGAGCAACCCGGATTCCGCGACCTCCGGCACAACCCAGAGCACACGCAAGCCCGTCCGTTTCTCATAGTCCCAGACGGCTTCGCGCTCCTTTTCAGTCTTCAAGATGCCTGCCCAGTCCTGAACCGCGAAAGGCAGATTTACCCGCACATCCGGCAGCGCGCATAACCGGTTGAATTCCGTCAGGAAACTTTGCTGGCCGGTGTGCTGATAGGCCAGCCACGCGAACACGGGGAACCGTTCGAGCGGCCACTTCAAGGGATGTCCGAAGTAGGGATACGTATAGTCCTTGCGGATCCAGAACGCCGCCATTTTGCCGATGATCTCCGCGCACGCCTGTCTGACCGGCGGCGGGGCAAAGTGGCTGAACGCATCCAGGCCGCAGAGCGCATAGAGGTACTGGTCGCTGGAAAGCTGGTCGGTGATCTTGCGACCGTAGCATTTACAGAAAAAGCCTTCAGCAATCGACTGGCATCGGTCGAAGAGGTGTTTGAGCGCGACGAAACAGCGGTAGGCTTTCTCGATGGCCGCCGGGTCCTTGGTGGCGCGGTATCTCCAAAGTTGCGCGCACAGATAGGCGCCAGTCACCATCCCGACGTTTTCGTAACTGAGGAAGTCTGTGAAATCGTCGAAGCGCGCGCCGGGATACCGATAATAGTCCTTGGTGGCGTCGAAGAATCCACTGGGGAAAGGCTGCATGGTGACGATGTGAACACCGCTCAGCAGCAGCCCGTCCCCATCCACAAGACGGGTCTCGACGGTCGTTTCAAACTGGCGGGCACGCTCTTCCAGGTTGATCATGGCATTGTTCTGGTTAAATTCTCGCGGCAACGGCCAACGTCTACCGGTCCTCCGCGGCCTTTTCCGTCTCGATCTTCCGGAAGGACACATCGTCAAAGAAGATCTCCTGCTCATCCTCCAGATCATTCACGGCAAGGAAGATGACCGCGGAACCAGCGCCCGCCGGAACAAGGGCGATCGTTTCCATCTTGACCCACTCGCCGTAATTCCTCGATTCAGTTCGATAGGGTGCGGGAGCATCCCACCACTTCCCCTTTTCGTCGAACCAGCGGACCTCAATTGCCAGCGTCGTCTTGTTTTCCATCGCCTCGCTCTTTGCCAGGCTCTTGGCATAGGCAGTCAGGTAATACAATTCGCCTTCCTTGACCTTGGGCACGGTGGAGAGGTAGCAGCCCGCCCCAACGCCTTTGATACGGCCGGAGCGGTTTCCGGAATGCTTCTCCTTCTCCGCAACATTGAAACTGCCCTTATCGTGGCACGCCCGCCACAAGGCCCAGCCGTCCGCTTGTGCGGGCAGCCATTCCGGTCCCTGGGCGTGGGACGCATTCGTCTCGACCTCCTCAAATCCAGGATTCCGAACGAGGTTCGGACCAAACCTGGCAATCCCCGACTTGATTTGGAACATGGCCTTACGGCAATGGTCGGCGGTGAAGTTCACTATTGCGCTTTGAATTCTCGCTTTGACCTCCGGATTCATCGCGGACACCGTACTCCACCGGTGCAAGTCCACCAATGAATCCACGATCGCGGCCGACAGAAACGTCTTCCACTCCTGGCGGAGCCCGGTACAGGTATCCCGCGTGTATCGGTCGGATTGAAACGCATCGCTCGTGATCGTTTCGCGATAGAGTGCGTCGTGGTTGTTCATGAGATTATTGAGATGTTCAATCTCTTCCAGCCGTCGGCAGGCGGAGACATCGGTAAACTCGCCGGTCGGCTTGGCGTTCTGCGCGATGCTCATCCCCTCCAACATATTCAAGAACACCTGCAACCCGTTGCTCACGTAGGCAACGCGTTGAGCGGCCTCGCCTTCCGGGACCGCCCGGTGCGCCTGGGACAAGTTCAGCCGCATCGTTGCCACGTCTGCTCCCGTGTACGGCCGAAACTGTCTGAACTGGTAGTGTTCGTAAAGGAATCCTCCCCGGCGGGGACGCAGGTGGATTTCTTCAAAGAGCGCATACAGCTTGCGCATAGGCTCGGCGGCCTTGCCGTAGAGAGTTGAAAAATAGTCCGTCAACAGATCGTCCACGTTGAGGTTGACGTCCCACCATAATCGCGCGGTTACGTAAGCCATGGGACCGTTCCACGGCCAGCCCGGATAGACCTCGGAGCGGACGCTCTTGAAACCGCGTTTGTGCTTGTCCTTCATCTCCTGATCCACGAGATGAGGAAAGTACGCCGGCACGAGTTTCCCCAGGCCGAGGTAAGTGTACTGTCCGAGCGTAACCCCTTTCTTTTCCCAACTACCGACCAGCTCTTCGTCGGCTTTCTGATAATCCTTGTCGTAGTATTCCGAAATGTCATTTCCGATCACGACGTGAACGTTCTTTTCAACGGGAGCGAGCGGCGGCGCCATCACGCTGCTGTAGGCAATACAGCCGATGTATCGGTCGGGAAATTCCGTTGCCACGCGTCTGGCCACCTCGTTTACAAAGTGGAAGTAAGCATCGGAGTTGACCGGGGGACCTCGGAAGGTCCGCTTGGGTTGGAGATCCTGGCATTTCGGGCATTCACAGAAGACACCCGTGTCGTTGATGCCCAGCGAGAAGGATTGATTGAACCGGTGGGCGCGAAAGGCGGCCAGCGCGGATTTTGCTGCAACCTCGATCACCTCCGTATTGGAAAAGCACAGGTTCCAGTTGGTGTCTGGATTGGTCAGTCCGCTCATTCGTTTCCCGCCGCGCATGGCGTAATACTCGGGATGGCTTTGGGCGTAAACCGAGGGCGGAAAGATCCGGTACAGATGGTGGCTGGCGTTGACAAATGGCTCTTGGTCATCCCGGGACTCGGCCATCCGCATGCGCCGGCTGCCCCAGAGATAGGCGGGATGCTCCACATACACGG
>JACQHZ010000220.1 GCA_016198745.1 Verrucomicrobiota bacterium
GGGAAGCGGCAAGTCCACCACGTTGGCCGCCTTTGTCGAGGAGGTGAACCGGGATCGTCACGATCACATCATCACGCTGGAAGATCCGATTGAATATGTCTTTGTCCCCAAGGGGTGCCAGGTCACACAACGCGAGGTGCACACGCACACCCAGTCTTTCGGCGCGGCATTGCGCGCCGCGTTGCGGGAGGACCCGGACGTCATCATGGTGGGGGAGATGCGCGATCTGGAAACAATATCGCTGGCCATCACCGCGTCCGAGACCGGCCACCTGGTTTTCGGAACGTTGCACACCAGCAGTGCGGCGCGCACGTTGGACCGGATCCTGGACGTTTTTCCGACCGAACAGCAGGCGCAGATCCGCACCATGGTGTCCGGCTCGCTTCGCGGCATCATCAGCCAGCAACTGGCGCCGCGCGTGGACGGTCAGGGGCGCGTGCTGGCCTTGGAGGTGCTGATCAATTCGCCCGCCGCGGGCGCGATGATCCGCGACGGCAAGACGTTCATGCTCCCCGGCATCATGCAAACGGGAAAAAAACTCGGGTGCAAACTGATGGACGACGCGCTTCTGGAATTGCTCGATGAGGGAATCATTTCGCCGCAGGACGCCTATGATCGCAGCGAGCAGAAATCGCTTTTCAAACAATATCTCCAGCAATGAACCGAACCAGGATCCCGGACGTTTCTGCAACCGGCCGTTCCCCCTGAGCCATGGCAAAGATTGACCAGTTGTTCCAGATCATGGTCGGCAAGGGAGCTTCCGATCTCCATCTGCACGAGGGGCAGCCGCCCAAGGCGCGCGTTCACGGCGACATCGAACCGATCATTGACCGTGTGCTGGAGCACGACGAAATTTCCGAGATTCTCGCCGAGGCGGCGGGACCTGACCGCTGGAAGGCATTCATGGAACGCGGCGACCTGGACTTCGCTTATCAGATGGACGCCCACTCCCGATTCCGGTCCAATTACATGAAGCATGTTCATGGCGTCGGGGCGGTGTTTCGTCTCATCCCGACCAAGATTCTCAGCCTTGAGCAGCTCGGCGTGCCGACCGTGATCAAAAACTTCGGGCGTATGCGCGCGGGGATCGTGTTGGTGACGGGCCCCACGGGAAGCGGCAAATCAACCACACTCGCGGCCTTGATGGATTACATGAACGTCAATTTCGCCAAGCATATCGTCACCATCGAGGAGCCGATCGAGTTTGTGCATCAAAACAAGTTGAGCATCATCACGCAACGCGAGGTGCATGTGGATACCCCCTCGTTTCAGCAGGGACTCAAAGCCGCGTTGCGCGAGGACGCCGACGTGGTGCTGGTGGGCGAGATGCGCGACCTGGAGACCATCGCGCTCGCCCTGACCGCTGCTGAAACGGGCATGCTGGTCTTTGGCACGTTGCACACCAACAATGCGCGCAAGACGGTGGATCGGATCATTGACGTCTTTCCCGCCGAACAGCAGCCGCAGGTTCGCACGATGCTCGCGGCCTCATTGCGGGGCGTTGTCGCCCAGCTTCTCATGAAGAAGGCCGACGGCAAGGGGCGTCTTGCGGTGAATGAAATCCTCGTTTCCACCTCGGCGGTTTCATCCATCATCCGCGAGGGCAAGACGGAAAAGCTGCTTGATGTCCTGGTGAGCGGGAAAGGCGAGGGCATGCAACTCATGGACGATTCCATCATGAAATATCTCAAGGAAGAAACGGTCACGCCTGTGGAAGCGTACATGAAAGCGATCGACAAACAACGGTTTGAATCGTTCCTGCCCAAAGATGCGGCCATCCCACTGGGACGATGAAATGTTTTTCGGAGGAAATTCCATGAGCACAAAAATACTTGTCACAGGGTCCAAAGGCCGAATGGTTCAAAGCATCCTCAACTGCGCGCAACAAGATTCGGAAATCGAAATGGCGGGAGTTGTCGAAACAGGACAGGATTTGCGCGAACATCTGCAAGCAGGAATGGTGATTGTTGATTTCACATCGCACGCCGCCACGCCCAAGTTCGCCCAAACCGCAGCCGAGATTGGTTGTCCCCTCATCGTCGGCACGACCGGCTTCACTTACGCGGAACGCAACATCATCGCCAGCGCCTCGAAGACGGTGCCCATCGTGATGACGCCCAACATGAGCGTGGGCGTCAATCTCCTTTTCACGATCACCCAGATCATCGCTTCGGTGCTCAAGGAGGGATTCGACGTCGAGATCATCGAGAAACATCATCGTCACCGGAAGGATGCGCCCAGCGGCACCGCGAGCCGCCTCGCGGAAGTGGTGGCCGAGGTCAAGGGATTGCAGGTCTCCAAAATGGTCAAACACGGGCGCTTCGGCGATCTTGGCGAACGGTCGGCTGATCAGATCGGAATCCACTCGGTCCGCGGCGGCGATTTCGTGGGCGAACATACCGTGATCTTCGCGGGAGAGGGCGAGATCCTGGAAGTGACGCACAAGGCGAACTCGCGCGATGTCTTTGCCAAAGGCGCGCTTCTTGCCGCGAAATGGGCTGCCACCGCACAACCTGGTCTTTACGACATGGGCGATGTCCTGGGGTTGCAGGTGTCACATCGTCCCGAATGACATCCGCGCTTCGGGTCGGCATCGGGCTGGGTTCCAATCAGGGTGATCGTCTGGATCACCTGCGCTCGGCTCTTCTCTGGATCGAAAAGCAATCGGACGGTCCGGTGAAATGCTCCGGCGTTTACGAAACCGACCCCGTTGGATGCGCGCCGGACACCCCCGCTTTCCTGAACGCGGTGTGCGAAATCGTCAGCGACCGTGATCCCGTGGATCTGCTCCGACGAATGCGCGAATTCGAACGGCAACGCGGGCGCCCCGCTACGTACGCGCGGAACGCTCCCCGCCCGCTGGACCTGGACCTGCTCTACGCCGGCGATCTGATCCTTCAAACTCCCGAACTGATCCTGCCGCATCCCCGCATGCTGGAGCGGCGATTCGTGCTTCAGCCGCTCTGCGACATTCGTCCCGATCTGACGTTACCGGGGCAGACGCGCACGGTGGCTCAATGGCTTGTCTCGCTGAAGGACGACACCATGGTCCGCCGACGCCCGGAAATTCTGAAATGATCTGACTGGGGAAAAGCTAATTCCCCCATGTTGGATTCCATAACCATCAGGATGTTGCCCGGTGTGCGCCATAGGCGGCATTGCCCAATCTCTGCGCGTCTGAGTCCGCCAGCAGAATTCGGTTTCTCGGTTCATCCTTGCGACGGAGTTCGCATGAATCGGCAGCGGGACACCTGTTCTCAACGCCTATTCGCAAGCCACGAAGTTGGAAAATTGAGTTGCATCCGTGAAGGCGGACGTTTATGAGCGTGGCAGTTCCCACATTCGTCCCGTCACAACGGGACGCGCGCGAACGATGGTTTTCGGCCACCGCAACAAAAGAGCGCGCTTCGAGCCGCAGCATGAACATGCCGACGGTTCGCTTCACAAAGATCGCATCCAGGAATCAGCACGATGATGGAAGACACCCCCATTTCACCCGCCCCTTCGCCGACTTCGCAAACGGTTTCTGCCGAATCCGCCTCGGGGTCGCCCGCCAACGGAAGGGAGCGACGTTTTCGAGGACGATGGCGGCGATTCAGGAACCGGGATGATGATTCAGCAGGACCGCCGCCGGAGACCCTGAACATTGCTGAATTGAGACAACTTTCAGCAAAGGCGCTTCAGGAGCGGGTCCTGGAGATGGGGCTGCCCCTCAAATCCAAAAACACGGACGAGATTCTGCGCGCCCTTTTGCAGGCGAACGCCGAAAAACAAGGTTTCAAGCTCGCGGATGGCGTTTTTGATGTTGGACGGGGCGGCGCCGGATTTTTGCGTCTGCCCCAGGCGAACTATCAGCCTCAATCGGAGGACGTTTTTGTTTCACCGCATTTGGCGCGACGTTTCAGGCTGCAGCCCGGCGATCTGGTCACCGGTATTTCGCGTTCCCCATCGGGCCGAAGGCGCTACCACACCCTGTTGCACGTGGACCTGATCTGGAATGAGTCTCCGGAGAAACTCCAGAGCCGGAAAGCGTACGACGAACTGACGCCGTTTTATCCGCAGAAACGGCTGGTGCTGGAGAACGGCGCCGATTCGATCAGCATGCGCGCGCTCGATCTTCTGGCGCCTCTTGGCCGGGGACAGCGGTGTTTGCTGGTCGCCCCGCCGCGCGCAGGCAAGACGATCCTTCTGCAACAAATCGCCGGGAGCATCGGAGTCAATGATCCCGACGTGGATATCATTGTGCTTTTGCTCGATGAGCGTCCTGAAGAGGTCCATAGCATGCGACGGATCGTGCAAAGGGGCGAGGTCATCAGCAGCACTTTCGATGAAACCCCGGAGCGTCATGTGCATGTGGCGGACCTGGTCATCGAAAAAGCGCATCGAATGCTTGAAAACGGGCGGCATGTGGCGCTGCTCCTCGATTCGCTCACGCGAATGTCCCGCGCCTGCAATGCCTTGACATCATCGCGCGGAAAATTGATGTCCGGCGGCATTGAAGCGTCGGCGCTGGTCAATCCCCGCAAATTTTTCAGTTCCGCGCGCAACATCGAAAACGGCGGCAGTCTGACGATCATCGGCACCGTCCTGGTGGAAACGGGCAGTCGGATGGACGATTTGATCTTCGAGGAATTCAAGGGAACGGGCAACATGGAGGTCTATCTGAGCCGGGACTTGCAGGAGAGAAGGATTTATCCCGCGATTCACATTGAGAAAAGCGGCACGCGCCGCGAGGATCTGCTTTATCATCCCGATGAGATGATCCGCATCCAGGCGTTGCGCCGCCAGCTTTCCGAGCATCCGCCGCTTGAGGCCATGGAAAAACTCATCGAACAGCTCGAGGCGACAAGTTCCAATGCCGAGTTGCTGATGAGATTGAAGCTGGAATAGATCGGGGTCGGGGACGCGCGCATCCCGCCCCTTCGACACATGGCTGCCATCTCTGATTCCGAGCCGACCAGACCGGGTGGAATGTCGCTTTGGCCCGCCCTCGCCTTGTTGGCGTTTGTCGCTGTCTTGAGGCTGGCCGGCAATTTTCTGTACGCCAGAACCTACGGTCCTCTCTCCACGGCGGGCGGTGACATCTGGTTTTTCAGCGGCGTCGCGAAAGGCCGTTTTTCTCTGTTCTGGGGGGACCCGCTCCAGTGGGCGCTGCCCCTGTTGCGCAACCTGCCGGTCGAGACGATCTTTCACACGCTTGCAACCCTCTCCATCGCGCTGCATCTGCTCACCCTATGGCTGTTGGTTCGCGTCTTCCGCTGCATTTACCACGATCAACGGGCGGCGCTGTGGGCGTCGGCGGCTTATGCATGCATGCCGTCGAGCTTCCTCTTTTGCAGCAGTTCCTTTTACCATCAACAAGCGGGCCTGCCCATCATGCTCGGCATGATGCTGCTGGCGCATCGCTGGCTGCGAACGGCAACTTTGAAATTGCGCGCATTTTACGGCATGGCAGGCGTGTTGCTCATTGCGGTAGGGACGGCGATCGGACCCGACATCTGGGTGCTGCTTGCAAGCCTCGTGCCGGGATTGGCCAGATGGCGCCGGCAAGCTCCGGAAGCATCCGCTGCACATTGGCGGACCGCCAGTGTCTGCCTCGGCGGTTATGTCTTCGCAATCATTTTTCTGGGTGGACTGCTGGAAAAAGGACTTGCGCCGCTCGCCAGATCGGCGCGGGGAATCGATCTCGCAGCACAACGCGCCTTGTGCGCCGGGGATTTGATGCCGTTCAACTGGCATCAGTTCCTCGGCGCCTATTCCTGGGTTGGATTCGCTCTCATCGCCCTGATTGCGTTTGCATGGCGGCATGGACGTTTCTTCGAGGTCGGACTGTGCCTGATCCCGTTCGCCTTCGCCACCCATGCCATGCGGTTCGTTTTCCTCGCCGAACTCGGAATGGCGTTTCTCCTGTGTTGGATGTTTGCCCGCCTCCCTCAACGTCCTGATGCAGAATCAAGATTCGCCTGTGGCAGGATTGCCCTGCCCCCAGGCGATGATAAATCCAGGCGAGACCCGCCAGGCAGTCGGCCGGCGCTTGTGAGCTTAACCGGAGGGTGCATCGTCGCGGCCCTTCTCGTCATCGCGATCTGGCGCGGATTCACGTGCTATTGTCCGGGCAGTCTGGTCAGCCTTCTGTCGCGCATTCGTGATGATCCAGTCCCAAGGAAACTGACGCTTTGCAATCCATCGTACGGATTTCTCGTCCAGGTGGTCACCGGCGCGCCGACAGCCGCGGACATGCATTACCTGGAGGCGAACTCTGAATGGATGAAAATCCTGACGTTGCCGGCGGATGAAGCCGTGCGGCAACTCCGGGGGCGCGGCGTAACCCATCTTCTCCTGACCAGCCATGATTATCGGGAAGCGTGGACGCGCCTCCCGGACGGCACCTCCGGGGTTCAGAGTTATTGTTCCGGCGGTTTGGAGGCGCATGTCTCCCGTCTTTCAATCGAGGAATTACAGGCATCGTTGCTTTACCAGGCATTCACGAAGGTTTTTCAATCGCACCCGGTCCCGGGAATCAAGTTGGACGCCATTCAAACGGATTCCGCCACCCGCCTCAACATGATGCTTTATCGTTTGGATTAAACGTTTTCACAACCCAAAACCTTGCGGGAAATTTCAAAGGATTTGTGGCTTGACCTCTGTCGCAAGCCGGGATAAGTTGGCCATCAAGTTTTTCACCAAGCGAGTTCCAAGCGCCTTGCCGCCAATGATTTTCATTTTGGTTGTGGGCGGATGGCCTCTACGTTTTTTACTCATGTTCGGAAAGTTTTTCGGCCTGTTTTCAAACGATATCGGGATCGATCTCGGGACCGCCAACACGTTGGTTTATGTGCGGGACAAGGGGGTGGTCCTGAGAGAACCATCGGTGGTGGCGGTCCAAGCCGGCACCAACGATGTGCTGGCGGTTGGGAGCGAGGCCAAGCGGATGCTCGGACGCACGCCGGGCAACATCATCGCCATCCGTCCGCTGAAGGACGGTGTGATCGCCGATTTCGAGGTTACCGAGGCGATGCTGCGGTATTTCATCCAAAAAGTGCACAATCGTCGGAACATGATCAGTCCGCGGATTGTGGTGGCGGTTCCCAGCGGGATCACCGAGGTGGAGAAACGCGCCGTGAAAGACAGCGCCACGCACGCCGGCGCGCGCGAGGTTTTCCTGATCGAGGAACCGATGGCGTCGGCCATCGGAGTGGGATTGCCCGTTCAGGAGCCGGCCGGCAACATGATCATTGACATGGGCGGCGGCACCACGGAAGTGGCCATCATTTCACTGGCCGGCATCGTGTTTTGCCGCAGCGTGCGCGTGGCGGGAGACGAACTGGACGAGGCCATCGTTCAGTACATGAAGCGGGTTTATAATTTGATGATCGGAGAGCGGACGGCCGAGGAGATCAAGATCAAGATCGGCTCGGCATATCCGCTCGAACAAGAAACAACCATGGAAGTTAAAGGACGCGACCTGGTCGCGGGGTTGCCCAAGACTTTGACCATCACTTCGCAGGAAGTTCGCGAGGCCATTCAGGAGCCTATCAACACCATCGTGGAAACCGTGCGTTACACGCTCGAACGATGTCCGCCTGAATTGTCCGCCGATCTGGTGGATCGCGGCATCGTGCTCGCCGGAGGCGGGGCGCTTTTGCGCGGACTCGACAAACTGCTGGCCGAGGAAACCGGCCTGCCGGTCCACGTGGCCGATGATCCCTTGAGCGCGGTGGTGATGGGCACGGGCATCGTGCTCAGCGAATTGAATTTTCTGAAAAAAGTCGCGGACAACGAACAGCGCCGGTCCGGAAGATAACACGTGCGTCAACGTTCGCTTTTAGCAGTGCTCGGCCTCCTGGTCGTGCTGTCGATTCTCACCCTTTTCCGATTTCCCCTCGCGGAGCGGTTCAAGGAGGATCTCAGCGACGGATTTGTTCCTTTCCTTGTCTTTTCCAGCCGCATCCAGGGGAGCGTGCGGCTCCTGTCCCACCGCTTCAAGGGATATTATGATCTCCAGGCGGAGAACACCAAACTGCGCAAGGATCTCAGCGAGCTTTCCGCCCGCGTCACACAGGTCGCGGAACTCGAACGCGAAAATCACAACTTCCGGGCCATGCTCGATTTCAAGGATCGCAGCGAGTTGAAGCTGATCTCCGCGCGCGTGATCGGACGCGATCCCTCCAACTGGTGGAACACGGTGCAGGTGGATCGCGGCTCGCTGGACGGCATCACGCGCGACATGCCGGTGCTCACGGTCGAAGGGCTTGTCGGAAAAACCATCGAGGTGACGCCGAACAGCGCGCGCATCCTCCTGGTGGTGGATGAAAACTGTAAGGTCTCCGCCTGGTTGGAGAAAAGCAGCAAGTTCGGCATCGTGCAGGGCAACGCCCTGGCCGGCGGCGGGACGCCGCAATGCCGGATGACATTCGTGGATCGTTCCGCGGAGGTGAAGAAAAACGAGCAGGTTTTCACTTCCGGCCTGGGAGGGATTTTTCCAAAGGGAATCCTGATCGGCGTCGTGAGTTCAACCGCCGTGGAGACGGGTTCCGGCATGAGCACGCTCTACCAGGATGTTGTCATCCGACCGTCCGTGGATCTGTCGCAAATCGACGAGGTCTTCATCGGCGTCGGTGTCAAACCGACGGAGAAAAAGAAACCTGCTCGCGGTTCCGGGGGGGATTTCGAGAAACGCCACGTCGTTCCCTGACACTCAACGCCATGCACCGCCCCATCATCCCTTTTTTGCTGGTGGTAGGAATCATCCTCCTGCTGTCGCTTCAGTGCACGCTGACGCATCGCTGGGATGTCTGGGGGGTGGAGGTGCGTCCGGAACTCCTCCCGGCATTGCTGGTCTATGCGGCGTTCACCGTGAATCTGCCCACCGCGTTATTGCTTGGATTTTTCGCCGCGGTGATGTACGATTCTTTCAGCGGGGGGAATTTTGGAGCCAGCATGATTCCGTACATGGCCAGCATCTCCATTTTCTGCGCGGTGCGCCCCGTTTTTTTCCGCAACCGCATCACCACGCAGTTCCTGAGCGGTTTTGTGTTCGGCTTTCTCGCCTTGCTGCTTCAATGGGCGTTTTGCGGAAAATTCCCGGTCCATTGGGCCGAGGTGTTCCGAAAAGTGACGCGACTGGCAGTTTGCAGCGGTTTTCTGGCGGTGATCTATTTCACCGTGCTCGACATTTTTTTCCGGCTCATGGGATTGAACCCCGGCCGCTTTGAGGACGGCGCTCCATGATTCTCGACAGAACAGAATCCCGCTCCACTTGGCGGACGTTTTTCTTCGGGCTGATGATTGTCCTCGGCCTGGCGACGCTTTCCATGACGCTCGCTTACCGCCAGTTGTTCCAGGTGGAAAAATGGACGCAGATGATCGCGCAAAGCTCCTCGCGCGTGGTCAAACTCCCCGCGCCTCGCGGAAGAATTCTGGATCGCAATCGGGTGGCGCTGGTCGAGAACCGCCCCAGTTACAATGTGGCGCTTTACCTCGACGAATTTGGCGCAGGCCCAAAACCGGGCAAATTGGTGAAACTGGTCCGCGCCAGCGTGCGGAAGCTTGAAGAGCGGATGAAGACGCTGAATATGCCACCGGTGCGTGTCAATGACCACGTGGTGCGGGTGCATTACGATCAGCGGGGGCCGCTGCCGCTCACGGTATGGAACGATCTGAGTCCGACGGCCTTCGCGGCCTTCGTGGAACGCAGCCCCTGGATGCCAGGCGTGGATTCCCAGGTTGAACCGGTGCGTGTCTATCCGTTCGGAACGCTCGCCTGCCACATTCTTGGATATGTGGGCAAACCGGAGACCAGCGAGGATGAGGAAGATGAAAATTTTGATTCCATCGGGCGCCGGGCGTTTTACCAGGCGAGCGCGGTCGGCAAGGCCGGAATCGAAAAGACCATGGACCAGGAACTCCAGGGCACGCCCGGCCATCGCGTGATCAAACTCAACGCCGTCGGCTTCAAAGAGGCCGAACTCGCGCACGTCGCTCCCACGCCGGGAAACGACGTGGTGTTGAGCATAGACTGGGAAATTCAGGACATCGTCAAGGATGCGTTCACGGGGTTTCGCGGCGCCTGCGTGGTCCTGGACCCGCGCAATGGCGATGTGCTCGCCATGGTCTCGGTGCCGGCCTTTGATCCCAATCTCTTCATCCCCGCCATCAAAAAGGCCGATTGGCGGACGCTGGCGCGCGATGAGGAAAAACCGATGATCAATCGCGCGATTCAGGCGATCTATGAGCCGGGTTCGACCTTCAAAATCGTCGGCACGCTGGCCGGCCTGGAAAGCGACCAGATCACTCCGTCCAGCAACCTGGAATGCGGCGGAATCTATTACCTCGGCGATCACCAGTTCCATTGCTGGGAAAAAGGCGGACACGGCGACATGGACCTGCGCAGCGCCATCACCATGTCGTGCAACGTCTATTTCTACACTCTAGGCAAAAAACTGGGCGGACCGCCCCTCTGGAACATGGCGGCAGACTTTGGCCTCGGCCAGAAGACCGGCATCCCGTTGGACCATGAATCGGCGGGATTGGTGGGCACGGAAACCTGGAAACGCGCCACTTATCCCAGGGAGAGATGGAACCCCGGCGATTCCGTCAACATGGTCATCGGCCAGGGATTCATCAACGTCACGCCTCTCCAGATGGCGGTGGCGATCGCAGCAGTGGCCAACGGCGGGGCGGTGTATAAACCGCGGCTCGTCCTGCGGATTGAAACGCCGGAGAAGGAACCCGTGATGGAATTCCAGCCCGAAATTCACAATCGCATCCACGCCACGCCCGAACACATCCAGTTCCTGCGCGAAGCCCTTCTCAACGTGATCGAAAACGGGACCGGCGCCAGCGTGCGCAAGATCCTGAATGGCGCCGGTCTCGAGAAAGTGAAGGTGGCCGGCAAGACCGGCAGCGCCCAGTTCAAAGCGCACGACCCGAATACCGGTGAATGGAGCAAGCAGACGCGCGCATGGATGATTGCGTTTGCGCCTTACGATGAGCCGCGTTATGCCATCGCGCTCATTGCCGAGGGCGGGGAATCGGGCGGTCGCACCGCGGGGCCGATCATCGGAGCGATTTTCAAAAAGCTTTTCCAGATGAAGGAACACAAGGAACTGCCCAAGTCCATGGCGGTTGCGGCCATTCCCGTTTCCACGAAGGCCGGAGACGTGGAAGGCGACGCGAGCGGACAGCTTTTGGGTCCCGCCCCGTCTTCATCAGAGCCAACGGCGGACGAAGAAGATGATGAACCGGAACCGCCCCCCGCCGCTCTCCCCGCCGAAAAGGTGAACCTGCCATGAAAACCAACAAGGTTCATATTTTTCTGCGGGAGTTGGCGGTGGATTTCCGATGGAGCCAGGTTTTCGCCCTGGTTTGCCTGATGGGACTCAGCGTGCTTTTCGTTTTTAGCGCCACGTATCACAGCGGAGGAGCGATCTCTGACGAAGTGAAAAAACAGTGCGCGTGGTTTGGCCTTGGCTTGATGGGTTACCTGCTGGCTGCCATGTTGGATTACCATTGGCTCTGCCGCAAATCCTGGTTTTTTTACGTTATGGGACTCGCTTCGCTTCTCTTGGTTCTGAAGTTCGGGCAGGTGGTCAACAATTCCAAGAGTTGGATCGCCGTCGCAGGTTATCAGGTTCAGCCTTCAGAGTTCGCCAAACTCGCCCTCCTGCTCGCCCTTTGTCAGTACTTCAGCAAGCAGGCAGATTCGCTTCATGACTGGCGGGGCATCGCCTTCGCCACGGCGATGGCAGCGGCGCCCGTCGGTCTGATTCTCAAACAGCCCGATCTCGGCACGGCGTTGGTCGTCATCGCATTGTTTTTCGTCCTGATCTTCCTGGCGGGCGCGCCGTTGAAGTTCTTCGCCGTGCTGAGTGTTCTTGGATTGCTTGGTATCGCCGTGGTAGGGTACGAAACAAACCGGTTCATGGCCTTTCGCGAGGCGCGCCTGGCTGGACGCACTCCGGCCGGAATTAAATTTCAATCCTTTTTGCGCCTCAAGGAATACCAATTCAACCGCATCTTGGGAGTGGTCGCTCCGGACAAACTGGATCGTCTTCTGGAAGGCTGGAACCGCGAACAGTCTCTCATCGCCATCGGGAGCGGCGGATTGACTGGAAAAGGTTGGACCAAAGGCGACGTGACTCATGGAGGTTACCTGCCCCGGACGGTGGCGCCCAGCGATTTCATCTTCGCTGTCTTCGCGGAGGAGGCCGGTTTTGTGGGTGGTTGCGTTCTGCTCATTCTCTATGCCATCATCCTCGTTGGCGGAATTGTCATTACCCAAAGGGCGGGCGACCTGCTCGGCAGGTTGCTGGCGGCCGGCGCAACATTCCTCATTTTTTTTCACATCTTCGTAAACATGGGAATGACGCTCGGCATTCTCCCGATCGTGGGCGTGCCTCTGCCGCTGATGAGTTATGGCGGCTCCTTTGTGCTCGTCTGCATGATCGCGCTGGGATTGGTCCAGAGCGTCTGGCTGCATCGCAAACCTTACTGACACACATTATGTTGAAATTCACCTTTTCCAGAAAAAAACCAAGCAACAAAGAGATCATCATCAACGCCGAGACATTGGAGAAACGCGTCGCGCTTCTCGAAAACGGACGGCTCGAGGAGTTCCACATCGAGCGCACGACCGAACAGCGGCTGGTGGGCAGCATCTTCAAGGGGCGCATCAAGAATCTCGAACCCGGCCTCAAGGCCGCGTTTGTCGATATCGGGTTCGAAAAGAACGCTTTCCTTCACTACTGGGACATCATCCCGGAATCAACCGACGCCACATTTGAGGCGGTTGAAACCAAGGGGAGCAAAGGACAGACCGCGCACAACGCCAAACCTCGCCCGACAATGAACGATATCCCCAAGCTCTATCCGCCGGGCACCGAGGTCATCGTGCAGGTGACCAAAGGTCCGATCAGCACCAAGGGACCTCGCATTACCACCGACATCAGTCTTCCCGGTCGGTATTTGGTTCTCAATCCGTTCGGCGGCCAGAGCGGCATCTCCCGCAAGATCGAGGATCCGAGGGAACGCGCCCGTCTCCGCGACATCCTGCGCAATATGACGGTGCCGGAGGGCATGGGCGTGATTTTCCGGACAGTGGGCATGGGGCAGAGCCGCCGCTATTTTGTGCGCGACCTCGCCCTGCTGGTGGACGAATGGCAAAAAATTGCCGAGCGCATCAAGGCCGCGCCCGCATCCTCCTGTGTCTATCAGGAACCGGGCCTTGTCTATCGCACGGTTCGCGATTTTCTCACCGAAGAGGTGGATCGCATTGTGGTGGATCATGCCGAGGAGAACGAACACATCCGCGCTCTCGTCGGGCAGATTTCCAACCGCTCAAAAAACAAGGTCCAGCTCTACAGTGAATCCTCGCCGATCTTCGAGCGTTTCGGCGTCAACAAGCAGATCGAAGACGCCTTCCGCCGCCAGGTCTGGCTCAAATGCGGCGGTTATGTCGTGATCGATGAGACGGAAGCGCTCGTCGCCATTGATGTCAATACCGGCCGCAACAAGAGCGGCCGCGACCTCGAGCGCACCATCCTGCAAACCAACCTCGAAGCCGCCGAGGAGATCGCCCGGCAAATCCGGCTCCGCAACATCGGCGGCATCATCGTCATTGACTTCATTGACATGAAAAACCGACGAGACCAGCAGGAGGTGACCAATCGCCTGCGCGAATGCGTGCGGCGCGACAAGGCCAAGACCCACATCCTCCCCATTTCCCCGGTCGGTCTTACCGAGATGACCCGGCAGCGACAGGAGGAAAGCATCCGCGACGCGGTTTATGAAGATTGCCCGAATTGCAAGGGGCGCGGCATGATCAAATCCTCCGAAAGCATGAGCGTGGAAATTCAGCGACGCATTGCCGAGGTGTTGCGCAAACGGGGGGAATCGCGCAGCGACACGCCAGGGGGAGGAACGGCGGCGGGCGAATTTTCCATCCGGGTGATCGTCCATCCCGAAGTGCTCGAACGTCTGCGCACGCGCGACGAGGAACTCCTCCTCGGCCTGGAGCAACGGCTCTCCGGCAAACTCAGTTTCCGCGCCGATGCCGCGCTGCACAAGGAGGAGTTCAAGCTGGTCAACCCGGTCAACGGCGAAGAATTGCGCTGATACGGATACGTTTCGAGGCATGGTTCAACGGTTCCAGGTTCACGGTTCACGGTTGAGGCTTTCCAGCTTGAATTTGTTCAACCGTGAACCCCTGAACCGTTGAACCTTGAACCATGCTCGTTTTATGGACGCGCCTAAATCATTCGACATCTTCCATCCTTATTACAATTACAATGAGGCACGTGCTTCATCAGAATTGTATTCAGGAATGCCGCGCATTGATGATGTCGAAAGATTGATCCGCGGCAATACAGGCGTTTTCTGAGCAGGGCGGCGCATTTTTCCGGAGGCCATCGGCAAAATCCGCCGCCCGAAAGTCCCTGGACTATCACAGGAGGGAGGGAGAGGGGAGCGGTAGCGTGGATGGTGGATGGTTGAGGGTTGGTGGCGGATGGCGGTTGAGCGGAAGAGACAGCGTGGAAAAAAGCGCCGAGATGGAGGCAATGCGCCCTATGCGTTCGGCCGATTGCCTTGCCGCAAATGCCTGAAATCGGCCGGTTTTTCAGCCGGCATCCGCTTCAGCCGATGATTTGAACGCAACCCGCACGGCCGCTCCGGTCCGGGCGACGATGGACCAGCCATTTTTCGCGCGGCGGATTTTCAGAGACAACTTTCCCGCCGGCGTGATCAGCGTGCCGTTCAACTCGCGATGATTGGGCAGGAGCAGGGGATCGATGCAGACCTCGCCATTCCGCCATTGGGCGTTCCAACGGTGCGCCTGGGCGAACGGCAAGTGCTGAAGCGACCGGATGCAAGGGGTAGCGTCCTTGGGAGGCTCGGCGCTCGCCCAGTGGCGCTGATGGAATCGGAGCCACATCTCGAAGTATTCGGGCCGCCCGGAATGTCGCGTGAGCACGCTCAACAGGCGCGCCTTGTGGCCGTGAGCGAAGTTCCGTTTTGTGGGAAGACGCCCGCAAGTGCGAGGCTCCCGCATGGCGATCCATGGATCAACGTTGGCGCCGCCGTACGAGGTTTGATACGGCCAGTAATCGCCGTCCTTTCCTCGCTGGAAGGATTTCCGCAGATACTCGCCAGTCTTCTCAATCGCGCGCCACAGTTCAGGTTCGTCGTGTCCGCGCAGGAGATAATCCAGAATGGGATCGCTCGCCATGTTCGCCATCCACGGTTTCCGCACAACCTGTCCCATTGCGTGGAGACCGGTCGTGCCGCCTTGATCGGGATACGAACCGTCGCTGTCCTGCGTCCGGATCAGCCGCCCGATCGCCTCGCGCGCCATCGTGCGGTAATCCTCCTTGCCCGTGTAATCCCACAGAAAAATCAGGCTGCGGATGCTCGATCCGTCGCGGCCAAAGGCGTAACGCGGCCAGTTGAGCCGATCCATCCAATACCAATGACTCGCCGCCGCCTCCGAGCAATCGAGAAGATACGGGTCGCCGGTCTCGAGATGGCCAAACGTCATCCCCACCGTGCGGAACAGCGGCGGCGCAATCCAGCCGTTGAAATGTGAATCGTGCATGCGGATTGTTTCCGTCGAGTGATCAAACGCAATGTCCGCGATGTGATAGGCGTCGCGGATCGCCCGCCGCCAGTGCTCGACCTGGCCTGATCGGTAGAAATGGAGAAGCTCGGCATAGGGCGTTTCGCCTTCCCAAAACCAGCCGAGGACGCATTCATCAAACCGCCCGCGTCGGTCCACGGCGTTGACCTGGTAGGTTCGATCAAGCCGCTTGTTCCATTCATCATGCACGGGCAGCGCACAGCCGGGCCACAGATCGCCCGCAAGCGCATACCACCATTCGGGCACAACCAGCCGGCTCACCACAGGCGCAACGTCGCTCAGCGAAAAGTGAAACCGGACCGTGCGCGCCACGCCTTTCGGCATCCGCTCCTCCCACGATTGAACCCGGTAGCTGTCGCTGAAGAGACCGACCTCGATGCCCTCGTATGGCTGAAAGAGAACCAGATCATTCTCCGTCCGCAAGGCGCCGGGATGCTTGATGCTCACCAGCGGGGCCGCGTCATCGAGATTGAGCGAAGCGGACCCCACCTGAAATTGAGTGCGGGTTCCATCGAGCGTTTCATCGAGCCGCGCGCGTCTGTCGGGCGTGAAGGCCAGCATGGGCGCCACATGCTGCAGATCGCGCCCCTCGTCGAAGCGATGATTGTTGATGTGTCGCGCCGTAATCTGAACCACCCCGTTGGCGAAGCAGAGCGCAAATACGTCGGCGAAAATCCAATCATGTCTGTGAAGTCGCGGGGTCCCGTAAAAGGAACGCGGGTCATTGAATTCTCTTTCCTGCGCGGGATCCACCTCGATGTAGCCGCCGATGCGCACCGCCTTCACGAGCGGACCCGACCACAGATCTTCAATGCGGAGCCATTGCCACCAGTGAAATTCTTCCCTCCAGCGAATGCCCAACCGCAACGCCAGCGAACGGTTTTTCCATCGAAACACCACTTCGCCGACCTGGTGTGGCAGCAGGCATTTGAGATCTTCATCTACGATCCGCACCCGCGCGTTCAACGCCGCGAGGTTGCGCGGCGGCTCTGCCGCCGACCCCAAACGAAACTGGCGCGGCAGCTTTCCGTCGCTCAGGCCGAAGATCAGCCGTCGGCGCGGCGCGCGCTTTCGGCCGCTCTGTGAATCCGGCCACCAGGCGATGTCCTGGGATTGCGTCGCGATTCCCGCGAGGTCCGGTGGCATGACATTCATCGGAACAGGCAGGCTGGCAGCCACGATGCGCGCCTCGGCGTTCCATTCCGGGTTTGTCAGCGCCAATAATGATAGGGTCTTTGCGTCCATGGATGGGGTGTGACTGCGAAGGTTGATGGGTTCAGTGTTCAGGGTTCAGAGTTGGGGGAGCACACGCGTCCCGCGTGTCTTGGCGAGCGTCCCGCTCGACAATTTTCCCTCGGAAAAATTGGCGGGACGCCGATTTTCACACGCGGGACGCGTGTGCTCCTCAACCGTGAAACGTTGAACCTTGAACTCCGGGTAATCACGACGCATTTCAAAACTGGTTGACGAACCACGGCCAATTGTTGCTGTTGGTCGGCAAAATATACGGTGCAGGGCCGGTGTACCATTGCCCGTGACCGTCGGCAAAAATCAGGTTCGAACCGCCGAAGTGTCGCACGGAAATGGCGTTCGCTTTTCCTGCATACAATATGAAGCTGTCGTTGTATCGAGTGATGTCCGAGAAAAGGAGCGTTTCGGATGGACGGGCGATTCTTTTCCAATTCGCATCCCGCCCACCCTCGGAACCCAGATCGAGATTCATGCCATAGGAACATTCCGGCGTATTATTCACCAACGGGTTCACATACCAGTAATAGTTCCGATCGTACCTGACCGATGGGCACATCATAATTCCGTTCTTTTCGATCAAGGACACCCATTGGGTTGCATTGGGTTGTTTCACGTAGCCGCGATTGTAAAGAAAACTCCACCAGGTCCAATTAAAGGTGGGCGGATTCCAAGAATAGGCGGGCGGGGGAATGTTATCATGGTCGTCCACGTAAAGACAGAAGGACAGGTAAAGTTGTCTCAGGTTGTTGACGCAAGCTGTTGAATCGGCGTGTTCCTTGGCCTTCCGCAGGGCGGGCATCAGCAGGGCGGCCAGGATGCTGATGATGGCAACGACCACCAGCAATTCGATCAAAGTGAAGGCGCGCGAAGCGCGCCGTGCCGAGAATCCCGGAACACGAGTCGCGGAAGCGGCGAAGAAGGACGCTTTGCGTTGGGTCGCAGGATGCGCCTCGCGATTCATGGTTTCTCTCCTCATGGATGCAAGATCGTCTGTGAACGCGTGATTTTCCAGTCCAAAGGGTTGCTGTGAACTTGTCAAGATGTGCCCAGGCATGACAAGCGATTTTTTTGTGCGTTTTTCACCGTCATCTCATAGGGATGGGGAACGGGGTGGGAGCGCCACCCTCCAAAGGGTGGCGTAAAACCGGCGGTTCGCCGATTTTCCAGAGGGAGTTTGGCCGGCGAGCCGCCGTCCAGGACATGCGAGCCGCCCCCTTTAATAAATCAGATTGACACACGCGCGACCGTCGTTGAATAGGAGGACAAGTGTGAAAACCAATCAGGCCGAAGCCGTTGCGAGGCTAAAAACGCTTTACGAGAAGAAAGGCGAAAATCAGATCTTCGCCCGCATGCTCGCGACCTTGCCTGCGGCCTTGAATGAACACCTTGATCGCCGGGCGTCGCAGATCCTGCCGGAAGAGTTTCCTTCGATGGAACAGACCTTTCCCGTCTGGGAGGAATACCTTGCCTTTTACGACAGGCTCGAAGACGACTGGGTCCCCGCGGTCTATCCGTGGCAGTATGACCAGGGAATCTACGGAACGCTGTTCGGCGCAGAATTGCACGTGAACCGGGGAGGGCCGCCGGGATGCGCATCTTCCACGTCCTACCCCCTGGAGGACAAGACCTATGGGGAATTGCTGCAACTTGCCGCGACGCCGAACGATCTCTGGGTCCGGAGATTGGAAAGTGATTTGCGTTCCTTGTCGGCCAAAAGCGCGGGCCGCTGGGGCATTGCCGTGCCCATCACAATTGATGGTTTCAACCTCGGGATGCAGATCCGGGGGAATCAGACCATGCTTGATACCCATGATTGTCCTCAGGACCTGAAGAAATTCCTCCAGGCGGGAGTCGGCCTCAACATTCATCTGGTCGAGCGGCAGCGCGCGGCCATCAACATGACCTATGCGGGCGGAGTGTATGATTTCTTTAATGCCGGATGGATGCCCGGCAACTCCATTCCCATGAGCGTTGACTGCTACAACCTGTGCCGTCCGGATGTCTATGCCGAGTTCGGCCTCCCCTATCAGCAGCAACTCATCGCCCACTTCGGTGGAGGCAATTTTCATCTGCATGGCAACGGACGCCATCTGTTGCCCCAACTTGCCCGGTTGAAAGGTTGGGTCGTGTCATCAATCCATGATGATGGCAGCGCCGTGAGCGCGATGGATGATCTTGAGAAAATCAAGCAACAGGCCGGTCCCGTGACGCCGGTGGTGGGCTGTCACACGAGCCGGTTTGTCCGGCAACTCCGGGAACGATCCCTGGTGGGCGGCGTCTATTACAACGTGGCCCCCCTGGAGAGTGTCGCTGAGGCGAACCGCCTCATGGAGTCGGTCCGAAGCTATCGATGTTAGCCTGGATTTCTCATTCGCCGCGGCGATTTCGGGCCGGCCTCGCCGCGATTGTCCTCGTGTTCGCAACGTTGCGCTGGCCGCTGCTGGATGCGTGCATGGAACGCGATGAAGGCGAATATGCCGCCATCGGTCTGGGCATTCTCCACGGGGTGCCGCCCTACCGCGAGGCGTACACGATGAAATTGCCCGGTGCCGCGTCGCTTCACGCGGTCATCTTCTGGTTGATGGGACCGACGGCGCATTCGATTCACCTGGCCCTGCTCGGAATCAACGGCGTGACCATCGCGCTGGTCGGGTTGTTGGGCCGTCGTTTGATGGGAACGGCAGCGGGGTTGTTTGCCGCTGCGGCATACGGGACCTTCACGATCGGCACCGGCATGTTCGGGTTCTGGCTCAGCGCGGAACATTTCGGCGCGTTGTTCCTGATGGCGGGCGCGTGCGTCACTCCCTTGTCTTTGGAAAAAGGAGGGAGCATTCGCGCGGCGGCGGGTGCGCTGTTGCTTGGAACGGCGATGGTGATCAAGCATCACGCCGCTTTTCCCGCCGCGGCATGGCTGATTGCAAACGGCTGGGTTCTGTTGGGCCGGAGAAACGGATTCTCGGGCGCGACGCGCGCGATGACAGCCATTGCAATGATTCTGGCGTTTGTCTTTCCTGTGGGATTGACCGTCGCGATCATGGCGTGGTGCGGCGTTTTCGAGAAGTTCCGCTTCTGGACGATGACCTACGCCTTTCAATACGCCTCGGCGGTTCCGCTTTCCATCGGATGGGAGTATTTGAAAATCGGCGGCGCGCAGGTTTTTCGCGACGCGCCGTTGTTGTGGATTCTGGCGGCGATTGGGTTTGGTATGCTCATGCGGGAATGGTTTTTCAGAGGGCGTTCATCTCTTCCGTCCGGCCTTTGTCGCGGAGAGGCGCCGGCGCTGCTCATCCCGGCGACGATCGGCGGCGCAGCGGCGGCGAGCGCCGGGCTGTTGTTTCGGGGGCAGTATTTCATCCTGCTGGCGCCGTTTGCCGCGCTGCTCGCCGGTCTGGCATGGCAACAATTGCTGTCCCGCCTTCAAACAAGCGGGAATGCCTCCCGTTTTTCCGCGCTCTCCGCACCGTTGCGCACCGGGGCCGCGATGGCGCTGTCCCTTGGTTGCTTTGCCGGTTTGTTCAAGCCGTTGATCTGGGGCTTGACGCGGAACCCGGAGGAAATCTCGCGGATGGTCTATGGGATGAATCCCTTTCCGGAATATGCAGCGGTTGCGGAATATGTCCGGCAACACACCCGTCCGGAGGACAAAGCGGCCGTGATCGGTTCCGAACCAGCCATTTATTTCCTGGCAGACCGGCGTCCTGCGACGCCTTACTTGTGCGTTTATGAAATGATGAAACCACACGCCTTCGCCAACCGGATGCAGCAGGAGGCAATTCGATGCATTGAACAATCGCGCCCGCGATGCGTTGTGCTGGTCAGCCTTGACATCAGCACCTCGTGGGGCGTCACCCCCAGGTCGGACCCGACTTTTTTTCGCTGGCTCGAACCCTGGCTTCGCGCGCATTACACGCTGAACGGCGTCGCGGATTTGATCTCCGAGCGCGAGACTGTGTTCCGGTGGGACGCCGCCGCGCGTTCTTACCGGCCGAAGTCGCCCTATATCTTGCTGGTTTTCCTCCGAAAGGAGCAATTATGATCCTTATGCGCGAGCCGCCACCCATTGATGCGACGGCGCGCGAGACCTGCAATTTCTGTGGCGGCGTCATGATGCCGCACTGGAGGGTTTGCGATCATGCAGAACATTTTTGGGACTATGTTCGTTGCGAGGCGTGCGGGCTGCTTCGTCTGCGTCTCGGAGAGGATATTTCGCGTTGGAAAAAGCTTTCCTACGCAGAGGATTATTACGGCGAGGGTTTCTCGAAATTCACCGGCGCCATCCAGGCATTGCGCGAATTTTCCGCCTGGAGACGCGCGCGTGAGATCGCCGCTTTTTTCCCCCAACCCGGTCGGGCGCTGGACATTGGCTGCGGCGAGGGATTGTTTCTCAAGTCCATGAAAAAGCTGGGGTGGAATGTTGACGGGTGCGAAATTGGGGAACGCGCGGCGGCGCGGGCTGCGGAATGCCTGAGCCAGCCGATTCATTGCGGCGAATTTGAAACGATGCCGCTTCCGGAGAAACCATGGGACGTGGTGATGCTCTGGCATGTCCTGGAACACGTCGCAGAACCGGCGCGGCTCCTGGAAAACATCATGCGCGTGCTGTCCAGGGACGGGCTGTTGGCGGTGGCCATTCCGAATGCCGCCTCCTGGCAGGCGCGGATTTTCGGTCCGCACTGGTTTCACCTCGATCCGCCGCGGCATCTCTTCAGCATGGGGGATGCGCATTTCAGCCGGCTGGCCGCAAAGAGCGGCTGGGAAGTTGTCGAGAGCCATCATTTCTCATTGGAATACAATCCTTATGGATGGGCGCAAAGCCTGCTCAACAGTCTTGGATGGAAACGCGACGCGATGTACGAGAGGTTGAAGCGTCGGGCGGATGGAGCCCGTGGAGGATTCACGTTGCGCGTCCTGGCCTGGTCGTTGCTGGGACCTTCGATCTTTCCCGCCGTGTTGGAGGCCATGGCGCGGCGCGGGGGAACGGTTTCGTTTTACCTGCGGCGGACGCCGCGCGACGAAAACATCCGCGATTCCCGCGCGTGATCGCTGAGTTGACGAAAACAATATTTTCCGCAAATATAACTTGTGAAGAACCTGATTGCCCCCATGAGCATTGACCCATCATCCTCATCCGGCCAGATTTACCCGCTCTTGCTCGGCGGCGAATGGACCTCCGGCGAGAGCGTCCAGGAGGTGCGCGCGCCTTATGATGGCGCCCTCATTGGACGGGTGTGGCGCGCCAGCGCCGCGCAAACCGAAGAAGCCGTCCAACGCGCACAACGGGGATTTCAGGCATTCCGACGGACGCCCGCCCATGTCCGCCGCGGCATTCTTCTGCGTTGCGCGGCGTTGATTGAACAGCGCCAACCGCAACTGGCGGACCTGCTGTCACGCGAGGCCGGCAAGCCGGTGACGATTTCCACATTGGAGGTGCGTCGAATGAAGCTGACCTTCGAACTGGCTGCCGCCGAGTTGACGCGCTTTGGCGGTGAACTTTTGCCGGTGGATTTCGACGAACGCGCTGAAAACTGCGAGTGCGTCGTCCGTCGTTTTCCTGTCGGTATTGTCGCCGCCATTGTCCCTTACAACTGGCCGCTCAACCTTGCCGCTCACAAAATCGCCCCCGCCCTCGCGGTCGGCAGCACCCTGCTGGTCAAGCCCGCCACCGCCACACCGCTCTCGACGCTGGCATTGGGCCACGTCCTGATTGACGCCGGAACGCCGCCGGATGCGCTTTCCATCCTTCCATGTCCGGCGCTGCTGGCGCAGAAATGGGTCGAGGACGAGCGTGTAGCGATGGTGTCGTTCACCGGCTCGGCTGCGGTCGGCTGGCGTCTCAAGTCCATCGCGGGCAGAAAGAAGGTCGCCTTGGAACTGGGGGGCAACGCAGCGGTTGTGGTTCACCAAGACGCGGATATCGATCGCGCCGTCCAGCGGATTGTGCTCGGCGGGTACGGCTATGCGGGACAGGTCTGCATCTCGGTTCAGCGGGTTTTCGCGCATCAGGCGATTTTCGACCGATTCCAATCGCAACTGGCCGAGGCTGTCCGCCGCTGTCCTTATGGCGACCCCCTCGATCCAAAAACCGTGTGCGGCCCGCTCATAGACTCCGCCAACGCGGAGCGCGTGGAAGCCTGGATTCAGGAGGCCGTCCAGGCGGGCGCCCGCATCCTTGCGGGCGGCGAACGCAAGGGAAACATTCTAAGTCCGACGCTTTTGGACTGCGTGAACCCCTCAATGCGGGTTTGCCGCGAGGAGGTGTTTGGCCCCGTGGTCACGCTCGAATCGTACAACGAATGGGAGGACGCGCTTCGGCGGGTGAACGATTCGCCCTACGGACTCCAGGCAGCCGTCTTCACGCGCGATGCCGACCGCATCCATCAGGCGTTTTGCGAATTGGAGGTCGGGGGCGTCATTGCCAACGAGTTTCCGACCATGCGCGTTGACAACTTTCCCTATGGCGGCGTCAAAGGATCGGGGTTCGGACGCGAGGGCGTTCGCTATGCCATGGAAGAGATGACGGAACCGAAGGTCCTTTTCACGAGGCACTTCGCCTGAATCCGCAAGGATTATTCCTCGCGCATCCTCAAGCCAGATTGTTCCGCCCGCCAGCCAACCAACAGACGCCTCGACGAGGAGGGACCTCACCCCAATTCTCTCTTCCCAGGAACGCGCAACGGAACCATCGCTTACCGGGATGATGGATGCGTTTTTTGCCAGGCGTCCCATCCTCCTTTCAGCACGTAAACCGGTTTGATTCCTGCGTCGCGCAATCGCCCGGCAACATGACGGCTTGCCTCGCACGGTTGATCGCCGCAATAAACCACCACGGGACGAGGGGCGCTCCATGCCTCCAGGAATGGCGCCAGCAATTCCTCCCACGCGTCCTCGTTCAACCGCATTGCGCCCGGTATATGCCCCTGCTCAAATTCCTTGGCCGACCGCGCATCCACCCATAAGACCGCAGGATTCTTCCAGGTTAATATCGTTTTCAACAACTCTTCCCCATCCCTCAAGACTTGCCCGCCGTTCGTTTGGCGGGTATCCGCGTTCCAAACCGGTCTTCGCGGATGAAAAAGCGCGCTGAACCCGCTCAAAATCAGCGCCAGCCCAAAAAGCATCGCCCCATCCCGCAAGACCCGGGACCAACAAAAGGCGACTCGCTGGCGCATCGCGCACATGGTCTCAATCCACGCTCCCAGGCGGCGGAAACCGGCATTCCATGCGGAGACACGGAAGGCGCAGAGAGGGATAAGACGAAAGGTTGGACCACCAAGACACCAAGACAAATTACAGCGGTCAGCCAGGGGCTTCAATCCTTTTCCGCCGCCTTTTCCTTCGCCGTGTCCATGCCCCGGCCGACACAAGATACCCCGTCTCAAAAGTAGCCGGATTTTTGGAAATCCCGCCTGGGCGCCGGATGCCATTTATTGCGCGGGCGATCTGCTGGCGTTGGGGGCCGTGCGGGCGTTGCGCGAACGGGGTTTGCGGGTGCCCAAGGACGTCAGCGTGGTCGGGGCGGCGGGGGTGGACCTTTCCGGCACGCTCTGCCCGCGGCTCACGGCGACCCGGCAACCGCTGGAACAGATCGGGGAAGAGCTGTTGGCCATGTTGTGTCAGCGCATCGAGCAAGGCGGCGCAGCGGTGACGGGGCGCATCCTGCCCATGCCGTTCACGGGCGGCGGCACCACGCGACCAGAAGAAAATGTGCTGCTCGGCATCAGTAATCAGTGACCAGTGACCAGATCCCACCATGAATTATTCACAATCGAAGCAAAAGGGTGGAACAATGGAGTATTGGAACGCTGTACTCAGGTTCACGGTTCAAGGGTTCAGGGTTCAGCGGTTGCCTGCCCGTGCAGCAGTAGGCGGGAAAAAGCATGAAGATCAAACGTTTTCTCTTCCAACCGTTGAACCGTTGAACCGTGAACCTGACAACCTGAGCAATTACGAAGGACAGCAC
>JACQHZ010000222.1 GCA_016198745.1 Verrucomicrobiota bacterium
AGGCTAACCGGCCCAATCTGTGCAGAGCAACTCCGCTTGTTGCAGGACGGTCTGCGTCGCCTTCTCCTGTTTGTCGGGTGGGTAGCCGTATTTGCGGAGGATGCGTTTGACCATGACGCGAATCCTGGCGCGGACGGCTTCGCGCTCCGTCCAGTCAATGGTGACGCTCGCGCGAACCGTTTCCACCAATTCGCGCGCGATGGTGGTGAGGATCGGCTCCCCCAAAACTTTCACGGCGCTGTCGTTGACTTCGAGGGCGTCATAGAACGCCAACTCATCATCGGACAGTTTGAGGTCTTCACCCCTCTTGTTCGCCTCCCGCATCTGTTTTGCCAGCGCGATCAGTTCCTCGATGACGGCGGCGGCTTCGATGGCGCGGTTCTGGTATTTGCGGATGGTTGCTTCCAGCATTTCGGAGAACGAGCGCGACTGGATGAGGAATTTCTTCTGGCGGATCTTGATCTCGTTGTTGAGCAACCTCCGCAATGTCTCAACCGCGAGGTTCTTCAAAGGCATGTCGCGCATTTCGCCGAGGAACTCGTCGGACAAAATGGAAATGTCCGGCTTCTTCAACCCCGCTGCTGCAAAAATGTCCATGACCTTGTTTCTCAAGTGCCGCCCACTTTGTCTTGAGGTATTCCTTGTGTTCCCGTTCTTCGCCTTCCGTCGCTTCTTCGAAATCCGGATCGATCTTAGGTTTTTCGTTTTCCTTCAATTCAAGTTTGGCAAGTCGGCCTTCGTAATAAATCGGCACCGTCGCCTTGTCTTCGACCGCGCGAAGGATGTCGTAGATGCTGATGTAATCGCCGAACACCGCCCGCGTGTTGGCGTCGGCCTTCTCGATGGGCGTGCCGGTGAATCCAATCCAGGACGCGTTTGGCAAGGCATCGCGCATGTACTTCACGAAACCGTAAACGACCTTACCGGTCCTTTTGTTGAATCGCTGTTCAAATCCGTATTGGCTGCGGTGCGCCTCATCAGCAATCACGACGATATTGTGGCGCTTGGACAAACAACGAAAATCTTCTTTGCCTTCGTCCGGAAAGAACTTCTGAGCAGTGGTGAAGATGACGCCGCCGCTTGCGACTTCCAAAAGTTTGCAGAGATCGTCCCGGTCTTTTGCTTGCACCGGAGTTTGACGCAACAATTCCTGACACCGCGAGAACGTCCCGAACAATTGATCGTCCAGATCGTTGCGGTCGGTGATGACCACGATGGTGGGGTTCTCCATCGAAGCATGCGTCACCAACCGGCCTGCATAAAACGCCATCGTCAACGACTTGCCCGACCCTTGCGTGTGCCAGATCACGCCGATGCGACGGTCACCCGTCGCCCCGCCCGGCTGATGCTTCGCAAAATAACCGCCGCCGGGCTCTTTGACGAGAGACGCGCCTTCACTCGAAGCTCGAATCGTTTCCTCCACCGCAATTTTGACCGCGTGAAACTGATGATACCCGGCCACTTTCTTCGTGACGGTGCCGGCGCCGTCATCCTCGAACACGATGAAATACCGGATCAGATCGAGAAACCGCTGCTTCTCGAACACACCGCGCAGCAAAACTTCTAACTCGGTCCGGCGACCGAGTCCCTCACCCTCCGCTTCGCTCCTCCCTCTCCCCCTGGGAGAGGGCTGGGGTGAGGGTGGAGAATAATCCTCAACCTTTTCTCCCGTGATTGTTCTCCATGGCATGAATCGCTCCGTGTCCGCGCTGATCGTTCCGATGCGCGCCTCCAACCCGTCCGAGATCACTGCCACCGCGTTGTAGGTGAAAAACGACGGAATCTGTTCCTTGTAGGTCTGGATTTGTCGGAACGCGCCCCAAATGTCCGCATCCTCATCCGCCGCGTTCTTCAACTCGATCACCGCCAGCGGCAGCCCGTTGACGAAGATCACGATGTCCGGTCGACGATTGTGCTGCCCCTCGATCACCGTGAACTGATTCACCACCAACCAATCGTTTGCGTCAGGATCATTCCAATCCACGAGCCACGCTTGATCGTGAACCGTGCGCCCGTCTTTCTGGTACGCCACCGGCACGCCATCCACGAGCATCTTGTGAAATGCCCGGTTGTTCACGATGAGCGATGGATGGTGTGTCGTCGTGACCTTGCGGAAAGCACCGTCGAGAGCTTCGACCGGTATGTTTGGGTTCAGCTTTCGAAGTGCCGCCCGGAGCCGGCCGGCAAGCAGGACATCGCCCCATGACTGGCGTTCCGCGCCGGGTTGATCAGGTGCAAGCTCAGGTCCAAAACGATTGTGGTAGTCGAGGCTTTGCAGCCAATCAATGGCCGCAAGCTCAACCCCGGATTCGTTGAGAGCACTCGCGGGCATACGTGCTCATGCCGCGCAGGTGGCTGGCACACCGGCCGGAATTGGGAGAAAACTCTCGGCGCTGCATGGCTTAAACTCGGCAGGCCAGCAAGCGCGCATCTGGCAGAGCAACCGTTGCTGGAGTGGCGCTTCCTTGTTAAGCCGTGCAACAAACACATCCAGCAAATCAGCACCGCACCTTTTGAGAAGTTCCCATACGTCGCCGGCCAAATACCGGGGAACATACCCAATGAGCGTTCGCTCCTCGACCGTGCGGACAGCGACGGCGTTGTGGTCGTGCGGATTGCAGATGTCCAGCATGGCGAATAACGGCTCATTTACTTGCAGCCGTCCAATCCGCTCGATCGCCGGTGCTGACATCCACCGGATTCCGTGCAGGAAGAATTTGTTGAGGTAGCACCCTTCCGCATCGGGAATCGGACAGGGGAATACCTCGATGGAATCTGTCTGTCGTCGCCCTTCCGTGACGCTGAGGATCGAGATCGGATCGGGGGGATTGCTCAGATCGAACCCACCCCACGTTAGGGAGGCTTCGTAATCAGGCCGCGAGCGCGACAGCAGACGATTGGCAAACAGCGGAAACAACTCCGCCGACTCATAGACCTGCTCCAAATCCTCCATCTGCGAGAACGGCTGGAATCCCGCCATCGTGCGCGCTCCATGCGTGTAGAAAAATCGGTACGTCTGCCCGTCGAAGTCGAGCCGACCGACCGGCCCCCACTTCCCGTTCTGTGCGTCACCAGATCGCCATTTCACAGCGGAGCCTGGCTGATAGTTCGAGAGGTCGATGGACTTTGACGGCATATCCTCCAGTGCGATGTAACGTTCGCCGTTCTTCGCAGGAGTTGCATCAACGCGATGCGTGTGCAAGTCCACGAGGTCACCGAGTTTGCCGCTCTCTCCGCCTTCATCCTTCATCCTTCTGAATTCTGCCTTCGCGATGGCCTCCAGCGTCTCGTTCATCCGCCGATTCAACTCAATCTTGTCGTCCAGCGCCCCCAACATCCCCGCAATCGCCCGCTGCTCGGCGGGTTTGGGAACGCGCACCGGTATTCCGTAAACGAAATTGCGGTTCAGCGACGGCTGAGCGCTGCCGGAGTTGTAGCCGCTGAAGTCGAGCGATTTGAGGAAGTAGTACGTAAAGCGCCGGTCGTTGCCGAGAAAATCAGTGACATAAAGCGCGGTGTTGTGCGGCCAGTAATCTTGCGGGCAGTAGTGCGCCTTGCCGAACGAAGCGCCGCTTCGCCCAATCACCACGCCCGGCCCTCTTGCCATCGCGGTGTCGTGATAGCCGTTCATCCCAGCAGCGCTCATCACTGGCACATTGCCGGGGCGGCGATCATCGTCGGTCAGGTCGTGGCCACGTTGGAGTCGCACGAAATCGCCGAGCACAATCTCCTCCCACCCGCTCACGACGGGCCTCCGTTGCGTTGTTGGGCGCGGGCTTGGAGGCGGGTGCGGGTCATGCGCTCGCGCAGGCCGCCTTCGTTGAGGAAATCCTGTTCGAGCCGCTTGAGTTGCTGGTCGAGGAGATAGTTGGCTTGGTGGATGAGGCAGATGAGGATGTTGGCCACCACTTCGGGCGGGCGGGTTTCGATGAATTCGCGGAAGTCCTCGTAGGAGAGGTCGGGTTTGCGGCCCAGCTTGCGAACGTAGAGGGCTTCCTTGGAGTCTCTGCCCCAGAGGCGCAAGCCGTGTTGGCGCAGGTAGTCCTCAAAATCGCCCAGCAGTTCCTCCAGGCTGGCGCGGGCCACATTGGTGAGTTTGATTTCGGTTTCCTTGGAGGTGCCGGAAGCCTGGCTGCCCTCGGCGATGTTCTTGTTGCCGCTGCGCGCCGCCTGCACCATCTGGTCATGGGTGCGGGATTTCTTGTCTATGAATCGGTCGCAGAAGCGCACGGTCGCGTCGTAGATGATCTGGGTCTTGGGGTAGGAAAGGAGTTTCCGATAACCGCCATGCGGGGGAATGAAGCCTTCGTGGGACGCTTGGGACGCGGGGGACGGATTCGTCGCGCGGGTCGCAGGTGTCCCATGAGGTTTGCGTTCAGGAGGCATGGCTCAGGGATTTCATGTTGGCGCGGATAGACTTTCCCAGCTTTGCCGACTCCGCGAGTTGTTCTTCCAGCTTTTCAGTAAGCCGTTTCATCTTGTCCTCGAATGGTTCATGTTGGGGCGTTCGCGGTATTGCGCCCCGCGTTCCTTCACCCGAAACCCGATCTGTTTGCGCGGCGGGTCGGGCCGGGGCGGCGGGTCAATGATGTCCATGACGCGCTGCAGGATGCCGACGATGGCGGTTTCGTGAACGTCGAGCCGTTCCTTGAGTTCTTTTTCCAGCGCGACCAGTTTGCGGGCCTGTCCGCGGCTGCCGGTCAGGGCGCGGCGCATGGCGATGAAGGCCCGCACGACAAACACGCTCATCTGGACGGCGCGGGGGCTGTTCAGGATCGTGGCAGCCATGATTGCGCCGTGCTCGGTGAAAGCGTAGGGCCGGTAGCGTCGTCCTCCTTTGCCTTTTGAGATCACAATTTGTGATCTCAAGTTTGAGGTTCCAAATTGGCACCTCAAAGCCTCAACTTCTTCAAGCGTAAGCTGAAACACGAAATCATCTGGAAACCGATCCGCATTTCGTTTCACCGCCCGGTTGAGATATTTTGTTGGCACACCATAGACCCGCGCCAAATCGGAATCCAGGATGACTTTCTCCCCTCGAACCTCGTGGATGAGGCTGTCGAGCCGTTCGATCACCGCAGGCGATTGTTTCTCACCCATTGGCGAGTCCTTTCAGGTTTGCGCGGATTACCTTCTCCAACTTCGCCGACTCCGAAAATTGTTCCTCCAATTTTGAGGTAAGCCGCTTCATCTTCGCATCAAACGGCTCGCCGTCGTCTTCGACTTCAGCCGCGCCAACATACCGGCCGGGCGTGAGCACGTGGCCATGAGTGCGGATAGCGTCGAGTTTGGCGCTTTTACAGAAGCCGGCAACGTCCTCGTATTTACACGCGCCTTTATCGCCGCGCCATGCGTGGTACGTGCCGGCAATCTTCTGTATGGCTTCACCGGTAAGTTCCGCGTGTACGCGATCAATCATGCTGCCAAGTTTGCGGGCGTCAATGAATAACGTCTGCCCCCTTCGGTCCCGCAGACGCCCCTCTCCTTCTTTCCCTCTCCCACTGGGAGAGGGC
>JACQHZ010000223.1 GCA_016198745.1 Verrucomicrobiota bacterium
ATTCACGTGTCGTCATTCAATCGGCAATCGGCATTCGGCATTCGGCATTCAGCGTTCACCCTCATTGAATTGCTGGTGGTCATCGCCATCATCTCGATCCTGGCGGCCATCCTGATGCCGGCGCTCAAGCAGGCAAAAGAAACAGCCAAGCGGGCCCAGTGCATGAACAATCTCAAACAGATCGGCGCCGGCATCCACCTCTATGCGGATGATCATGATGGCTACCTGCCTTACGACAATCGCGACAGCGACGGCGTGGGCCTGTTTCAGTACGGCGGCCCGCCCGGTGCTCATCCGGCTTATATCACGCCGGCCCAGCCGCGCGTACTAAACCCCTATGTTGGCCAGACGGGAAGCACCAACAGTGTCAACTTGGTCTGGCGCTGCCCTGCCGATACGGGAAACAACGGAATTGACGCAGGGACGATATTCGCGAAGAGTAATTTTCTCGGTAGCGGTTCGAGTTATTTTTACCACGCAAGAAACAGCGTGCTAAATACCTACGGTGGAGAGTGGGGACGCGGGATGACCGGCGTGGCGGGCTTCCCGGGTGTGCCGATCAGAATCACTGACTTCATTCGACCGGCCGAAGCGTTTCTGTTCGGCGACGCGTCAGCCATTTGCTACCACAGATGGTATGTCGACTATGGGCCAGCTGCCTGGCGCTGGCACACCCAGGGTCCGCCGGTGAAAGCGAATATCGTTTTTATAGACAGCCATGTCGCCTTTACCGAGATCCGTGACGCGCCCAGTTGGGATGGCTTCACCTGGTTTGGCAGGGAATGAGCCCAACCACGCCCAAAATTCGCATGAAATCCACGATAAAATATCTTCTGTTGGCCGGGAGCATGGTCGCGCAATCGCGCCTGGTTGCGATCGATCCCATTCCAGTCGGCGCCAACACCTGTCTGTTTCTCGACGATCATTTCATCGCGGAACAGGCCGGGGTGCAGCAGACCTGGCATCAGGGCAAACCGCGCGCGGAAACCGCCATCGAGGAATCGCCCTGGGAGAATTGGCCGATCATGGAGGGCAATTGTTTTTACGATCCCGAGCGCAAGATTTACCGGATGTACTACCAGACCACGCTGTCTCCAACCGGAGAAAAGGGGATCGCCTTCCGGGCTGATCTTTGTTACGCTGAATCCAAGGACGCCAGGACGTGGGTGAAACCCAAACTCGGCCTGGTTGATTTCAACGGTTCCAAAGACAACAATATCGTTATTTCCTACGCGGGTCCGCCCTGCGTGTTTATTGATCCGCTGGCCACTGATCCGGCCGGACGTCTCAAGCTATGCACCTATTTCCTCAAAGCGCAACCCATCAGCAACAATCAAACGGAGCACATCTGCCTGCAATCGGAAGACGGAATTCACTGGACCTACGTGGGCGCGATCCAAAAACCCGGGTTTGAGAACCCGGACGAAGGGCGTTTCAACGATCTTTTTATCATCATGTGGGATGCGCTCCGGCAATGTTACCTGGGCAATTTCCGCACTTTTTCCACGCACGCCATCGGCGAAATCGAATCCGTGGATGGCGCGAAGAAGAACCGCCGCCGCGCCATCGGCATCACGACCTCCGACCAATTGACGCAGGGTTGGACTCCGGTCCGTAACATCCTGAAGCCGGATGACCTGGACGATCAGCGGTCGGCCAAACTCAGCAAGGACCCCAATAAGCCGGAGTGGGCCGAGATGTACGTCATGCCGATGTTCGCCTACGGGAATCATTACCTTGGGTTCGTCACGTTCTATGACGTTGTGGACAGCCGGGACAACAATGGCGGCGGCGATTTGCAACTGGCCTACAGCAACGACGGCCAGAAATGGCGCCGCCCGCCGGAACGCATGACCGCCATGGAACACACCAAGGACCGACCGGAACTTGTCCCGACTTTCGCCCAGCACGATCCGCCGCTGGACATGGGCAATGAAATCTGGGTTTTTTACAGCGAAAACAACGGCACGCACGGCATCTTCCCCTTTGAAAAATCCGACGGCCGGATTCGCGCCGCGGTGTGGCGCAAGGACGGTTTTGTCTCGGTGGATTGCGCCGACAAGGGCGGCCTGACCACCAAACCGTTGCGGTTCAAAGGCAAGGAACTGCGGGTGAATTTCAACACGCAGGAGGGCGGTTATGTGCGCGTGGCGATTCTGGACGAACAGGGGCAACCCGTCCAGGGACTGAACCTGGCCGAGTGCGAGCCGCTCAAGGGGGATGACGTGGCGCGGCCGGTCCGCTGGATGCGGGGGGACCTGGCATCCGTGCAGGGAAAATCCATCCGTCTGCGCTTCGAGCTTGCGAAGTGCCAGCTCTGGAGTTTTCGTTTTGCCGAATGAAAGTTTCGTTGTCACGGAGTCGAATGGGGTGGTTGGCATGGGCGGCCATTCTTTTTTCCGCAACCGCCCATGCAACGACCAACCTCTTTTACGACGCCGGACTCACCCCCCATTCGTTGCCGGCCAGCCCTCCCTGGGTCACGATGGGAGGAACCGGGGGACACCAACAGATCGCCTTCAACAAGCTCACCTTGGTCGATACCAACGACAATACGGCCGGCTTTTATTATCTTCACAAATTCGACGCGAGCGAGATCAATTCAAAGAGCGACTATCAGGTGTGGAGCAAGGTGCGAGTCGTCCATTACGGGGACCTGGGCGTCGAGAAACCTCTCTGGAGCGCGATTTTTGACGACGGAACTCATACCATCGGTTATGGCATGACCTTGGACAAAGACGGCAACACCCGCTTCTTCTTCATCAACTGGTCGCCCGCGACCGGCCGCTATGTGCACACGGAACCCGGCAACGGATTCCATGACGTGGTCCTGACCAAGCGCGGAGCGACATCTGGGACCGATGACTGCATCAGTCTCACCGTTAATGGCGAGCCCGTCCTGACCCAGAATGGTGATTTCATGAACTCAACCAACCGGGACGCGTATTTCGGCGCTTCCACGGGCGCGGCTTTCGGAACCGTGGAGGTCCAAGCCGTGGCCTTCGGAGTGAATCAGCCCGCCGCGATCCCCGGTCGCGCGCTCCCGCTCGCGCGCCCGCCCGTCACGGCGCCCGTGTTTGACTTTCCATTCAAGGACGGCGACCGCGTGGTGTTCCTGGGCGATAGCATCACCGAACAGCGACTCTACACGACGTACATCGAAAGTTATTTGCTCACGCGGTTTCCCGGCTACCGGTTCCAGTTTCGCAATGTGGGGCACAGCGGTGACACGGCCTGGCTGCGCCGGCGTGATCCGGGCGTCGCCGACCAGACGTTTTACGAAGCGGTGTTGGACAAGCAGCAGGCGCTGGTCACCAAGATGATCGCGCAGGGATTGAACCGCGACGTCTTCCCGCTCCGCCCGACCGTGGTCCTGGTCAACCTGGGCGTGAACGATCTGGAAGCGGATGTCCCCGTCTATCGCCGGGCCATGCGGGAGTTGGTCGCGCAACTGAAGCAGGCCAATCTGCGCGTGGCGCTGTTCACGACCTCGCCCCACGAATACGCGGAGGGTCCGATCGCCAAACGCTGGCTCAACTTCAAGCTGGACCTTTACGCGGACGTGGTGAAAAGGCTGGCGGCGAAGGAAAAGCTGCCCTTTGCGGATCAATTCCACCGGTACATCGAAGTCGTGGACAACGCCCGAACGAAAAACCCGGGGTTCAGGACGATGCCCGATTGCATTCATCCCATGCCCTCCGGGCATTTGATCATGGCTTGGGCGATCCTGAAGGATTTGCACGCGCCAGCGGTGGTCTCCGAAGTCACGATCAAGCTGGACAAAAATCCCGCCCAAGCCGAGTGCGCGCAGGCGAAAGTCAGCGACCTCATGCTGAACAACGGCGTCATCGCGTTCACCTGCGCCGATGCCGCATTGCCACTGCCTACGGAAACGAGCGCTGATTTCAGCCGGACTGACGTCGGAAAATTAAACGCCGGGCTGCCGGCGCCATTGCCCGCGGAAGCGGAAGCAGCGCTGCCCTACGCGCCCATTCTCGACGATTTGTCGCGGCATATCCTGCGCGTGAGCGGAGCGCAGGCGGACCGTTACGACCTTTGGATCGATGGCAAAAAAGTTGCCTCTCTGACAAGAGCGGAACTTGAAAAGGGATGGAACCTGACCGCCGCAAGCACGCCGATGATCGCACAGGCGAAGAAGTTGATGCAAAAAGTCGTTGAAAAGAACAACGTGTATTTTCATCGCTGGCAGGAAATCCAAATCCCCGCGTTGCGAGCGAACAAGACCGACGATCCGGATGTGAAAGCGAAGCTGGAACAGGCCGATCAGCAGATCACGAAACTCGAGTCCGAGATTGAAACCCTGCGTAAACCGCAGCCGCACAAGTTCGAACTCAAACCGGGTGAAAACAAATGATTGCTCACAAAAAAGTTGGTAAGAAATGCAGCCTAAGTTTTTATATGAACCTGACAACCTGAGTAGTTACATATGAACACCATGTCGAAAAATCATCTTGAGAGTCCTGTCGGTCATTACCAACCCGAACTGCTGATCCTCGCGCCCGAATCCGGCGAGGACCTCAACACGCTCTCGTTCGTCGCCCAGCTTCTGGAGCTGGGCGTTTCCATTGAGTTGGACGAAAACTGGCATTTGCCCACAGCGCCGCCAAAAGATTTGTCGGCCTACAAGGCCTGCTGTTTTCCCGAAACCGCGAAGGCCAGGTACGACAAGGACCTGAACGCCTTTTATCGAAACGGCGGCTTTCTCGGATATTTCAAGTACTATCCCGTTCAGACCGATCCGCAGATGGCGAGCGTGCATCATTTCTTCCAGTCCTACGGGCGCGACGTCTATTTCTGGACGCTGGCCAACGCGCTGGTGGAAGGAGGGCTTTCGCTCAACAACCCTGATTTCGCGCGGACGATGGAGACTCGCTCGGTAAGCTCGATGATCGCCGAGTACCGCCAGGCGATGTTTGCGCGCTACGATCGCCCGATCGAGGTCTGGCGCAACTGGGGCGATCCCGGCTACACACAGTTCCTTTCCAATTTTATCCTGGCCGAGACGCTCGAGGATGGCGAGTGGCTGCGGCTGGCAAATTACTGCCTGCAAACGCTCAACGACTCGAAGGCCGAGGCGTTGACGCGCCGGATCACCGAGAACCAACTCGAAGACACCGTGGACATTCACTCGCCCATGATGGGAGGGCTGTTGATGCAGAGGGGGGTAAAGACCCATAACCAACCGTGGATTGACTCGGGCATTGAATTGACCCGTTTCTTCCTCGACCATTGCCAAATAATGAATGGCGCGGTCGTGGAAAAATGGATGCGAGTGATGTGGAGCGAATCCATGCTGACCGCGCCCACGTTGTTCTGGCTGGCGCGCGTCACGGGAGACAAGCGGCGCATCGTGGACGCGGAGAATACCGTGCGCGCCGTCGCCGCCGCCACGCACCATGCCAACGGTCTCTGGCATCATTGGGCCGACCAGCGCGGGACCAAAGGCGCATTCTGGAGTCGCGGCGCCCAGTGGCCGTTGCTCTGGATGACGCAAGCGCTGATGGCCGTCGATCCCGCCGGTGAAATTGCTGGATTTATGCGCAGTGAGATCGCAAAAACCTTCGACGCGCTTCAGCGCTTTCAGGACCGCGACCGCGGCCTCTGGCGCCTGGTGATCGATGAGCCCGAAACGCGCCTGGAATCCAGCGCCAGCGGAGCCATAATTTATTGCTACGACCGTCTGCGCGAGATGGGCCTGATGGATCCAAAGTACGGCGAGATGATCGAGCGCGCATTCACCGGCCTGAAGCGGTTGTATTACCGGACGGGCGTCGCCGCCACCTGTCGCGGGACGGCGATGGGCGTGCCCGAATATTACCGGACCCGCCCCATGGGATATCACGGCAACTCCCTGTTCAACGCCGCAATGGCCCCCCGTTCATCACCCGATAGACCGTCGGCGTCCGAGATGCTTTACTAATCAATGATCCGCATTTCGTTATGAACGATTCACGAGCAAGGCAAATGGGTGGAACAATGGAGTATTGGAACAC
>JACQHZ010000224.1 GCA_016198745.1 Verrucomicrobiota bacterium
CCGAAGATGATCGCCATCACCCTCGATGCCTGGCCTCCCGCATTGGCGAGCGGGATTTTCCAGAACGTAAATCCCATGGCGCATGGCGACGAGTTCGAGACATCCTGTCTGTTGTATCTGCGCGAGGAATTGGTGCGTCGCAAACTGATCCGCGATCAGACCCGCGAGATTGACCAGGAGATGTTGCGTTACGTGTCCATTGCCAGGCTGTCGCGATTGACGCACACAGGCAAGCCGAGCGCGGCGACCGCCGAAAAGGGCCGGCGCGCGGTCGAGTGCATGGTGGAAGCCGCGGTGCAAAGCATCCGCGCCACCCTCCGAAAAGTTGCTCGTTTGCGAAATGGATGACGCGCCCAATAACGCGCTCAAACTGCGACGGATGACATCCGCCGATCTGCCGTTTGCGGATGCGTTGAGAGCGAAGATCGGCTGGAACCAGACCCTTCAGGATTGGGAACGATTGCTCGCCCTGGAACCGGAAGGCTGTTTTGTCGCCGAATGGGACGGAGCGCCCGCCGGCACCGCCACAACCACCTCTTACGGCAAAAATCTCGCCTGGATTGGAATGGTGCTGGTCGCTCCCGATCGCCGCCGTTGCGGCATCGGCAAGGCGCTTCTCATGCATTGTCTCGAATACCTCAAACATGCCGGCATCCGTTGCATCAAGCTGGATGCAACGCCGTTGGGAAAGACGCTCTACGACCGGCTCGGATTTCGCGATGAATGGACGTTGGCGCGATGGGATGGCGTGGTAAATCCCGGCCGTGTTGCTCGTGAGAATGCAAACAGGCGCTCCTCGCGCCCCAGGGTTCGTCCGGTTGAACCGCGCGATTGGCCGCATCTTTTGAAACTGGATGCAGACGCTTTTGGCGTCATGCGGGGGCGGATTTTGGAACGGCTCGTTCAGAACAGCCTTCGTTTTTTGATTTGCGAGGACGAAACCCGCGCGATCTGGGGTTACGGCATGATGCGACGGGGATCGAGTGCGGATTATCTTGGTCCCGTCGTTTGTCATTCATCGGCATGCGCGTCTGTTTTGACAGCGGCGTTGCTCGACGGGTTGGAGGACAGGAGCGTTTTTTGGGACATACCGGATCAGGCCAAAGATGCGGTGGAGTTCGCGACAAGACTGGGTTTTGCGCGCCAACGACTGTTGATCCGGATGTATCTGGGAGAAAACTCATGCGTCGGAAACCCATCACGCCTGATCGCCATCGCGGATCCCGCGATGGGTTGAACCCGCCGCGCGACGATGAATTTTCCGCATTTCATCATCGTCATTTGCGATGAGGTTTGTTACAGTGTGCGCCATGAAAACGAAGATTTTGTGGATTCCATCCCTGTTCGGTCTGTTGGTTTTGACCTGTTTTGCGGAAACCCGTGAGGATGAGTTGATCTCGGCCGCGGGGCAGGGCGATGTCTTTGTCGTCCAAAAACTGGTGGAAGGCCGCGTCAAGGTGGACGCGAAAGACGGCAATGGTTGGACGGCCCTGATGATGGCGGCGGAGAAAGGACACAAGGAGGTCATCGAGGTGCTGCTCAAGGCCAAGGCGAACGTGAACGCGAAGAGTTCCGCCGGCGAGACGGCGCTCATGTTGGCCGCCTTCAACGGGCGGGTGGAGGCGGTGAACCAGTTGCTGGAAAAGGGCGCCAAAGTAAATGAGGGCGATTGCCATAACCAGACCGCGCTGATGGGGGCGGCGGAGAGCGGCCATGTGCAGATCATCAAGACGCTCATCGAAAAAGGCGCCAATGTCCATGCCAAGGCATCGATCAAAGGCAATATTTCTTATCACCAGGAAAATCGGGACGAGGATGTCACCGCCTTGATGTTTGCGGCGAAGAACGGCAAGACGGAGGCGGTGCGCGTCCTGGTGGACAAAGGCGCCAATGTCAATGCCAAGGACAAGTCGGGCGGCACCGCCCTGACCCGGGCCGCTGAGGGCGGTTTCGCGGAGACAATCGCGATGCTGGCGTCGGTTGGAGCAGAGATCAACGCCGTCATGGACCGAAAATATACCGCGTTGCTGATTGCGGCGGAAAAAGGCAATCTTGACGCTGTCAAAACATTGCTCGAAAAGGGGGCCGTGATCGAATCGAAACGGGAGGATGGCGCCACCCCGCTGATGCTTGCGGCGGAAAATGGCCGCATCGAGGTGGTCCAGTTCCTGATCAGCAAAGGCGCCAATGTGAACGCCAAAAACCTGTCCGACGACTCCGTCTTGGTGAAGGCAAAAGCCGCCGATCATCCCGATGTCGTCGGCGTGCTTCAACAGGCCGGCGCGAAGGAGTGACCCCTCGTAAGAGTGTCCTTCAAAACAGCACGCTGCCCGGATCATCGTGAGAAGCCGTTTTTTTCGTATCCGCACCCTGCGGTTGCAACCGGGCTGGCTTGTGATCGTGGTATGGATTGTTTTTTTCTCCGTTTCACCGGCGGCGGAGCAAGTCATCGAGGCGCCGAACTTCTACAACGGCGCCATGCTGGTGAACTCGAAGGCGCGCAAGCTCTACGCGGGCTGGGGCGCCGCGGAAGGCGAATGGGAAAAGGGCCTATGGGTCTTCGACATCCAGCCCGACGGATCGATCACGGGAAGCGACGAGCGGACCTATCCGAACTCGCCGGATCCGTTTCTGACGCAACCGGGTTCTGGTCCCAATACTTTCTTCCGCATGGTCGGTTTCATGCTCCTCTCGCCGGACGGCCGCCGGCTTTACCTCGGCGTGGCAGGCTGCCGTCATGCCGAGAAGAAACCGCTGGTTGTTTACGACCTGGACGAAAAAGGAGAACCCAAGGGAAAACCGCGCGCCTATCAGATCGGCAATTTCCATCTGGGCATCTCGCACATGCTTCTGCATCCGCGGTTGCCGCTTCTGCTCTCCATCGGCTGGGGCGGGACCGGACTTTTCATGATGCCTCTCAAACAGGGCGAACCGGCGGGAGACCCGCAGTTGTATGGTTTTGGATACAACGCCAAGAGCGCGTTGATCCCGAGCGACCATTTCGACGCCTTGATCTTTGCCGTCCAGGGCGGTGTTGTTGAAGTGGGGGATCTCAATCCGGCGGGCGAATTGGAGATGCCGGTGCCCGCGTTCAAGATTCCCCAGGGTTGGACGGATGCCCTGCGCATGGCGCGCGTGGGCCGCTGTCTTTACTTCGCGAGAGAACGGCAGCTTTGGATGTGGCCGCTCGACAAGGAATGGCGCCCAATCGGCGACCCCAAGCCGGTGCCCCAGGTGTCCGCCATCTCCGTGTGGGAGGGGGTCCATCCTTCCCTTCACGTTGTGATCGGGGAATTCGAAGAGGGCGAGAAGGGCAAATCGCCCAGGCAGACGGCCTCATGGATTGCCCGATTCAAGCCCGACGCATCGGGAGATATCGGCAAGCCTGTGTTCCTTTCCGAAAAACTTGACCACAAGACGGTTGGTTCCATGACGGTTGACGAAGCCACCGGGGAAATCTTCGCGAGCACATCTGCTTTGCCCTGATTCTAAGAAGACGGACAGGGTGTGGCAGTCCAGCGATTTCTGGTCGGAAAAACCTTCCTTTTTTTTATCTTCAATTCAGCCTCTTGAACCGATCTGTTGCACCCAAGTCCCCTGGACCACTTCAGCACATGAGCAAGATCGAGAAGTCGCCATCTGCAGGCGCGTGCACCGGCGGCTTTCCCGCGGCCGACGAATCGCCCAACGACGAGTCCGTCATCGAATGGTGGTTTGTGCAGGGCCGTTTCTCGGGGACCGGACTTTCGAATCATTCTTTCATGATCAGCCTGTTCCGGCACAACATCGCCGGCAAAGGGAATCCCCCGAAGACTGCGTTTTCGTCCCTGCTATCCCTCCTCGATCCATCCGTTCCCAGGCACGAAGCGCATTCCCGGATTGACCGCGCGCTGCTCAACTACTGGAGCGCAAAGAAGGCGGACGAAATCGATGCCTGCAACCTGGACCATGACCTGCTGACGTCGTTCCTGAAGGAAATCGGCGAACACGGGGCGCCACGACCGATCGAAGCGGTCAACGATTCCGCGGAATTGAGTTCGTCGCCTTTGCGGATCGCCTGGAGGGATTTGCAGTTCAGCCAGAACGGCGGATGCTTCGACCTCGAATTCGCGTCGCCGCAATCCGGATGCAGGCACAGTTTCACCCTCCGGACCAGGGGTCCCCGGAGGACGGTGGAAAGAATCGGTGAAGGTTCCGGTATATGGGGGGGAATGAACTACTTCACCTATCCCGATCTTGAACTTGCAGGCGACGTGGGAGGAACGCCTGTAAGGGGAAGAGCATGGCTTGATCACCAGTGGGGAGACACGAGCTGGTACCTGATGAAGAGTTCCGGTGGAAGGCTGCTGGGATGGGACTGGTTCGGCATCAACCTTGATGATGGGCGCGACCTGCTGGTCTGCGCGCGCCGGGACTCCAGGACGGGCAAAGCCGTCGGGCGGCGCGCGATCATCTGGCACGGCCATTCCGCGCGGGCGACGCAGATTGATGCGTTTGAGATCGAACCGGTACGCCGATGGGAAAGCGAAGGCACGCGGATCGAGTACCCGGTGGCGTGGAAGATACGGATACCGTCTCTCGATGCGGACCTCGAATTCGAACCGGCGGCGGACAACCAGGAAATCGCCGTGTTCGGGCCGAGCCGCTCGGTATGGGAAGGCGCCGGTACGGTCCGCGGAACCATCGCCGGCATGGCCGTTCGCGGCCATGCGAGAGGCGAGTTTCACGGGTACGGATACATATTCGATTTCCAGGAGTATCTCGACAGGTTTGCCGGCAGGGTTGCCGGACGGATCGAAGAGTTCTTCCCGAAGTCCGTTGACGAAAAACGGTATGTGGGCTACGTCGGCGCGCCCGCGTGGAAGCATGAGATCGCGGCTTTCAACGAAACAATCGCCGCGCCCATCTGGGACCTGATCCGGCGAAAAGGCAAATGCTGGCGGCCGGCATTCGTCATGATGATGCTCGAAGCGATGGGCAAACCCATCGGCCCTTACGAACTGTTGCTCTGCGTTGCCACGGAACTCACGCACACCGGGGCGCTGATCATCGACGATATCGAGGACCGCTCCGTGATGCGGCGCGGCGACGCCAGCATTCATCTCCGCTATGGGCTGGACGTGGCGATCAACGCGGCAAATGCGGCCTACTTCATGCCTTCCCTGATCATCGACAGCCACAAGCATCTTACCGACGGCCAGAAACTGCGTCTGCACGAAATCATGATGAAGCACTTCGTGCGCGCCCACTTCGGGCAGGGCCTCGATATCTACTGGTCGGCAAACGCAACGCCCGCGGCCCTGGAAGCATGGCTGGCCGATTCGCTGATGCCGAAAATACTTCAAATGTACGCCTACAAGACCGGCTCCGCGGTTGCCGGCATCACCGAGTGCGCCGCCGTCATTGCAGGCGCAAGTCCCGAAGTCACGGAGGCCGCGACGGCATTTTCCCGTTCGTTCGGTGTGGCGTTTCAGATCATTGACGACGTCCACAATTTCAGCGAATCGCCCAAGTGGCGGAAGTCATGCGGCGAGGACATCGCGGAAGGGAAGGTGACCTACGTGATTTGCGCCGCCATGCGCAGGCTGGGCCATGCCGACCGGACGCGGCTGATGAACATCCTGTGTTCCAGGGAAGGGAGAAAGGACCCGTCCATGATTGCGGAAGGAACAGACCTGGTCCGACGGTCCGGCGCACTGGACACATGCAAAAAAGAAGCTCTCGCCATGTTCCATGACGCCTGGGATATCTTTTCCGGCAGGGTCCCGTCTTCCGAACCGAAGATCTTGCTGCATTGCCTGTGCTGCAAGATGGTTGAACTGGCCTACGAGGTCTGAATAAAAGGTGGCTGGGGAGGGAATCGCACCCCCGACACAGGGCTTTTCAGGCCCCTGCTCTACTACTGAGCTACCCAGCCGTTCCAGGCAGAGCACTACGCTAGGAAGCCGGCGCCCGGAAGTCAAAATCAAATCGCAAGCAGGTTGTGGAAGATAACGCATTTTGGGCTTGCATGATGGGAACCGCCCGGCTAGTTTGCCCTCATCTTCGTGAAATTCACACGCGAAGTCCGAAAGTTTCCCGTCTCAGGATTTCCGAAGGGCCATGGATTTTCGGGTTTCGCGGTCCGCCTCGTGAGAGGCATCACGTCGTATGGAAGAAAAAACTAAACAACAAATCGCCAGGGAGTTTCAGTTGCATGAGCGCGACACCGGTTCCGCGGATGTGCAGATTGCGTTGCTCACCGATCATATCAATCGGTTGACCGGCCACCTCCAGAAGAACATGAAGGACCACGGCTCGCGTCACGGCCTGCTTCAGATGGTCAGCCGGCGGCGCAGTCTGCTGGATTATCTGGATCGGACCGATCATCCGCGCTATCAGAAGCTCCTCAAGAAGCTCAACCTTAGAAAGTAAACGACACCCTCCAACCCCCCGCATTCACGCCAGAGCACATTGCGCATTCCACTTTCGAGCCGGGGATTCGCCATGTTCTCTCGCGGATGGCATGGGGCGCGGGTTGTCGGCACTCCGCATTATGTCCACCAACCTCACCCGTAAAATCGGTCAACACGACATCCACATTGAAACCGGCCGCTTCGCCAAACAGGCCGACGGCGCCGTCACCGTTCGTTCCGGAGACACCATTGTCTTCGTGGCGGCGGTCGCGAATTCCAAACCCACCGACAAGGATTTTTTTCCGCTCACGGTTGAGTACCGCGAGAAGGCCGCCGCGGCCGGGAAATTTCCCGGAGGTTATTTCAAGCGGGAAGGCCGCCCCACGGAAAAGGAAATTCTCACCTGTCGGATGATCGACCGTCCGATGCGCCCCCTCTTTCCGAAGGGGTTCATGAACGAGGTGCAGATTATCAGCATGCTTCTTTCCGCGGACGGCGACGTGGATCCGGATATTCTCGCCATCAATGGTTCTTCCGCCGCTCTGATGGTCTCCGACATTCCGTGGAAGGGTCCGGTGGGCGCAGTGCGTGTCGGCCGGATTCAGGGGCAATTTGTGGTCAACCCCACCCACAGTCAGATGCCGGACAGCACTCTTGATCTGGTCTATGTCGGCACCGAGGAGGAAATTCTCATGATCGAGGGCAGCGCGAATGAGATTTCCGAGGCGGATTTTTTTCAGGCCATGGAGTTCGCCCATGTTGGCGTGCGCGAGATGATCGCCTTGCAGCGCGAGCTTGCCCAGAAGGCCGGCAAAGCCAAGCGCACCCCCGAATTGCGCATCCCCCGGCAAAGCATCCTGGAGGAAACGCACAAGCTTGTCGGCGAACGGATCGTGCCCGGTTTCTGGCTGATCAGCAGCAAGTTGGAACGCGAGGCGCGCATCACCCAGTTGCGCAATGAGGTGGTGACCGTCTTGAGCCAGAAGTACCCCGACATCTCCGCCTTCGAAATCGGCCAGGCCTTTGAGTACATCCAGAAACGCGCGGTGCGCGACGCCATCATCCACGACGGCAAACGGCTCGACGGGCGCGCGGCGGATCAACTCCGTGCGATCAGCGGCGAGGTCGGGTTTCTCCCGCGCACGCATGGTTCCGCCATGTTTCAACGCGGCGAAACCCAGGCGGTTGTCATCACCACCCTCGGTTCACCGGAAGACACCCAGGACATGGACAACTACGGCGGCGGCGAGGATTCCAAGAGTTTCATCCTGCATTACAACTTCCCGCCATTCAGCGTGAATGAGACCGGCAGGTTCGGCTCGCCCGGTCGCCGCGAAATCGGCCATGGCGCTCTTGCCGAACGCTCCATCGAGCCCATGGTTCCCAACGGCCCCGAATTTCCCTACACCATCCGGCTGAGCTCCGAGATCATGGAATCCAACGGCTCAACCTCGATGGCGTCGGTTTGCGGCGGCACCCTTGCGCTCCTCGACGCGGGCGTCCCCATGAAGGCTCCGGTCGCCGGCATCTCCATCGGCCTGGTGAAGGAACCGGAAAAAGCAGTGCTCCTGACGGACATCATCGGCGCCGAAGACGCCTTCGGCGACATGGACTTCAAGGTGTCTGGTACGCGCAATGGCATCACCGGTTTTCAATTGGACCTCAAGCTGGCCGGCCTTCCGTTCTCCCTGATGAAAGACGCGCTCGCGGCGGCGCACGACGCCCGGCTACGCATCCTGGACATCATGGCCCAGATCATCGCCCAACCGCGCAGCCAGCTTTCGCCTTATGCCCCCAAGATCAAGGTGATCCGCATCAACCCCGAAAAGATCGGGGCGGTGATCGGTCCCGGCGGCAAGATCATCCGCAAGATCCAGGAGGAAACCGGCGCCGAAATTGCCATCGAAGATTCCGGCGAGGTCAAGATATATTGCTCATCCCAGGAGGCCATCGATCGCGCGTCCGCCATGATCGAAGAAATTGTCGGCGACATCGAGGTCGGCAAGACCTACCGCGGGCGGGTGGTGACGATCAAGGAATTCGGCTGTTTTGTCGAGGTATTGCCCGGCAAGGACGGCATGGTGCACATCTCCGAACTGGCCAACATGCGCGTCAATCGGGTCGAAGACATCTGCAAGGTCGGCGATGAAATGTGGGTCAAATGCATTGGTGTTGATGACAAGGGGCGCGTCCGCCTCAGCCGCAAAGCGGCCATGGCGGAAAAAGACGCTCAGGCCGGCATTGCGCCCGCCCCTGTTTCCGCCGAAGCCGCATCCTCCGCTCCGCCGCCATATCGCGAACGGTATCAGGACCGCCCCCCGCGTGAACGGTCGCGCGAGGGATTCAGGCCGCGCCGCGACAATTGAAACCGGGACAACGCAGCGGATTGAACCGGCGATTCACGATGAATCGTTGAAACGCGCCTCGTTATGCCACCGGCGATCATGTTTCGCGGTCTTTTTACGTGGCTGATGCTGATCGTTTGGTTTACGCCGCGAATCGCGGCGGGGACGGCGCACACCCGCGTCGGGTTGATTTCCGAGCGACAAACCGTCGCGATGGGTGAATCGTTTGAGGTCGGCGTTCTCCTGAAAATGGAGACGGGTTGGCACACGTACTGGAAGGACCCCGGCGAGTCCGGTCTGGCGACTTCGGTGCAATGGAAACTGCCGCAAGGATTCACCGCCGGTCCCCTCCGGTGGCCCAAACCCATTGTCCTCGCCGTGGCCGGAATCACCTCCTACGGTTATGAAGACGAGGTCCTTCTCCTGACCCGGATTCAGACGCCGTCCCAGGGCTATTCCAACGGCCAAAGCGTCAAGCTGGAAGCCAGGGTGGACTGGCTCGAATGCGCGGTATCCTGCGTGCCCGGTTCGGCAAAAGTCATGGTCGCTCTGCAAATTGGAAAAGCGCCGGCGCTGTCATCGCCCGCCGTGGTCGCCCTCTTTGAAAAATACCGCGCTCTCATTCCCCCGGACGATTATCACCCGTCGAAAGACAAGGTTAAGAATGCCCGCGCCGATCCAATTCCAAATCCCTTCCCCCCGGCTGACAGTCGGGTTAAATCTCAAATTCCGCCGCCCACCTTATGGGCGGCGGCCTTGGGCGCTTTTCTCGGCGGGATCATTCTCAACCTCATGCCCTGCGTGCTCCCAGTCATCGCCATCAAGATTCTTGGGTTCATTCAGCAGGGAAAGGAGGAACCGCGTCGGGTGCGAAAACTCGGACTGATCTTCGGCCTCGGCGTTTTGGTTTCATTCTGGATTCTGGCGATGTTGATTGTCATCCTTCGAACCGCCGGCGCGCAGGTCGGATGGGGTTTTCAGTTCCAGAATCCGGCGTTTGTGATGTTCATGGCGCTGGTGGTCACCGTGATCGCGCTGAATTTCTTCGGGGTCTTCGAGTTCGAACTGGCGCCCGCCGCGCTTGGCGCCGCCGATCACCTCGCCTCGCGTCAGGGAATCGCCGGCGCCTTTTTCAACGGTGTCCTGGCCACCGCACTGGCCACACCCTGCACCGCGCCCTTTCTCGCTCCTGCACTTGGATTCGCCTTCAGCCAGCCGCCCGCCGCCATCCTCGCCATCTTCACGGCGGCAGGCGCCGGTCTCGCGTTGCCCTACGTTGTTCTGGCATGGGAACCGCGTCTTCTCAAATGGCTGCCCAAACCCGGCGCCTGGATGTTGCGCTTCAAACAGGCCATGGGTTTTCCCATGATCGCCACCGCCTTGTGGCTCACGCTTTGGGTCTTGCGATCTTACGGGAGCAACCTGGTTTTCGCGGCGACGCTTTGGTTGCTCGTGGTCGCAATGGGAATCTGGCTGGCGAGCATTCTCAAACCAGGACGCCTCTGGCCGGTGTGGAGCGTGACCGCGATTCTCGCGTTGGCCGGCTACCTGCATGTCTCCCGCCTGATGGCCGGCTCGGAGTTGATTGCGTGGAAACCTTATTCCAAGGCCGCTTTGCGTGACGCGCTGCAAACCGCACATCCCGTCTTCGTGGATTTCACCGCCGACTGGTGTTTGACCTGTCAGGCGAACAAGAAAATCGCGTTGGAAATACCAAGCGTCGCCCGCCGTTTCAAGGAGCTTGATGTCGTGCCGCTTCTCGCAGACTGGACGAGACGCGACGACGAAATCACCGGGGCGCTCCGCTCTTTCAATCGCAGCGGCGTGCCGCTGTATGTCCTGTATCCCTCGGATCGTCGCAAGCCGCCCATCGTTCTTCCCGAAGTGCTTACCCCGCGGATCGTTCTGGATGCCCTGTCCAAGGCTTCAATCCCGGATTGACACTGCTGGAGGAAAAGGGCGCATATCGGGTTCATCATCAGCGGGTTCCCCCGTCAGGAGAAGGGCGGGACGCACCGTGGCGGCCAGCCCGAAATCAATCATCCACACCTCGCCCTTGTTGAGATGTGCGGATGTCCCAAAGGCCGGGGGCTGTTTTCGTTGCGCCGCTTGGCGGTCACGGCCGCCGCGGCCATTTGGCTTGATTTCCCGGGTAAAGCGTGCCAGCCTGGCTCCATGCTCGATTTGGACCGGGCGGAAGTTTACCACATTTCACATGGGCGTGAGAGCCCGCAGTTTCGAGGGCCATCCCCCTTCGGAGAGATGGTCGGGCCATTCCCCGCCTTCGCGAGAGCCGTGACATGGGGGCCAGACCAAATGACGTAGTGCCAAAACTCATTGAGTTGGTTAAGGACGGGGTCCCAGTCCACAGGAACTGGGGACCTAACATCATCTGTGACATTGCTGATGACATCAAGAGTGCGGCTGTCGGGCAGCTCTCCGGCATGGCCGCAAATGGGGATGCAAATACTTCATCGCAGGCCAAGAAGATCATTGAAATCGTGAACAGGAGACGGCAAGGCAAAGAATGAAGGCCGCCCAACAAGAGCGTCGACGCCTACGTTTCATACCGACTTGGGGTGAATCCCAACTTGAGGTCAATCCAATTATTATAACGATTTCGCTTAAAAATGGCGGTTTGGCCGTCAGCATGGCGGGCATGCTCTGGAAGATCGAAAGGGAAAAGGGTGCTTTGTGATAATAATTGACTCCCTAGATTCAATGCCGTTAAGAAATTCGCGCCACCAATTTTCATAAGTGCTTGAAAAGAAATGACTTCCGGTCTTCATTCAAATCTGCTTCAAAATGGGAATGCGAAAATCCCATTCTTCCCCGTCGGTCCCGGCTGCTTGTCGGGTTTTTCAGAAACTTTTTTCTCCTCTGGTGGAGGCCGTGTGGTGGCAACGACTGGAAACCGATTGGGCCGCGGGGCGGGGACGGGGGCGCAAGCCTGCGTTGAAGATCAAGGAATTGATCGGCAGTTTGGTTTATCATGGAACCATGGAAAGCGGCCGCTTGGAGCAACACGTCGAGGAACTCACCGGCAAGAGGCTCAGTGGTGCCGCTCTGAGCCAATGGCATCAGGGTTTGCCCTGGCAGCTTTTCGAAAAGATTGCGGCTCACGTGTTGCGGCCTCTGGCCCAACGGCGCAAACATCCGGAAGCCTTTTACAAAGGGTTGCGTTTGCTGGCATTGGATGGCACCGGCATGAGCGCCAACAATGTGCCGAGGATTTTGAAGCGGTGGCTCAAAAATTCGAGTCGTCGTTTCAAGGCGGCCTTTGCGAAGGTGCGGATGGTTTTGTTGGTGGAAGTTGGTTTGCACAATCCGGTGGGTGTGTGCATCGGGTCGCGCCAGGAATCGGAGTATGCCTTGGGATGGGAAGTAGCCCGGAAGCTGCCGGGCGGCTCGCTGGTGATGGGAGATCGGCTCTATGGGATGCCGGAATTTGTTGGCGGGATGCTGGCTCGATGTCTGGATGTGGACTCGCATTTTTTAGTTCGGGTTCGCAAGAATCTTACCTGTCGAGTGATCGAAGCGTTGAAGGATGGCAGCGCCATCGTCGAAATCAAGGTTCGCGCTCCCGAAGAGAAAGGAGGATGGTTTCGGTTTTGGGTGCGGGAAATCCGCGGGGTGGTTCGGGATCGCTCCGGCAAGCGCATTCCCATCCGCTTGTGGACCAGCTTGCGGGATGCTCGCAAGTATCCCGCCAGAGAACTGCTGGCCCTTTACTTCCAGCGATGGGAGATGGAAACAACGATTCGAGAGATGAAAATCACCCTTTATGGTGGCGAAAGGCTCCGCAGCCAGACGGTGGAAACGGCTTGTCAGGAAATCCTTGCCCTGGTTTTGGCCATGTCCATGCTGGCACGGACCCGCAGCCAAGCAGCCGCTTGTTCCCAACAGACCCCTTTGTGCATCAGTTTTCGTCAAACGCTTCGTTATGTGCGCGCCCTTTGGTTGGCGCTGGCTTCCCTCGGTCATCGTTTCACCGACCGACAAATTCCGGGAGTAATCAACGACTTTGTCAGAAGGATGAGTCGCTGCCACAGCCCACTGCGCCGAAATCGCTCCTGCCCGCGCGCGGTGCGACAACCAGTTTCCTCTTGGAGTCGATTGGTCAGACGCACCGAAAAACATGGTGAATTCTCCTATGAAATCAAACCGTTACGCGCCTGAATTTCTTAACGGCATTGTCCCTAGATTGATACCATCCCACCATGCTCTTCTTCATTGACGAAAGCGGCCATGACCACGGTGACGCGCCTTACGAGGTGTTGGCAGCGGTGGCGGTCGCAGAAGGGGATCTGTGGAATCTTATCCAGGCGATTCGCGCGGCAGAAGTTCAGTTTTTCGGGGTTCATTTGGCTGAGGTCGGCGTTGAGTTCAAAGGCAAGAAACTGCTGAAGAACAAAGCATTCAGGCACGCCACGCAAGGGCCGGCGATCGATCCGAACCGTCGTCGCGATTTGGCACGTGAGTTTCTCATGAAAGGTTGGCGTGAAACGCAGGGGGGTGCGCCAGAGGCGCGAACCAAGGATGAATTCACGGCCTACGGTCAGGCGGCGCGCGCCTTCGTCATCCGCATCCTTGAAATTTGCGTGAGCCACCGCGCCAAGACTTTCGCGGCGTTGGTGAACACGAAGGCGCCTCATGCTGCCGATCCGAACATGCTGCGCCGTGACTACGCTTTTCTGTTCCAGCGATTCTACTATTACTTGGAGGATCGTTCGCCTACGGAGATGGGACTTGTGGTGTTCGATGAACTGGAAAAGGCCAAGAGCCGGATTCTGATCCAGCAGATGGCGCGTTATTTCTTGGAGACGGAGAAGGGTTATCAGCGCAGTTCGCGGATTGTCCCCGAACCCTTCTTTGTGCATAGCGATCTGACGACGGCTGTCCAGTTGGCCGACATCGTGGCGTATTGTTTCAATTGGGGAACCAGGTTGAACAAAATGAAGGAGGCGACGCGGCCTGAAATCGAGCCATTCGCCGAGATTGCATTCAACATGCGCTACGTAGGCAAACGCTTCGATGAAAGCGAGGTCAAGGAATGGCCTGTTTATGGAGTTTTTTACGTGGACGATTTGCGGCCCAGGCAGGAGCGCGAGGAAGATGCGGATAAATAAAAAAGGCAATGACAGGCATTGCTGCCCACCAAAGCCTCCGCAAAAAATAAAGCAGAAACAGGACCTGACGACAACATCATTTTTGATTTTTTGACTGATGCCCAAACCTCAGCAAACTGCCACCCAATTCACTTTTTTTCCGTTGCCGTCATTCGTCATTCTTCATTCTACCTTTCCCAATGCGCCCCCTTGAACGACGCACGCCCAATCCTGACTTCATCACGCGGCCCTATGAGAAACGGGATCGCGCGGTCATCCGCCGCATTTGCTGCGAGACGGGTTTTTTGGGCGATCCCATTGATTCCGTCTTCAGCGACCGGGATTTGTTTGCGGATTATCTCACCCGTTACTACACCGACGTCGAGCCCGAGTCCTGCTGGGTTGGGGAAAAGGACGGCGCAGTGGTCACCTATCTCATTGGATGCGGACGCTGGCGGCTGCATCGCTGGTGGAGCGTCTGGAATGGATTGCGAATGGCCGCCAAAGCCGCGTCGCGTTTTGTGCGCGGGCGTTATGACGCCAAGGATCGGAAATTTCTGGGGTGGGTGCTCACGCGCGGATGGCGTGAAACGCCCTGGGCGCCCGCGCAGGCCGCGCATTTTCATTTCAACTCGCTCAAGGAGCACCGGAAGATGGGCATCGCCCGCGACCTGCTGATGACGCTCTTTGAAGAAATGAAAAAACGCGGCGTCCGCCGCGTCTATGGCCAGATGATCACTTACAACACGCGGCGCACAGAGAAGGTGTATGAATACCTGGGTTGGAAGGTGGCCGACAAGAAACGCGTCACCAAATACGACGGCGTTCTCGACAAGGAAATGTACCTAACCACCGTCGTCAGGGAACTGGAAGATTGACCGGCGCGTTCTTTGCCTCGCCTTGCCCAGTCGCCAAAATCCCATCAGCCATACGTTGCGGTATTGATGAATTGGACTACTTAGGCGGGGACACGATCTGAACTGCAAGCGGGAATCGCAATTCCAATTCCTCATCCAGAAAGACCTCCACCCAGTGCGTGCCGGCCTGCTGAAACTGGACGTTGCCGAAAATCGTCACCTGGGTGACGTGCTGCTCCTCGGAGGCAAGTTGAAACTCGCCCTCGCTGCGGGCGATCACGCTCGTGTTGTCCGGCAACACGATCCGGTGACGCAGATGGAACTTGCCGGCGCCGCAGCACCAACGCGTAAACAGGCAGAGCTTGTGGGCGGTGATGGGCAGGGCGGGCACGGCGATGTTCCCCAGGACGCCGATGAGCATGAAGTTGCCGTTGATTTCCTGGCGGACTTCCTCGCACAGGATGCACGCTTGCAGGTCGGGCAGAATTTTTTCAGACATGGGTGGGGCGCGGGATGGTCGCAAGGTCAGTTGGCCGCCGGCTTGTCGGATGCGCTTTCGGATGGTTTTGCGAGAATTTGTTTCACGGTTTCAAGAATCTGGTTGATATGCGCGCCTTTGCTGAGAAAAGCGGCGGCGCCGTGGTCGGTCGCAGCTTTCATGAGCGTTTCGTCCATCCCCATGCCGGTCAGGATGATGACAGGCGCTTCCGGGTGGCGTTTTCTGAATTTTTCGAGCAAGGCGATTCCATCCTGGTCCGGAAGTTGGATGTCCATCAGGACGAGATCGCAGGGGTATCGCTGCATCTGTTGAAGCCCTTGGACGGCGGAATTGGCGGAGACAGGATCGTAACCCGATCGCTTCAAGTATTCGCAGATCATATCCACGATCATCGCGTGATCATCGATCACCAGGACCCGTTTTTTTTGGCGTTTGAAAAAATCCATGACGAATGTGCGGTTTGAAACGAAGTGTTGTTCAAAACTCGGAAAAGCGCAAGCCAATCGCACTTCTTACCGGCTCATGGCGCATCAGGTTGGATCGGTTGCCTCCGGGAGAGACGGAAGAGGGGGGCGCGCGATTTTTCGCAGGTCGCGAAGGATCACCGGCACCGCCGGGTAACGGCGTTCCGTATTTTTCGACACGCAATGAAGCAAAACCTCGCTCAGTTCCCTCGGAAGATTGGGATTAAGCCGAAGGGGGGATGGAAACCCAAGATTGAAATTGGAGTACGCCAGAAGAACCTCCTCCCGCTTCAATCCGGACACCGGCTTCTGACCCGTGAAAAGCTCGTATCCAAGGATACCAAGGGCAAAAATGTCGCTCCGCTCATCCACGGGCTGGCGGAGCAAAATCTCCGGCGCAAGATACGCCGGCGTGCCGTCAATGGACCGGAGCGGTTCCGCCTGTTTGGGAATGGACCGCGCCAAATCGAAGTCGAGAATCTTGATTTCACCGGAAGGATGGAGCATCAGATTTTCCGGTTTCAAATCCAGATGCATGCAACCGCAACGATGAATCTCGCCCACTCCCTTGAGGATCCGCTCGAAGACGTGGAGCGCGTTCCGCCAGTCCGCTATCATCGGATCCTTCTGGATCAACGCCTGGCGAAGGCTGATGCCGGAAACGAACTCCATGATCGCGAACGGGATGAGGCGGCGCATTTGCAGTTCAAACACGCGCGCCACATGCGGTCCCTGCATTCGCTGTTGGATTTCCATGCCGCGGCGGAATTCCGCGCGTTTGGAGAGGCTGAATTTGCTCTCCGGCCGAAGCCGGCGCAATGCCACCATCCTGCCTTCGTCGGTGGCGGCCTGGAAAACCTCGGCCGTTCCCCCCACATTCAGGCAATGATGAAGAATGTAACGATCAAACCGTTCGAGTTCCATTCAAGGGCAGACTGTCCATCTGCAACCAACAAGTCAATTATGAACGCTTTACCCAGGTGTTCCGTTCCGACGCCTGCGGTGCGCGATCTCCAACCGCTGGCGCGGTGGATGGTTCGGTGTGATGATTGTGGAATCCAGCATTCGCTGCGTCGGCTTGCGCAAGTCCTTGATCTTTCGCCGATTTTTCCCAATGGTGTTTGGAACGAGCCGGATGGAATTCCTCAAACACCAGCACGCAACCCCAA
>JACQHZ010000225.1 GCA_016198745.1 Verrucomicrobiota bacterium
GAGCGGGACAGGGAGGAACGCAGAGGAGAACCAATGGAACTCCCACGCGATTCATGAATCGCGTGAGAGTTCCGAATGTGGTCTCATCCCTCCGTGACCTCCGTGTCCTCTGCCTGCCTGTGCCGCGGCAGACAGGTGGTTAAGCTTTCCGTTCCATTGGTTGCGGCTACGCCGCGCTGTGGGCCGCTGAATTCCTCCCGCCACGGCGGGACGGGAATGATCCGGCAAACGGCTACTCTGAGAAAAGATATTGAAGGTCCTCGCGGGTGAGGTTTTTGGCAAAGCCCTCCTCGCCAAGGACGTCCTTCACCATGGCGGCCTTCTGCTCCTGGAGTTGAAAGATTTTGTCCTCCACGGTTTCCCTGGCCACCAGGCGATAGGTGATCACCGTGCGGTCCTGGCCGATGCGATGGGTGCGATCAATGGCCTGAGCTTCCACTGCCGGGTTCCACCACGGATCATACAGCACCACGTAACTTGCCGCCGTGAGATTGAGGCCGGTTCCCGCCGCGCGCAGCGAAAGGAGAAACACGCAGGGACGCGCGTCCTGCTGAAACGCATCAACCACCGCCTCGCGCCGCGTCGTCTGTCCCGTCAGGAGATGATACGGGATGTTCCGGGATTCAAACTCGGTCTGCAGGATTTTCAGCATTTGAACGAACTGGCTGAAGACAAGCACCTTGTGGCCTTCGGCGATCAACGGATCGAGAAGTTCCAACAGCGCCAGGGTCTTTCCGGAACCAAGTTCCGTCTTGCCGCCAACGAGTGCGGGATGGCAGCAAACCTGCCGCAAACGCGTCAGCGCAGCGAGGACATGAATCTTGCGTTCGGCAAGCGCGGCGTGTTCGCCGAAATCGTTCACCATTTGTCGCGCCTGCTTCAACTCCGCCAGGTAAAGCAGGCGCTGGCCTTCCGTAAGCTCGCAATCCTGCCGTTCCTCGATCCGATCCGGCAAATCGGGCGCCACCTCGCCTTTCAAGCGCCGCAGCAGGATCGGGCGCAGACGCGCCGACAAGAGACGACGCCGATGGGGCTGGTCCGGCACATCGTAGGTCTGGGTGAAACGGCCTCGCGCGCCCAGGTAACCCGGCGTGGTGAAATCGGCGATGCTCCAAAGGTCGAGCAGGCGATTTTCAAGGGGGGTGCCGGTCAAGGCCATCCGATGTTTGGCATTGAGTTGTTTCGCTGCGCGCGCGACCTGCGAGTCGGGGTTTTTGATGTTTTGCGCCTCGTCCAACACGGCGGCGCGGAACTCGAACCGGCGCAACTCCTCCAGGTCGCGACGGAGGAGCGCATAATTGGTGACGATGAGATCGTGGCGCGGGATTTCTTTGCGCAACCCGTGACGCGCCTCGCCACTGGTCAGGAGCAGGACGCTGGCGCCCGGCACGAACTTTTCCGCCTCGCGTTGCCAATTGTGGACCACGCTGGCCGGACAAACCACCAGACATGGAGCAGGTCCTTCGGTGTCGCGGAGATGTTCCATCCAAGCAAGCGCCTGGAGGGTTTTTCCGAGGCCCATGTCATCGGCCAGGATGGGACCCAGTTGAAGCGAGGAAACGTACGCCAGAAATTTGATTCCTTCCGTTTGGTAACCGCGCAGTTGGGCGCGCACGCGCTGAGGGATGGGGATGTCGGGCACTCCCTGAAACGCGGATAATCTGATTTTCATTTCCCGGAGGGCGGCGAGCGTCTCCGAATCGCCGTCTTTATCCAGCAGGATTGCGAGCTTTTTCAGGGCGGCCTCGCCGGACCCCGCCAGTTGCCAGACGGTCAGGCGTTGCGGGTTGGCGGACAACGGGTCAAGGCCAAGGTCAGCCAGCGTCTCAAGCGCGGCGTCAAGCCCGGCGGCTTGTTCGCGGGCAACCCATTGGCCGCTTGCAAGCTTGATGAACGCCTCCTTCGATGAACGCAGTTTCCCCACGTCTTCCGGTGTCAATTGATCCGCCAATGATGCCCATTCGGCCGAGACGCTGAACCAGTCCACGCCGCTGGCGCGCACCTTGACTCGCGGCAAAAAGTGTTTCGACGGCGCCAGCAGCCTGCGGAAAGCCGGATTACCCCAGTATTCGGCAGCGGAAGGCCGGTGGGGCCATTGTCCCAACAGAATCTCGATGCGCTTGCCGCTCAGATGAGTCCACCATCCCGGTTTGTGTTCAAACCCGGCCTGTTTTGCGCCTTGAACGCCAAGTCCCTCCAGCCATTCCTGACATGGACGGGTTTGTTCGGAGTCGGGCACATGGATGCATGCCTCGCGTTGCTTCACGGCCGGAGTTGGCGGTTCAAAGGGCGCGGCGCAGGCGGCCACAGCATCCTCGACGGGCGGCGGCAATGAGTGCGACGCTGGTGTTTCTTCGGAGAATCGGAGATGTTCGAGATCGGAAGTCGCATGAGCCGTCACGGTCTTGCCGCCAAACAAGACGGTTTCCGTGTCAGGAGCGGTCCATCCTTCGCCGGTAAATTCCCATTGATGTTTGGTTTCCAGAGAAGCCGCTCCAAGACGGACGCAGAGCCAATCATTCGAATCCAGCGAGAGAAGAAAACGCGAGTTGACCGGATGACGCCGCACCAGGCCCTCGGATGTCTTGTGGAGTTCCGGAAAACGCCGCGCCAGTTGAGGAAGAAATACCGCGCACCGCTCCGATGTCAACGGAAGCGGACCGGCCTGAAGGGAAGCCCGAAGGACCGTTATGGGAGGCCCCTCCACCAGGCGGTAGAAACAGCCGTTTACGAAAACAAACACCGGTTCGACGCGGGCGCTGCCTTCCGCGGGCAACACGATCCGCGTTTCCCGGACGGGGAATCGCCCAAGGTTTGGAATCTCGACTGCAAAACCGAGACGCGGCATCGCCTCCTCTTCCTCCTGCGTTTGGTCGCTCGAAACGGCCGCCGTCCCGACATCCGCCGATTGAATCTCTGGAACGATATGGGCAGGGGCATCATCCAACCGCACCGTCGAGCCATCCTCCCAAACGCAACGATTGCTCCGACCCCATGCGCTCAGCCAGGCAAGAAGCGCGTGTCCCGACGGCGACGGGATGCGGTCATCTTCCGCGATGGAATCTGAATGTTGCGCCAAACCGTGCAAACGGGATTCCAACCATCGCAGAAAATGAACGTCATCCGGACTGAAACGGTAAACATCGCGGATCGCCTCGGCCGCGAGATTTCGAGCTTGTTGGAGCGAACGGGGTTCGTCCTTCAGCCGTTTGCTGCTGAGAAGAAGCGCAATGCGCGGCCCCTTTGCCTTCGAGGGTTGGCCGTCCCACGACCACACGACCCGGATCGAACGCGTGGGCGGCACAGGCAAGGATGGCGGATGCGACATCCATTCCCTGATGGAATCGGCGAAGGCATTCTCGCGTTTCCGTTGCGCTTCCAGTTCAAACGTTTTGTGATGACGATAATGCTCCAGTTCCGGCGGCAGACGGGTTCCGTGTTTGAGCAGTTCCTGGGCGAAAAGCCAGGCGCGTTTCTCCCGGTTGTTGCTGTCGAGAAATGTAAACCATTTCGCGCCCAGGGCGTCGATCCGGATTCCAAGTTCAAACAGGAGCGCGCGCAATGGTTGAAATGCCTCCCATGAATTGCGCACGTCGAGGATTTGAGACACAAGCGAACGCTTCGCAGGCGCGCGTTCCACGGCGCGTCCGGGCACGCGATCGATGTAGGCGAGAAGATGATCAATTCGCGCGTCCATCAGGCCGGTTCGCATCGCATCCTCCCGTTTCTGTTTTGCGGCAGGCTGCTGCTGCAGGATGTGAAGCGCCACGGCGAAAGCGTGTTTGCAGTCCCAGGTCACCGGACACGTGCACTCGCTTTCCCACACACCCTCGGTTTCCTGCCATTGGACCTTGTACAGTTCCGTGCCTTGAACAAGCGCGGTCACGCCATCCGGACGCAGCGCGATCTTCCGGACCTGTCCGCCGGCCAGGTATTCCGCGCCCCGTTTTTTTGATCGGGAATCGAAATACTCAATGCGTTCCCGCAGGGATTTGAGTTGGGTCAAAGACAAACCCTGCGCGGAATTTTTTTTGTCGAAAGACGACACAACCGGGCAGCATGACGGGGCAGAAGGGCAAAATCAATCCCTTCCATCAACGTTTCAAACGCCTTACTTGTTGATGACCTCGTGCATCTTGAACATCGGCATGAACATGGCCAGAACGATGCCGCCGATCACAACCCCCAGGAAACCGATCAACAACGGCTCGATCAACGAAGTCAATCCCGACAGCATCGCCTCGATCTCGCTGTCGTAGAAATCGGAAATCTTGACGAGCATCACATCCACTTTGCCGGTTGATTCACCGGCGGTGATCATGCGGATGATCATGGGCGGGAAAATCGGGTGCTTGGCAAGCGACGGGCCGATGTTTTCGCCCTTCTCAATGGCCTTGGCGGCGTCCATGGTGGCCGATTCGATGAGCCAGTTGCCGCTGGAGGACGCAACAATGTTCAGCGTCTCGATGATGGGCACGCCGCTTCGAATAAGCTGCGCGAACGTCCGGGCAAATCGCGAGACGGCGATTTTCTGCAACAGGGGGCCGAAGACCGGAAATTTCAATTTCCAATGATCCCATTTCTTGCGGCCAGGTTCCGTTTTGATCCACTTTTTGAACGCGATGATCATGCCGAAGATGCCGAAACCGACCACGATCCCCATGGGCGAACGGATGGTTTTGCTCACGTTAATCAGAATCCGGGTGGGGGCGGGAAGCGGCACGCCCATGTCGTTGAAAATTCCCTCGAACACCGGAATCACCTTCACCATCAGGAAAATGACAATGAGAACCGCCATGGACATCACGATGACCGGGTAGGACATCGAGGACTTGACCTTCTTCTTGAGCTTGGAGGATGCCTCCTGGTAGGAGGCGAGACGATCCAGGATTTCTGCCAGCGCGCCGCCCGATTCGCCCGCGCGCACCATGTTCACGTACAGCCGATCGAAGACCGTCGGATACTTGGCCAGAGATGAGGAAAGCTGCTCGCCGGTTTCGATGGTGGCAGTGAGTTCCTGAAGAACAGGTTTGAAGTTTTTATTGTTGGTTTGTTCGGTCAACGCGGAAAGGCTTTGCACCAAGGGAAGCCCGGCATCAATCATGGTGGCCAACTGCCGGGTGAACATGACCATGTCGGGTTCGGGGATCGCGCCGATTTTCCTCCCGCCAACCCTACCCGCATGTTTGCGCTGAAAACTGGCGCTTTCGCTGATGGAAATGACAACCAGACCTTTTTGTGAAAGAGCCGCCGCCGCCGCCGCCTGGTCCGATGCCTCGACGCTCCCCTTCTTTGTCGCGCCTTTCTCGTCACGCGCCTGATATGCAAATGTTGGCATGCCCTTTTCCTAGACGCTTCCCCAAAAAAATCCAACACTATTTTCACCCCCCAGACGATCAGGCAACACCTGATTCCATTGCATGATGGGAGGCGGCTGCGGTCAACTTCCTCGGCCGATGGAAAATGCCTGGTGCGCCGCAACCGCCTTCCCGTTTATGTTTCCGCGCCGAGGACGAGGATGTGACGTTTGAGCAACGCGCCGGCAATGCCGCCCGCATCAACAAGGTCCTTGTCCATGGCGACAAGAAAACTTCGATCGCTGCAAAGACGTCCCCATTCTTCACGAGTAAACTGGACGGCGAATTCCGCCATTTCCGTCGCCGTCGGTTCAAAAATTTCACGAGGCGACCAGCTCAACAGTCGTTGCCCGGTCCGGCAGACGGAAGGAGGTGAATTCAACCGGTTCATCGGAATCCTCAGCTAATGATCCTATCGGCAAAGAATTCAATTTGTTAACATTCCAGGACATCAATTTTTGAGGATGCCAGTTCCAGAAGTTTGAGTTCGATGATGTCGGCGTTTTTGGCCTTCAGACGGTCGAGCGACTCAACCGGAGGCGGTTTGTCCAAATTGATCCGCGCGACAGCCGCCTCGGCGCCATCGAAGATGATGTTCTCCATCTCCTGAACGTTGATCTCCGCAGCCTTGATGGCGTCCAGCACGCCCGCCAACACGCCGGGGCGGTCCCGATGACGCACCACCAGCGTATGCGTGGCGGGTGTGCGCCTGGCCAGGTTGACGACGTTGGGCACTTTGCCGGTGGTCTTGAAGACCTGAATGATCCGCACCGTCTCGGCGGCAATCGCCTCCTGCGCCTGGTCGGTCGAGGCGCCGATGTGATGCGTGCCGTAAAAATTGGGTTCCTGCGCGATGGCATCTGCAAATTCTCCCGCCGCAGCGGAAGGTTCCGAGGCGTACACATCCAATCCGGCGCGGATTTCCCGTTCACGCATCGCGCGCACCAGCGCCGCCTGATCCGCAACCTCGCCCCGCGATGTGTTGATGAAATACGCGCCCGGTTTCATGGCATTGAAAAAATCTGCGTTCAGAAATCCCCTGGTCGCTTTTTCCAGGGCAACGTGAACGCTCACGATATCAGCGGCGCGCGCGACCGCAACAGGACCTTCGGCAAAGCCAGCCCCCAGTTCCCCGGCGCGTTCCGGTGTGAGACTGCGGCTCCAGGCAATGACCGACATGCCGAATGACCGGGCGCGCGGGATCATTTCCTGTCCGATCCTGCCCAGGCCGATCAGTCCGAGCGTTCGGCCGTAAAGCCCGCGCGCCTTTGAAAATTCCTTCTTGTTCCATTCGCCGCGCCGCAGGGCGATGACATTGTCAGCGACCCGCCGATCGAGCGCCAGGATGAGAGCAAAGGCCAGTTCTGCGACTGCCACGGAGTTTTTGCCCGGGCAATTCGAGACATAAATGCCGCGTTTGGAAGCTGCAGCCACGTCAATGGTGTTGTAGCCGGCGCCCGCGCGCACCACCAATTTGATCGCGCCGGCATCCAACATGGCCGCCGTCACTTTCCGGGACCGCACGACGAGCAAATCCGGCTGTGTCTTCCGGATTTCGGCGATGACAGACGCCTCATCCTTCAGATCGGGTTGATAAACCGCCTCGCAGCCGATCGCCTTGAGAGCATCGAAGCCGGATTTTTCGAACTTGTCGCAGATGAGCGCGCGCATGATCACCCCTTTTTAGCCCGGATATTTCACAAGTCCATTGTGAAATTTTTCCTCCTGCTCGGAAATGGAATTGGCTCAGCCATCCGGTGGTTCTTCGGGGGTTGAGAAATCTATCGCCGGAGCTGACCTACCGCCGACCGTCGGCGCAGGTCGCCTCGACGGAATCATCCTCAATCCACCCCAAACGGTCGAGCCCGCGGCGGGTCGGCGGTTAGGTCGGGCGATTTGTTGGACGCTGCGCCGGCTGCCCGGCCAACTACGTCGTCAATCCCGCCGTCGCGGGAC
>JACQHZ010000019.1 GCA_016198745.1 Verrucomicrobiota bacterium
GGTAATCCTGGTGTGGCGGGAGATCGTCTGACGCCTGCCCCCACGATGTTTGTCCTCCTGAACGCGGGGAGGGGGGAGTGGATTCCCGCTTTCGCGGGAATGACGACTAGACCTGAGTAGTTGCAATGAAAAGGAGAAATTATTTATGAAACTGCGACGACTTTCATCTCAGTGTGAGGCGTGTGACGTGCAACGTGAGACGCGTGAAACCACCGGTTTCACGCTCATCGAATTGCTTGTGGTCATCGCCATCATCGCCATCCTCGCGGCGCTGCTGTCGCCGGCGCTGAAAGCCGCGCGGGATTCCGCCAAGGGGTTGCAGTGTATGAACAATCTCCACCAGATCGCCTTGGCGACTTTTCTATATTGCGATGACTACGACGGCTACCTGCCCTCCTCCTATCATCCTCCTGAATACACCGCGGCCTCGTACCTGTGGTATCGCTTGCTCGCGGGGACCTGGTATGCGCCGACCACCGTCTACTTGAAACATCCCGGCACTTGTGCGGTGGGCGAGGAGAAGAAACGGAAGCCGCCCTACTTCTGCCTCGCCAATCCCTGCGTCGGTGGTGGCACGGGGGCCGACTCCACCAACTATGGCATCAATTTCTGGCTGACGATTTTTCCTTACGGGCAATGGTCCTCCGTGACCCCGGCGCGCATGGGGAATGTGGCCAACCCGGGGGTCATCTTCCTGTACAAAGACAGCCTGCACGCGAACGGCACCTTCGGTCTCGCCGAAGCCGGCGACATGAACTACAACATGCCCGTGCATCGCAATGGACAGAATGTCGTATTTCTGGATGGGCATGCCCAATTCGTCAAAACGTTGCCGCTGGGCTGGCCGGACTGCGGCGATTTCAAGCATGTTTGGATTGAAGTTCGATGAAGAGACCAAAAAACCAGCGAGAAAGCGTCAGGCCGCGTTGAGGCATTCAAACCAGATTCGTGACGCAGGCGGAGTGGGATTATCCCACTTGACGCTGATTCCCACTCATGCCATATTAAGGCAGGCGCGATTCCTCGGTTATCAAAGACGACCACTTCAATAGGGTTGCCAAGGGCGCCAGCCCGGACACCAAAAAGCGGGTTGGGATTTCCAAGGCCGTAAAGGAGGATGGCGTGACCTACGATGTCTATGTCAACCGGCTGGGTCAGATTGTCCTTGATCCCCAGAAAAGCATCCCGGCTTACGAGGCGTGGGTGTGGGAAAACCCGGACACACTTGCTGCAATTCGAAAGGGACTGGCTGAGAGCCGGGTGGGCAAGGTGCGCTACCTCGGTTCCTTTGCCAAACACGCCAAAGAGACGTGAATCGGAAACTCGTGTTCACCGCCACCGCAGCGGCTCAATTGCGGGAACTTGCATCCTCACCTCACCAGCAAGGGGTCCATAAGCAAGTGTGTAAGGTGTTGGGGTTCCTTGAAATGAATCCGCGCCATAGGTCCCCACTAAAGGGGGACAAGCTGGGGGCTGTTTTTAGTCTTTTTCAAATCCTGTAGCCGTGATCACCTGATCGCGGCTACAATTTGATCAGGAAAATCCTGTGACTCCTTCAAAACTTTCTGATACAAACATGCCATGAACGCGGTGACTCAGCCCATTTGGGCGGTGACTCCAGAAAAGATGGACGAGGCCGTGCGACGGATCGTGGAAGCCGCCAAACCGTGGAAAATCATTGTTTTTGGTTCGCACGCCCGGGACAATGCCAGTGAAGACAGTGACCTGGACTTGATCGTGATCAAGGATGAAGTGAAAGACCCGGCGGCCGAATCGGTGCGATTGCGCCGGGCATTGAAGGAGATCGTCATGGCGGTGGACATCCTGGTGGTCAGCCGGGAAAAGTTTGAATATTGGCGGGACACCCCCGGCAACGTCTTTTTCGAGGCAAGCTTCGAGGGAAAAGTTCTTTATGAAGCCGAAGCAGCGTGAGCAAGCGTTGTTGTTCCTCCGAAAGGCCGCTGAGGATGAAGCCCTTCTGGATGCCGTCTTGAATGCGCCGAGCGTGGCGGATTCCAGCATCGGGTTTCACTGCCAACAGGCCGCTGAAAAACTTTTAAAGGCATTGCTTTCCCAGAAGGAGATCCGATTCCAGAAAACCCATGACTTGCAGGAGCTGATGACCTTATTGGTAAAGGCTGGATCACCGCTTCCGGAATCCCTAAGTCGCGTGGATGAATGGACCCCTTATGCGGTTGAATGGCGTTATGACTATCTCATGGAAGGAGAACCCTTCAACCGCAATGAAGCGCGCGATTTGATTCGTAAATTGCGCGTCTTTGTTGAAAGTCAAATCAATCCGCGCTCATCATAAGTCCCTTCTGTGGGTTTTGATTTCTGCCGGGGTTGCGGCCGCGAATTTTGGGCGCAACAAAATGGCGATTTGAGCAAAGACGTTACGGGATGTATCGGCGATGCGGGACCGGGCGGGAGTTGAGGGAGACCATTTTTTCGTGGTATCAATTTAGTTGATTCCAAATGAAAACGAACCTTCTCGCCCTCATCGCTCTCCAACTCTTGTTAAATGAAACCAATGTCATGGGCATCAATTACTATCTTAAAGAACCGTTGGACCAGGTCCCCACTGCTGCCACCGTGGAAAAACCGGACCAGGTCAAGGTCATCGCCGGCCGGCGCGACAACGCCAAAGCCTTGTTGATCGAAGGAGGCTCGGTCACCTGGGCACTCAAGGAGGTTGGCGAGGACGTCCTGATCGAGTTCTGGATGAAACCGGAAAAATGGGATTCGCGATCATCCGCCGCGGTTCCGGTGGCCAGCTTCACCATTGGCAACGCAACTTACCGCCTTGAAAAACCCGCCAACCAGGCGGAACTGCAACTGGCGCGCGATTCGAAGGTCCTCCAATCCTATCCGATTTACGACTGGATCCCCCAGCCGTGGATGGAGAAGACCGGGCGGGATATGTGGCATTACGTTTTCATCACCGTGACCCGTGAAAGTGTCGCGTTTTCGGTTGATGGATTCACCGCCCGCAGGCTGAACCCGGTCCGCGCGGAAGGCGCGTTGAACCGCATCCAACTGCAGGGCGCACCCGGCACCGCGTTTGCGAACTTGCACGTCATCGGTTCGCGTCCATTGATCATCGCGGAAATTCGCAACCGCTACCGCTGCCATTACCGCTGTGAGCCGGAGCTTTACAAAAACACGGTGACGGTTCCGACCGTGAGCCGTCCGCCGAAAATTGACGGCCGCCTTGAACCCGGCGAATGGGATGGCGCGGCCACGCTCGTCGGCTTCACCCGCCTGCGGGGCCAGTCCAAGGCGCTGAACGGCGACCCCATCACCGCTTACATCGCCTACGACCAGAGGTATCTGTATCTGGCGATCCGCACGCCATACAAGGGAACCCTCGACGCCAAGGATTGGAAAGGCCAGTACGATATGCCGCTGTACAGCGAGGAGTCCTACGAAATTTTCATCCACCCTCCTTACACCGGCACCCCCGATTTCTGTCAGTTGATCGGCAACCCCTACAGCAACCAGTGTGATCTCAAGATGCTGAACCTGGCTTGGAACGGACGATGGGACTGGAAAGCGTCCATTCAGGACGGCGAATGGATCGCCGAATGCCGCGTGGATTTCAAAGGCTGTGATATGCCTCAACCGAAAGCCGGCGCGGTTTGGACGATGAACATGGTCAACACGCCGGCCAACGCCGGCTGGTGTTTTGCGATGGCCTACAACGACGCGAATTCCTTCGGGATCATTCGCTTTGAAGATTCGCCCGCCATCATCCGGCCCCAAGCCATCGAGGTGACCGCTGACGCGATCCGCGTGCCCATGGACATCCTCGGCGGCAAGAAGGCGCATGATCTCAATGCGTCGTTGCAGACCTACGGTCCCACCGACGTGTTGCCGGCCAGGGAGGCGCAAAAAACGGTCCGAATCGCTTCCGGCGGCAAGCAGCGCATTGACCTGGAAACATCCATCAAGGGTTTGGAGAAAGGGCTTCTCGCAATCTCCGTGCGCGAAGGCGAGACTCAGCTCTATTACCATCAGGTCGGATTTCCCAGCACACCGCCCGAAATCCGCCAGGGATCCCAGGCCGCCGCTCCGTCCGAATCGAAACCCGCCGCCGCCCAGCCCACCAACCCATCGCAACCCGCGACCGAGGAAGAGAAGGCCTATGCCCGCAAGTGGACCGCCGAGGAACTGGGCGATGAGCTGCTCAACTCCGCCAAGTGGCAGAACAACCAATTGGGCATCGCGACCGACGTCCCCAAACCCTGGACGCCGATGCGGGTCAACGGACCGACAATTGAATGTTGGGAACGATCTTACGAGTACCGCGATTCCGCTTTGCCGGTTCAAGTGACCAGCCGCGGCGAGAAGTTGTTTGCCGCTCCACCGCGCGTGGTGCTGACCAAGAACCAGAAGCGATTCGTCTTCGAAAAGGCCACGGTGCAGATCAAGCTGGTGAACGACGGGTTGGTGCGCGTGGAAACCGTCTCCCAGGCGGGTCCATACGAAGTGCAGATCGTCGCCGAGTACGAGTTCGATGGCATGGCCAAGATTGATATGAAGCTGGCCAATCCGGAGGGCGGTGAATCGGCTGATGGCCTTGCCCTCGAATTCCCGATTAAACCCCAACATTCGTCCCTCTTCCACATAACGGCGTCCACTTCGGGCCATCCGCCGGCCACGGATTCCGGTTTCGTGCCGAAAGAAGGAATGAAAATGGATGAGTTCCGGGAATTGGTTTGGCTGGGCGATCACACGCGGGGTTTCTGCTGGTTCGCGGAGAGCCTGGAGAACTGGCCGATCAAGGATGAGAACGGCATCGAGGTCATCGAACCCGCGCGGGATGGCGCGCGGCTGTTGCGAATCAAGTTGGCGGACCGCCCCTTCACCCTGGGGCGTCCCCTCGCCCTGGTCTTCGGCTTCCAGGCGACCCCCACCCGCCCCCGCCCGGACAACTTCCGGTTCCTGGCAGACTTCAATGCCATGGAATGGTGCTGGTTCTGGGGCGATGGCCCATATACCATCTGGCAGAGCCTGCCCGACCGGGCGCGGGAACAGATTCAGACCGCGCGGACGAAAGGACGGGAAGTCATGCCTTGTTCGTCGCTCATGTTTTATGGTCAGCACCACTTTGCCAAGAGCCTCTTCGGCGACATTCCCAACCCCGGTTTGATCAACCGCGAAGCCATGCTGTGGGGTCCCTTGTGGAGCGCCACCACCATCCCGACGGAAGTCCCACGCGTTCCCGAACGGCATACGGCGCCCGGCGAGTGGTACGGCAAGAAATTTGAGCCGGGTGGTTTGGATGGATATTGCCCAGCCTCGGATTTCCAGAACTACTACCTGTGGCGCCTGAACGATCTGATTCAGAAGACCTCCCTGGGCGGCCTTTACCTGGACCAGCCGGCCATCCGCTGTTCCAACGCCCACCATCATTGCGGCTACGTCAACTACCGGGGCCAATGGACGCCGCGCCTTCCGCTTTTCGCCATGCGCCAGATGATTAAACGAATCAACCGTCTTTTCTATGACGCGCATGGCAAGACCTTCATCCGCTGGCATTGCTCGAATCAGATTCTGGTTCCCGTCATGTCGTTTATCAACATCTACTGGGACGGCGAAAACTACGCGTCGGGTCCGCTGCGGGTCAGCGAGTTTTACAGCAAGCTGCTCAACGAAGGGCGGCTCCAGACTCAACATACCGGCGTGCCGTTCGGATTTGCGCCCGATCTCTTGCCGGAATTTGACGGAGCTTACGCGCCCACCCCGGCTTCCGTGCGGGATATGATGGGACTGTTCATGATCCACGACAGCACCAGCTCCCCGGCGCACTCGGCGCACGATGCGCTGATCCGCTTTCTGCAGGACAAGCGGTTTGGCGTAGATCTCGCGAACAAACAGGTGCTTTACTATTGGAACAACGATCCGCGCCTGAAGGTCAGCCCCGCGACCGTGAAACCCATCCTGCATTTCAGCCCGGATGGCGGTTTGCTGGTCCTCTTCAATTGGAGCGACGATCCTGTGGACGCCGATGTCCGCCTCGACCCGGCGGGATTGGGCCTCGGCGGCAATCTGGCCGTGCGCGATCTGGTGTCCGAAACGGAATTTCCCGTGAAAGATGGAACCCTCCGTCTGCCGATCCTGCCCCGCGACTTGCGAATGCTTCAGTTAAAATCCAAATGACAACCGTCCGACATTCAACGAGAATACCCAAGGAATCTACCATGAACGATTCACGAACGATGCAAACGGGCGGAACAATGGAGTATTGGAA
>JACQHZ010000020.1 GCA_016198745.1 Verrucomicrobiota bacterium
ACAACAGAGAAATCTTCTCCGGAAAACAAGATTCCAAAGATTAGTAGTATAGAGGCAGCGCATGTTGCGCCGCGGTTTTTCCCGGATCTTGAAAAAGCCGGCCTGACGGGGTTCATCCTGAGCATGTGCGCCCTCCTCCTCCTGGCGGGCTGCAGCACGACCGAGCTGCAAAAAGAACAGACCAGCCAGCGGGAGGAACTCCGCCAGTTGCAGGAAAAAATCGGCCAGCTTCACACCGACGTTCAGTCCGTTCAAACCGAGAACGAATCACTTCATTCCGAAGTGGATCGCCTCAAGGCGGATCTCGCGGCCTCGCACGAGTCCAACGCGCAATACGAAAAAGAGATTGAACGGCTGGATTCGCTTGTCAAGAAACTCGACACCGCCCGCGAACAGGACCGCAAGATCATTGTCGAAGAAGTCAGCCAGGAGATCAGCCGCCTGTCGAAAAAGGTCTCCGCCTCCGCCGCGCCTTCCAGCAAAACCAAAACCCCGCCGCCAAAGGAACGGGACGCCCCGCCGCCCAAAGGGCGCGCGGAATCCCCGTCCAAAGAGCATGCCGTGACCGCGCATAAAGGGCGCGTCGAGGAAGGTTACGAGCATGTTGTCGCCAAGGGCGATACGCTGACCGCCATCGCCGAGGCCTACGGCGTCAGCAAGAAGGCCATCATGGACGCCAACAAGCTGACCAAACCCGATCTGAAAGTCGGCCAGAAAATTTTTATCCCGAAGAAATGACAGTTGTAATTGCGCCATTTTTTTTGCCTTCAGTACAGCCTTTCACTCCATGCCTGAACTTCGCGCAACCGAACGCCGCATCCTTCTGTCGAACCTCGACCAGCCGGGATACACGCCGGACCTTGGCTGTTACCTCAAGCACGACGGGTACGCCTCGCTGAAAAAAGCCGTCGGCATGAAGCCCGATGAGATCGTCAATGAGGTCAAGGTCTCGCAGCTTCGGGGACGCGGCGGGGCCGGCTTTTCCTGCGGCGTGAAATGGGGATTCATCCGACCCGACGAAAAGAAACCCGTTTATCTCATCTGCAATGCCGATGAATCGGAACCCGGCACCTTCAAGGATCGCCAGATCATTCATCGCGATCCCCACCAGCTTCTCGAAGGGATCATCATTTCCTGTTACGCGGTTCGGGCGCGGCTCGCCTACATTTACATACGCGGCGAGTTCCAGGTGGGAGCGCGAATCCTTCAAAACGCCCTCGACGAAGCGCAGCGCAGCCATTTTCTCGGCAGGAACATTCTCGGAACCGATTACTCGCTGGAAATCCATGTCCACCGCGGCGCAGGCGCCTACATTTGCGGCGAGGAGACGGGATTGATCGAGTCGCTGGAGGGCAAACGGCCTTACCCGCGGATCAAGCCGCCTTATTTTCCGGCGGTGCTCGGCCTCTACCAATGCCCGACCATCGTCAATAATGTGGAGACTCTCTGCAATATCCCGCACATCATTCGGATGGGGGGCGCGGAATACGCGAAGATCGGGCGTCCCAACAACACCGGCACGCGCATCGTGTGCGTCTCCGGCCATGTGAACAAACCCGGCTACTACGAAATCGAGACCGGCGCCTGGACCATCGGCCAGATCATCAACGACCTCTGCGGCGGCTTGCGCGACGGGAAGAAACTCAAGGCGGTCATCCCCGGCGGCAGTTCCGCCAAGGTCCTCCGAACGGGCGAGAAGATCAAGCTCAAGCAAAAACAACCGGACGGCGCGATGGCGGAAAAAGAGGTCGGCATTCTGGATATTCCCTACGATTTCGACACGCTCACTGCGGCCGGCACCATGAGCGGATCGGGGGCCATCATCGTGCTCGACGAAACCGCCGACATTGTGAAGGCGCTCAACAACATCAACGCCTTTTACGCGCACGAGAGCTGCGGCCAGTGCACGCCCTGCCGCGAAGGAACTCTCTGGATGCGAAAAATCACCGATCGAATCGTCGCCGGCGGCGGGCGCCCGTCAGACGTCGGCCTGTTGGGGAGCGTGGCGGACAACATCGCGGGACGCACCATCTGCGCCTTCGGCGAAGCCAGTTCATGGCCCGTGCAAAGTTTTGTGGCGAAATTCCGCGCCGAATTCGAGGCCGCCTGCGCAGACAAAAACCAGCCGGTCACTTGAGATGCCAAAAAAACCGGTGTCCGTTTATCGTGGGAAATTCTTCCCCCTGCCTGAGCAGATGGGGATTGTGACAGAAAGATTGCTTCCATGAAAACCTGTAATCTTGCGGATAAAAAATGTGTGCCCTGCCGGGGAGGCGTTCCCGCCCTGAAAGGCGCCGAACTTCGGAATCTCGCCGCGCAGCTTGAGGGCTGGACAGTGGTGGACGAGCATCATCTTTCGAAGGCATTCAAATTTCCCGACTTTGCAACCGCCCTTGCCTTTGTGAACCGCGTCGGCGAACTCGCAGAAGGCGTGGGGCATCACCCCGATCTCCACCTCGCCTGGGGCAAGGTGGTTGTCACCATCTGGACGCACAAAATCAACGGTCTCACGGAAAGCGATTTCATCTTCGCGGCCAAGACCGACGTCTTGCTGAAGGAGTGATAATCTCCCGTGTCAAAACAGATCACCCGCCTTCTTCGCATCATGTCACGCCTGCGTTCGCCGTGCGGATGCCCTTGGGACCTCGATCAGACGCACGAATCGCTGATCCGCTGCCTGCGGGACGAGACCGCCGAGGTGATCGAGTCCATTCGCAAGAAGGACTTCCACGGCATGCGCGAGGAGCTGGGGGACCTTCTTCTAAATATCGTTTTTCACAGCCAGATGGCGCGCGAGGCCGGCAAGTTCAATTTCGACGATGTGGTGCGAACCCTGAACCGCAAGCTGATCCGCCGTCATCCGCACGTCTTTCGATGTCGCTCCGCAAGGCGGAACGACGGACCAGTCAACGGCAAACGTGCCACAAACACCGCGGCAGTGCTGAAGCAGTGGAATGAAATCAAGGCCAGGGAAAAGAAAGACCGTCGCCATGTGCGCAACCGGCCTCCCTCAATATCCGTCTGATTGCCTCTTCCGCCGGCCCCATCGGATATTTTACACCCAGGATGCAGAGGCGATCCCGGCGTGGCAGCACCCTGGCTGACAACACCCCGCCGGCGCCATCATTTTTGCCGCAAGCGACACCCCACCTCCCGGTGTTCTCTCTCTCAAAACCCGATTTGCACCCTCCAACGATCAATGCTCGCGACGACCGCGCCCGCCGCGATGTTCGCGACGACCACCGCCACCGCCAAAGCCGCCGCCGCCGCCGCCACCACCACCACCTCCGGGGGGACGTTCTTCGCGCGGGCGCGCTTCATTGACGGTCAGCACGCGTCCGTCGAGTTCCTTGCCGTGGAATTGTTCGATCGCTTTTTGAGCGTCGGCGTCCGACCCCATTTCGACAAATGCAAAGCCGCGGCTGCGGCCTGTGAATTTGTCCACGATGAGGCTGACGTTGGTGACTGGTCCAGCCTGACTGAAGTGTTGTTGAAGAGTGGCATCTGTGGTGTGAAACGACAGATTGCCAACGTATAGGCGATTGCCCATGTGGTTTCCTTTGTGTTCTGAAAACGCCAGCCGCTCAGCGATCGGTGCTCCGCGTCGGAGACCGGGATCCCGCTGAGGCTGTAAAATACTGACTCCGCAGACGATCCACTGAATCTTTGAGGTTCGGACGTTTATGTGTTGGTTGGCGTCAATGTAAGCATCCCACGTGAAAAAGCAAGCAAAAAATGCAACTTTGTGAAAGAGTCATTTCAGATAGACAGAAATGCCTTCACGGAAATTGGGCGGACGGATGACGAAATCCTTCATCGCCTCGGACGGATCGCCCACATTGTCTTCTCCGAGCATGAGAAGCTGGTCGCGATTGAGAAGGGGCTTGGTCATGAACGTTTCCATGAGCCACGCGACGACGACAGCGGCCTCGACAGGCACCGGCACAAGCAGCACCCGCGGCTGGACGAACAACCCCTTGAGCATGCACATTGGCAGAAGAAGCTTCGACCAATCCCCGATCCAACCTTTCAGTGGAAGTTGGATTTCCTCTGTCTCATGCCCCAACACCTCGGCGATGGTTCGGATGATCTCACGCAATCTCAACGGGGCAGGCCCGCAGAGGTCATAGGTCTTGCCAATCGCCTCCGGTTTCATGAGCGCACCCGCGAAACATCGCGCGACATCCGCCACCGGAATCGGCTGCAGCCGGGCATTACCGCCCTGGATGACCGGGAGGGTGAAACACTGAATGAGGTTCAACGGCCACCGGGTCATGCGCGCAAAGAGATTCACAAAGGCGTCACCCGGCCCGTAAATGACCGATGGCCGAAAAATCGTCCAATCCAGTCCGCTGCCGCGCACCGCTGCTTCCGCCGCCCATTTGGATTGGTGATAGCGGCTGCGCGCGTTCTCGCGCGTGCCGAGCGCGCTGACAAAAACAAACCGTTTGGTCTTCGCCTTTTTCGCTTCGGCAATGAGATTCTCCGTGCCGATGCGGTGAACGCGATCGAAGGTGTTTTCCCCGGCCTCGGCGATGATCCCGACGAGGTGGATCACCGCATCCATGCCGGCCATGCACCCATCGAGGGCGGGCGCGTGGAGGATGTTGCCATGAAAGACCTCGACATTGAACCTCTTGCGGATCGCGTCGCAACGCGCCGGGTCGCGCGCGATCACGCGGACGACGTGGCCGTTCTCGAAAAGCTGCCGCAGAACTTCGGAACCGACAAATCCCGTGGCGCCTGTCAGAAGAACCTTCATCCCTCCTTGGCCGGAATCCGCATGCAGTGGAAGGATCGCCACACAAAGACCAGCCCTACCAGCAACAGGATGATCCCCAGCGTGCAGCGCGCCTGAGAAGGAGAATTGATGGCGATCTCGACCGCCAGCAGCCCGAAGAGCGTGGTGAACTTGATGATGGGATTGAGGGCCACCGCCGTGGTGTCCTTGAACGGATCGCCCACCAGATCCCCGATCACCGTGGAGGCATGCATGTCGGTGCCCTTTTCCCGCAATTCCACCTCGACGATCTTCTTCGCATTGTCCCAACAACCGCCGGCGTTGGCCATCATGATGGCCGCGAACAATCCGAAAATGGCGATGGAAATGAGATACGCCACAAAGAAAATTTCGTTCAGACACGCGAACGCCAGCGTGAGCGAAAAGATCACCACAAAAATGTTGATCATCCCGAACTGGGCGTACTGCGTGCAGATGCGAACCACTTCGTTGGTGTCCTTTTCCGACGCCTTTTCGGTTTCATTCAACCGGATGTTTTTCTTGATGTAGGCCACGGCGCGGTACGCGCCCGTGGTCACCGCCTGCATGGACGCGCCACAGAACCAGTAGATCACGGCGCCGCCGGTGATCAGGCCGAGGAGCACCGGCGCCTCCACGATGCTGAGCCGGGCGAATTCCGTCCAATGAAAATGTTCCTTGAGCAAAAGGATCAACGAGAAAATCATCGTGGTGGCGCCCACCACAGCCGTGCCGATCAGCATGGGTTTGGCAGTCGCCTTGAAGGTGTTGCCGGCGCCGTCGTTGTCTTCGAGGAAGAGTTTCGCCTTGTGAAAATCGGGTTTGAATCCGAAGTCCTTTTCGATCTGCGCCGCCGCATTCGGGACCTGCTCGATGGTCGAAAGCTCGAAAATAGACTGCGCATTATCGGTCACCGGTCCATAGCTGTCCACCGCGATGGTCACCGGTCCCATGCCCAACATCCCGAAAGCAACCAGGCCGAAGGCAAATACGGACGGATATTGCATGAAGGCGGACAAATCGGCGGAGCTTGTCACAAGGGCGATGAGCATCAGCGCCACAATGGTAAGCCCCTTCCAGAAAGCGGAGAAATTGCCCGCGATCAACCCGGAAAGAATGGTCAGCCCCGTCCCGCCCTCGCGAGTCGCGTTCACGATCTCGCGGCAGTGCGCGCTTTTCATGCTCGTGAAAATCCGCGTCAGTTCGGGAATCACCGCCGCCGCCAGCGTGCCGCAACTGATGATGATCCCCAATTTCCACCACAAATTTCCAAATTCCGCATGGAGCATCTGATAGCTCAACACAAACGTGACGATGATGCTCAGAATCGACGTCAACCAGACCAGGAGGGTCAGCGGATGTTCAAAGTTAAACTTTTCGTGGCCGCCCCAGACCGATCGCGTGATCATCGAGTTGATTTTCCATGAGATGATCGATGTGAGCACCATCACGATGCGCATGGCGAACATCCACACGATCAGCGGTCCCTGGAACGTCGGCTGCACCGCCAGACAGATGAATGTGATCAGCGCAACGCCGGTGACGCCGTAGGTCTCGAATCCGTCCGCCGTTGGCCCCACGCTGTCGCCGGCATTGTCGCCGGTGCAATCAGCAATCACGCCGGGATTGCGCGCATCGTCTTCTTTGATCTTGAAGACGATCTTCATCATGTCGCTGCCGATGTCGGCGATCTTGGTGAAGATGCCGCCGCAGATGCGCAGCACGCTGGCGCCCAACGACTCGCCGATGGCGAATCCGATGAAACACGACCCTGCATAAGCTGGATCCACAAACTTCAGCACGCAGATCATCACAATCAGTTCCACGCTGACCAGGAGGACGCCGATGCTCATGCCGGAGGATGTCGGGATTTCCGAGAGATCAATGGGACGGGCGCGCAACGCGGCAAATGCCATGCGGCTGTTGGCCACGTTATTGATGAGCATCCCGAACCACGCCACGGAATAGGACCCGAGGATGCCGATCACCGACCAGCCGAGGATCAGCGCCACCGTGGGCGGCGTCATCTGTTTGAGATACCCGAAATAATAGGCCATCGCCGCGCCAATGATCAGTTCCAGGATGATCAGCAGCTTGCCCTGCTGGATCAGATAGGTGCGGCACGTTCCATAGATCAGCTTCGACATGTCCAGCATGCTTGGATGCGACGGCAGCGCGGTCAGCTTCTTGTACATTCCGAGGCCGAACGCCATCCCGCCCAAACAAATGATAATGCCCGCCCAAAGGATGGCCCCGCCCGTCAACGTCATCCCGCAAACATGAAAGACAACGTCGTCTGTCTTCGGAAGCAACAGGTCCGACTCGCCGGCCATGACCCACGACGGAACCAGCGCCGGCAAAAGCGGAAGGAGCCAGGTTTTAAATGAAACTTTCGAAAAGGGATTGTTGTGTGTCAAAAACATAGGCGGTAAGCTCTAGTTGTCCTTTGAAGATGTTGCAAGTCTTTTTTTCATCCGTTCCTCGCCGGACGCAGGACAAAAAATGATCGGGCGCAACAAGGTGGAACTTGCCCAAGGCGGCGGGGCCGCAACCAAAACGGGATTCTTTCTCCCCCACCTTGCCCCAAACGCTTCATGCTCGCCAACCTGACGAAAAATTTATTCCCGCCAGTCCACCACAACGCCCCACCATTTCGATCTGTCGAAGCAGAGTCCCTCGTATGCCTCCTTGCACCGGACGGGTTTGATTCGGTGCGAGATCAGCGGTTCGATGGCGAGGTCGCCGGTGGCGATCTCGCGCAGGATTTTTGCCCATTTGCGCCGCTGCAACTCCACCGCGTTGACGCATGGTTCGGACCCCGGCACGCACTCGTGCGCTCCGCGCAGGGTGATGCCTTTCACGAAAACGCCATGGAAAAACCTGGTTGCATCGAGAACAGGCTGGCTTCGCCAGTGAGTCATGAGAATCATTTGCCCGCATCGGCGGGTGAATTCAGGCATCGCCAACGTCGTGGACGCGTGACCGGTCGTATCCACCGTGATGTCGAACCCTTCTCCGCCCGTGATACCGCTCACTTGCTCCGCAAATTTCGGGTCCGTGGGATCGAGCGTCTGTCGAATGCCGCACTTCGTCGCAAGCGCGCATCTTTCGGGGAGCGGATCTATTCCAATGACGCGGCCGCCTGCGCGCTGCAAGAGTTGCGCGGTGAGGTTCCCGATCATTCCCATGCCCCACACGCCAACCGTCGGCAGCGGATCGTTGCGCACAACCTGGATGGGCGTCATCGCAATGCTGACAAGGCGGAAGAAAGAGGCATGTTCGAGATTGATGGCAGGGTCCACGCGCAACACCGTCGAGTCCGCGTCGAGCATGATGTGCGTGCCGTGTCGGATCACGCCTGCAACCAAATCGCCGACGCGAAATTCTTCCGTCTCCGAGCCGACGGCGATGACCCGTCCGATGCCCGAATAACCAGGTTGCCACGGGTAGGCGCACCATCTTCCGGGAATGAAGACGTCCGGATCGAGCGCCAGATAATTCGCGCACTCGGTTCCGGGACTGATGGCCGTGAATTCCACACGAACGGCGATCTCGCGCGGTTTCAAAACTGTCGCGTCGTATTCGAACTCATGGAGGACCACATCCTGTTTGCCGCGCATGATCCAACGATGTGCTTTTTGCATGGGGAAAATCGGGGTTGAAAAAACTTGTGGACGGCCAACAGCCACATGATCTGCCGACTCAGGATTTCTCTTCGTCAGGTAGGATCAGTATGGAGCAGGTTGTCACCGGTGTCAGCACTTTTCATTGTTTCCGCTTCCGTCCGATGCAGCTTCGCGGTAAAAGTTGCGCATGGAAACCGCCAAATCTTCTCATATCAAACTGTTCATCCCCGGCCCCGTGGAAGTGTCCGAAAAAACCTTCCGCGCGTTTTGCACCCCCATGGTGGGACACCGCGGGACCTCGTTTCAAGACCTCTACGCATCCATCCAGTCTGGATTGCAAAAGTTGTTGTACACCAGAAACCCGGTCTTTCTTTCCACATCCTCCGCCTGGGGCGTCATGGAAGCCGCGATCCGCAATCTGGTGCGGCCCGGTCGGAAATTGCTCTGCTGCTTATGCGGCGCTTTTTCCGACAAATGGTTCGATGTCGCCGTTTCCAACGGCCTGGCCGCTGAAAAAGTCCAGGTGGAATGGGGCCGGCCGATCCTGCCGGAGATGATCGAGGCAAAGTTGAAGTCGGGCGGGTTCGACGCCGTCACTTTCATCCACAACGAAACCTCGACCGGCGTCATGAGCCCGTTGGCAGATGTCGCGGCGGTGGTCCGCCAGTTTCCGGAAACGCTGCTGATCGTTGATTCGGTCTCCTCGATGTCCGGCGTGAAGATCGAGGCGGACGCCCTTGGGCTGGACGTTCTTCTGGCCGGCACCCAAAAGGCATTTGCCCTGCCGCCCGGCCTGACGGTGTTCGCCGTTTCGCCGCGCGCGATGGAGCGGGCAAAGACCGTGCCCAATCGCGGGTACTACTTCGATTTTATCGAGTTTCTGAAAAACCACGAAAAGAACATGACGCCTTCCACTCCGTCCATTGCGCATGTCTTTGCCCTTCGCTCGAAACTGGAGGAAATCTTCGCGGAAGGATTGGACCGGCGCTTCGAGCGTCATTTGACGATGGCGCGCATGACCCGCGCGTGGGCGAAAGAACGCGGGTTCGAGATGTTTCCGAAGGCGGGTTTCGAATCCGTCACCCTCAGTTGCGTGGCCAACGCCCGAAAGGTGGATGTGGCCGCCTGGATCAAGCGGCTGAAGGAACGCCATGGCTGCATCATTGACGGAGGCTACGGCAAGCTCAAGGGCATCACCTTTCGCATCGCGCACATGGGCGACGAAACGCCGGAAACCATCCGTCAATTGCTCGGATGGCTGGATGACACGCTGGACAAGAAATGACCGAGGCGCACCGCTCCGGAACTGTCAGGAAATTAACGATTCCACAGGGAGGAATGTGGCACAGTCCCGAATGCTTTCGGGGCTGTGCGCCGAAGAAAACCATCCGCCACGACGGATGCCACACATCAAACTTGTACGTGTTCTTCTTTGTCAGCCCCTCAGCGCGCCGCGAACATCGCTTCCACATTCCGCGGCGGCGTGCCCGTCACAATGGCGTTCGAACAGCCGTGAAAATATCGGCTTCCGGCCGATTCATCAATGATTCGGCGGGATTCCTCCTTCACTTCCCCGACAGTCGCGCGCGTCAGGAGTGATGAGGAAATATTTCCCCATAAGACCAGCTTCGGGAATCGCCGCCGAAGATCGGCGGCCTTCATGCCCGCCTCCCGGTCCACCTCGCCATACCCCGGACAACCCGCTTCTTCAAAAAGCTTGTCCGCAATCGCCCACAAATTGCCGTCGCTGCGGAAAATGTAGTGCGCTCCAAGCGGATTGAGATGATTCAACAGGTGCTTGCAGGCGGGCAGGACGACCTCCCGGAAACTTTTGGGCGAATAGATGAGACCCTGATTGCCCGCCAGATCGCCCCCGCCGACAAGGACCGCCGGGCAGCCGCTGTGAACGAGACCGCGTCCCAACGCAATGCCGCATTCGGCCTGGCGCATCAATTTCCGACGGATCAGGCCGGGAGCAAGCGCCAAAAACATCATCTCGGTTTCGGTATGTTCCAGACCGATGCCCCCGCCGTTGCAGATGACGAAGAATTCATCGCCAAGTTTCCGCCATATTTCCAGATGCGCGTCGAGCACTCGCGAACGCACGGTAATTTCGTTCTCCAAATCCGCCTCCAGCCGTTCGATTGATTTATCGAGATCGTCCTCGCTCAATGACGCGGTCTTCCCCTGCTCCTGCCTGGGAGGTGACACACGGGCGCTTTCCCCGAAATCCGCGGAGACAGGGTTGTACCGCCAGATGCTGTGATCGCCGGCCGGATCGCCGAAAACGAAGGTGTATTCATCCGTTTGCGCGGCTGGTTTCATGTTCATCCGCCAGGGCATTCGAAAGACATCAATATCCAGCGCGCGATGAATCGCGACAATGTCCTCCCAGAATTGTGCCTCAAAATCCTCGTGAGCAGCTTCTCCCTGGGACCAGGCGAGCACCTCGGCGTAGTGCAACGACCCGGTGCCCGTGTGAACGGCGCGTCCGAGGATTTGTGACGCCACCTGACAGGCGATCGCCGGAATGTAGGTGGGAGCGCGGTCCACCGGCTTGCCCTCAATCGCAGCCGCACAACGCTGATGTCGTGTCCAGGGAGTTTGGGTGCTCATGGTTCAGCCCGTTTTTGCACCAGATGTCGTCTTTGCCTTTCTTGTCCGTCCGACGCCGCGGACGAGCGGGGTGAAGCGCTGCTACGCTTCATTTGACGCTTCGATTCCGGGACGATATGCGATCTCAGGAAGGATGGCCAGTCCGTTCTTCCAGCCCGTTGATAATCCCGCGCCATCGTTTGCGCCACGACCGCGGCATCCATGTTCAATTTGGAGGTCAGATGCTCGAACAGGAATTCCGCCAGTCGCGGCAACGAGATGCCATGCGATCTCTTGACGCAATCATACAGCCAGTCGCTCCAACGCAGGAAACTCCAGAATGGAGAGCCTTCCGCCCAGATCATGGGCGCAGTCTCGACAAAATTTCCGCTGTTTGCCGTCAAATCCCAGTATCGCGCGAATCGCCACAATCGTTGCATCGTCGCGAAATCGATCAACCGTGTCTGAAGAACTTCGCAGGGAGGAACCGGACTATATACCATGCCCCAATCGCGGTCGTGACGGACGATGGGCGCTCCCCGCAATCGTTTCAGAAGTTCGATCTGGATTTCCTGCGGCCTCAGTTTCACCAAGCGGTCAAAACCGCTCGCGAAACTTTGAACGTCCTCGCCAGGCAACCCCGCGATCAGGTCCGCATGCAGATGGACGCCGGTCTGTTCGCGCAGGAAACGAAAATTCTCCTCCAGTTTCGCATTGTCCTGTCGCCGGCTGATGAGCGCCAGCACATCAGGATTGAACGATTGAACGCCCGCCTCGAATTGAAGCGCGCCCGGAGGGAATCGCCGGATCACATCCCGCAAGGCATCGGGCATACGATCCGGAATCATCTCGAAGTGCAGAAACAAACCGGGCCGATGCTGTTCGAGAAAAAATTCCAGGATGCGGCGGCTGGTCGCGAGATCCAGGTTGAAGGTGCGATCCACGAACTTGAACCGCCGCGCGCCGCGATCCAGCAGAGATCGCATGGCGGCGAAAAACGCTTCGAGCGGGACGCGCCGCACGGGAATGTCCAGCGACGAAAGGCAAAACTCGCACGAAAAGGGACAGCCGCGGGATGCCTCCACGTAAATCACCCGATGTGCGATGTCCTCGTTCGTGTACAAATTGTATGGAAGCGCGAGCTGCCTGAAATCGGGCCATTCGGGCGCGCAGATCTTGACCGAAGGCCGTTCGCCATCCAGGATTTGGCCGCACAATCGGCGAAACGCGAGGTCCGCTTCCCCCGGAATGATGTAATCGGCCAGACGCGCGATTTCCTGCTGGTCGATTTCGTGGCTGACTTCCGGCCCGCCCAGCACGACCACGATGTCCGGATGAAGCCGTTTGAGCGCCGCCGCCAACTGGGTTGTTGGAACCACATTCCAAACATAGACGCCGAAACCAATGATCCGGGGGTGACCGGCAAGAATCGTCTCCAGGATGTCCAATGGCCGCTGATGGATGTCGAACTCCAGGATGCAGGCGCGTTCCCGCAAAGGACCGAGGTTGGCCAGCAGATAGCGCAACCCGAAGGCGGTGTGCGCATATTTCGCGTTGAGCGTTGTCAGGATGATGTCGGCCATTCCGGAATCAGATGGTCGCCCGATCCACCGCCAATCGCCAGAAAATTCCGGGGGCACCCTGGATTGCAATGGTCAAGAATCGCCCGTTTTCGACAAGATTTTTCCGATGTTGTAGCTGCGCTTCTATGAAGCGCAAACCCGCTCTGATCTGCTGACGGCAATTCGCCTGCCTCATTTTCTGGTTGCGATTCCATGGAATGATGCGACATTATCATCAACAACCGCCGCCGAAGGGCTGGCGGCGTGAATTCCACTCCCGCGCAACCTCGCCGCAGACGTCCGCAAAGCGATGGGACGGGATTGCGGTAGCTTTGATGTTTGGGAATTTCAAGGTTTGCAGCAAAAAGGCGCAAAAAGCCCAAGAATGTAAATTCCAAAGTGGATTGTCTTGTGTTTTTTGTGAATCTTTGCGGCCATTCTTCGCAGTTTTTTGTCCTATTTAACGTTCGCAATTTTCCGAAGAAGATTTCTCTGAGTTGTAGCTGCGCTTCTACCTGCCTGTGGCACACGGCCACGTGCCGTCGGCAGACAGGTGAAGCGCATCCTTCCCC
>JACQHZ010000234.1 GCA_016198745.1 Verrucomicrobiota bacterium
CATGTGGGGGACAGGCACCGCAGCGCCCTCCAAAATTCTTGTCGGGGAAGGGCTTGCGACGTGGATCCATACGGCACTCTCGGCCGGGTTTACGCCGCGCAAGCCGGCCAGATGGTCAGTCACGAACACGACATCGGCGGCGTGTGGACTCACCTCACCGCGGTCCGTCAAGTCCGGCAAGTGCGGCTTTACGTGAACGGCCGGTTGTCGGGTTCGTCAAACGCGCCGGCTGCACACCATTTTGATTTGTCCAACACCCAACCCCTGCGCATCGGCTCGGGCGCGCAGAACAGTTTCGACGGCGCGATCGCCGACGTGCGATTGTACGGCGAAGCGATCACCGAATCCGAGATGGCTGTTTTGATTCACCGGTTGCGAGTGGCGTTGGAGCGGTTGAATCCCGCGCTGCCGCCCGAGGCCGCCACCCCGAGTTCCCCGTCAACCATCCGCACGGCATCTGGACGAAGGTCGTAACCAACGATTGCGGAGACTTCTTCGCAGCACTTCAGCGCTTGGATGACACCTTTCCCCATCCCACCCAGGCCCAAGACGGCCACTTTAATTTGATCAGACATGGGATGAGTTATTTTGGGCCGCGCACCTTGATCACTTGAGGCGCGATGCCGTTGGCTTCCAACACAAAGACGAAATCGGCTTCGCCCACTGCATAAACTGGGACGAGCCACCACAGCGCGCGCGCGGTTGCGCCTGGATCAAGGTGGCCTGGCGCCGCAACCGCCTGTGACCGCAAATCCACCCCGCTCAGAGACACGAGCCGCAGTCGCAGGTTTTCCAACGGTTTGCCGGATGTGTTGACGATGCGCGCATGAACATCAATGGCATGCCCCGGCGCCAACTGCGGTGTATCGGTGACGATCTGCACGGCCAATTCCACAGGGCGGCGCGGTTGCCAGCGCACTTGCTGGACTTGCACGTCGCCCTCGGTCAGAACCTTCACCCGCGCTGCCTGCGCCTCCGCAGGGACCGTGACGGGCACACGCACCACGGTGCGCCCGTGTTCGGTCGTTTGCTGGGGTTCGCCCTCGTCGGCTGCCGGGTTGAGAAGATCCGCCATGCCCTGCGCCAAGCAACGGTACCAGGTCATCCCCGGCCGGCATTTCCCCCGGCCTTTGAACGTTACTTCCACCAGGCCCTGCAGGCCGGGCTGGACGTTGAAGAAATCCTTCCCGATCAACACGGACCGGCCACCACGGACAATCGTCGGCTGGCCGGTCGCCGAAGGCCATTTCGTTTCGGCAGGGCTTTCCAGTTGGTAGGCGCTGAAATGATCCGCATTGACCAGAAAGGCGGTTTCCTCGTCAATGAAGCGCACGTTTGACGCCGCCGGGGTTTCGAGTAATGACGCGGTATCAACCCGGTCCATCCAGAGGAACGTATTCCCCGGCGCCGCCCAAGCGGAGGTCTCGCCATCCGCGCCGCCCACCACGCGACGAACATTAAACTCCATGATCTTTCCGCTGGCGGGAGAGAAGAGCGCCGACCGGAACGGGATGGACAGTTCCACAACGTAGCCTTCGTCATTCGAGACGACGGCGGCGCGCGCGCCGGCCTTCCAGTATTTGACCCCGTAACCCGCACTGTCTTCCGTGACCTGGCCATCGGCTGTCACGGTGACGGTTAACCTGGCAGCGCCGCCGGTATTGGGTTCGCGATTCGGCCATCGGTTCAGCACGATCTCGATGCGATCATCGTTGGCCTTGGCGTGGGCACCGAGTTTGGGACGGTGGCAGGCAACCAAGAGGCGCCAACTTCGGTTGTCATGGCAGATCCTGAACGTGGTTTGATAACTGGGAGTCAGATTGGCCGTTGGATATTTCCCAGCCTCCGCCTCTGGCAACACCCGCACAAAATCGCCCTGTTCGCTGACGCTCCGCCAGCATTCATCGCTTGGTTTACTGTCCAGCACCGGAGTGGCACACCGCGGAACACGGAGCGTTCTGGCTGTCATTTTTTCAATATACCGCCTCAGTTCCGACGACAAGGGCGCGCGGCCGGCCAGATTCGTCACGCGTTGGGCAATCGCCTGTCGCACGACCGTTTCCGGTTGGCTGCCGTCAGCCAACGCCGCATTCAGGGCCGGCAACACCAGGCCGTTGAGTGCGCGCGCCAAGCGGAGCTCCGATGCACTTCCTTCGAGGGGGATCCCTTTCCCTTTGTTGGACAGGTCCATGCCAACATGAAACACCAATGGTTCGCACTCACTCCAGGTCTTGAGCAACCGTTGGTAGTAGGCCTTGCCGTCAAACCCGGGGACACCCTGAGCATAGTCCGCCACATCCTGCAAAAGGACGTTGTCATCAAACGGGACCGGATCGATGTACGGTCGTTGTCGCCAGAGAATGTCCGCCGCGAGCCGCGTTCCCTCGTGAAGGTCCTGAAGCACAGCCACTCGCTTCTTGATGATTGCCTTGGTCGCCGTTGCTTGCGCTTCACGGAGGGCGGTGTTCATCTGCTCAATGGCGGTGGGCGTCAAGACCGGCAGGTTTGCGCCTTCGAGAGAAAAGCAATAGGTGCTCCAGCTATCCGTGTGGTAGGCATGATACGGGTAATCCTTCCAACATTGCTCGATGATGTCGAAGTAACGCCTGACCGGCGCCGCCGCTTCCTGGAACATGCCTTTGAACCAGCGGTCCAGCAGCGCGTCCGGGTTCTGCGATGGGTCCAGGCACATCTTGGTCTGCAGCCAATACTTTGGACCACTCCGCCCCACCGCCGCGTAGGCTTCCGCCGAACCGCTCGTGACGTGATAACGTTGCATCACGCGCGCGGCTTCCGCATGCAAGTGCGGCGTGTAGATGGGGATGTATCCCGTCTGATAAAAATAATCGTGGAACATCAAGGAGGCCGCCATCTGCGACCAGCGCTCCATCCGCAACTCCTCCCAATGCCTCAATTCCGGGTTCAACCACGCCAGCTTCGTGCCGACGACCAGGATCAGAACCTTGGGGTTGGGTCGCATGCCGATGGGCGGAAGATCCGTGCCCGCGTAAGCCCACCCGGCGACTTTCTTGCCGGGAAACTCGTTCTGAATCGCGTCCGCGACACAGGAGAGCAAATGGTAATGGCGCCGCGAGTAGCGACCGTTGTAATGCACCGGGGTGGTGGCGAACAGGGGATCAGTGGGGCCGTCCTGCGCCTGGCAGTACCGGCATTCACACCCGCGCCAGACAGCATCATTCGTCCCCATCGGAAAATTCGGCGCGGCCGGGTTCTTTATGAAGAACTCGCGCGCGGCGCCGACGGCCCGCTCGATCGCGGCGGGCGACGCCATGCAGGGTTGCCAACCGAACACGTTGGCGCTCGGACTCTCACCCGGGATTTCCCGTTTGCCATCGATCAAGGGAAACCACTCCGGGTGGCTTTTGCGCCCGGCATAGTAGATGTCGGGACCCAGGTTGTGGCCAATCGCGTACTGGGCGTCGCGCAACCCAATGCGCCGGCCCCACTCCTGTTCATCAGCCCCACTCAGCATGAGGACAATCGCTGGAGAGAAAGTGCGGTCCAGGCGACGGAAGGTTAACAAGGGAGTTGGCGTCACCTCCTCGCCCAGCGCCGTGGGCCAAAACCACTCCACGCCACAGTCGTCTTCGAGAAACGCGGCGCAACCGGCAAACGCGCCCCAGGAAGTTGCGCCCGCAATCATCAGCCGCCCGGGCACCGTCTTCATCCGGTAGCCGTCCCGAGGAAGGTTGGTCGCTTGAAGTTCGGCCCCCAAGGCGCGCTTGTTGAACCGGGTCTGACCCACCACCAACGCCGGCGGCCTGCCGGATTTTTCCCAGTCCGTCTCAGCGACCAGCGGCAGGTGGGCGCCGGTGACCTTCATCAAATATTCCTCAAGGAGCCGCGCCCCGCGGTAGGCGGGCGTGCACGCCTGCTCCCGCTGCTGCCGGAGGGTGCGTGTTTGGGGAAATCTCTGTTGGTCATGCCGTTCCCAGATTTCCGGCGCAACCCAATCGGAATCAGCCGTCACAATGCACTGGATGGCTCCGTTTTTACTGATGCTCACGTCCGGCTTTTCGACCGACAGCATCTCGGCATTTCCGATCCACACCCACGCGATGCTCCACCAAAGAATGAACCATCCCAGGGGCTGAAGACCGACCGGACGACGAACGCCGCTCCCCGGCGCAGGGGTCCGGTTGCAGACGGCGTGGCGCTTAGCAATTCGTATGAACCAACATGTTGTCGTTAAAGTAGGACAGGCATCTTGCCTGTCTTCCGACCTGACAGAGACAGGCCACCCCAGAGGGGTGACAGGCAAGATGCCTGTCCTACTTTGGGCTGCGCGAAGCGCCTCTTTCCCCAAGCGTAGTCTTGGGGAAAGCGTAGCGTTCTCCGGGGGCATAGATCTCGAAAACATGGGTCTTTTTTTTGGCTGGCAGGCAATACATATCACACTGATAACCAAGTTTTCAACTGATACTTTTATGATTGACATGCGCCAGGAAATAGGTTTCTTGAGGCTGCCAAAAGCAACCGGCCGGTTTGCGCGCGGGAACCGCCCGCAAACGGGGCGAACCAAGAAAGGAAAGGCAAACACGAAGACAACCCGCATCCTATTGGCGATCCTCGCGACGCTGACCACTTTAGGTGTACAGGCAGGTCAGGCTTCCCGAAGTGTGTCACGGACACAGATCCTTTGGACCTCGTGCGACAAGCTCTTACCGGCGGGGGAAGGTTTTCTCCAGTATGGCGAGACCCTCGGTGAGACCGCGCCAAAAGGAAAATACGCCGCGCGGGGCAGTGGCCGGCTGACCTGGGTGGCGGAGTTTCCGTCCGCCGCAGAATATGAAGTCTGGGTTCGCCAATACGGAGGGTACGGCAGTGTCCGCGTTTCAGTTGACGAAGAACCTGTGACCAGCATCTCACGGGTCCGGGCCGCCGGCGGCGTGAAATATATCTGGTGCCATCAGGGATCCATCCTGATTTCCGCGGGACAGCATCATGTCGATGTTGACGTGAAAGGCGGCATTGTTGATGCGATCCTGTTTGAAACGGACCCGAACTTCCGTCCCGACGAGGAAGAACTGCCGCCGCCGGCGTCCAAGGTCGTCGTCTCCCTGCCGCGCCGCTATCGGAGCGACGCGCACCTGGTAGCGACGGCGGGAGCGACCGGCTTCGTGGTGGCAAATGTCGGGCGTTATGATTGGCAACTGAATGATTATGTTCCGGCCGCAACGGAGTTGCTCCCGGAATTGTCGCTCTGGGGATGCGCCGGACAATCCGTGAGCGGCGCCTTTGCGGTTCGCGCGCTGAAACCGATTGGCAAGTTCACTTTGTCGGTTGAAAAACTCGAGGGGCCCAAAGGGTTCGGGTTGAGTGCCGCGGACATCGACTTGCGCGTCGTGATGTTTTGGGAGTTGAAACGGAGTCTCTATAGCGCCGATGGCGCCGGTTTGACCCCGGACCTCTTGTTGCGAGACGATCGCTCGGGGATTCCGCCCAAAGGGCCACAGGGCGGCTTTGGCGGGGGCGTATGCACCACCCAACTGCCTGCCCACGAGAGCCGCCAGTTTTGGCTCACGGTGCAGGTGCCGTCGCAGGCCCCCGCCGGGGAGTACCGGGGACACTTAACGTTGAAGTCCGAAGGACGCGAACGCGCGGTGCCGGTCCGTCTGGAAATCCTGCCCATGGAGCTTCGACCCGTGGATGGCCACTACAGCATTTGTTTCCCGAACGAAGCCATTAAGGATGAGAATATCCTGTTAAGCATGCTGAAGGACCAGGTGCGCCACGGCTTGAACACGTCAACGGCCTATCAAGGGGCAAAAATGCTCCCTCTCATGAAACAGGCCGGCATGACCGCAGCGCCCTGTCTCATGCAGTGGCCGGACAGTAATCCCGCGGAAAATCCCACGGAATTGGTGGCCCGGGCCAAAGTGATGGGCTTTGCCGACCTGTACTTCTATGGGGTGGACGAACCGAAACCCGGAACCCCGCGACTCGAGTTGTGCCGCAAGGAGGCGGAACGGCGGCTGGTGCGGGGCTTTCACATGATGACGGGCATCAACGACGAGAAAGCCTACGAGGAATTATGGGAGGTCGTGGACCGCCCCATCCTCAACATTCTTCGTTTCTTTGGCACGGTTTTGTATGACCTCGACAAGGTGAAAGCCAAAGGATATCAACCCACGGCGTATTGGGTTACGGCCCCGCCCTACCCCTTGTTGCATCGCGCCCTGGCCGGGCTGTTCAACCGGGCGTGCGGTTTTATCGGCACCTGTCCCTGGAGTTATGCCGATGAATGGGAGGTCGCCTATGAAAAACCGGGGGAGACGATCATGTTCGTCTATCCGGATGAATCGCGGCAACCCATTCCCACCCTGCGTTGGGAAGCTTTTCGGGAAGGCATTGACGACGTCCGCTACCTCCAGGCCCTGGACCGGGCCATCGCCGGGGCGGAAAAACGATTGGCCGGACAGGCCACCGAAGGTTTGCAGCGGGCGGTCGCCGCCGCCCGTACCTTGCGCCGTGAAAAATACGAATCCATCAAGGGCAAGTATTTCGATTACGTGCGTGAGACGAACCACGAGACATTGGACCACCTGCGCCGGGAAATGGCAGAGACCACCATCGCGATTACCAAGGCCATGCAATAGGTATGAATGATCCCCTCCTCCAGAAACTGACCGAACTGACGCGGGCGAATGGCGTAGCGCAGCGGCAACCCGGGGAACCGCGGTATGCCCAGATCAGGGCGCGCCTCCGAACGGTCGTGGCCGGCGCGGCGGCGGGATTGCGCCTGCCAACCATCCGCGAAATGGCCGCCATTTTTCATGTGACCGGCCCGGTGGTGCGCCGCGCCGTGGTGGAACTCGCGGCGGAAGGAGTCTTGCATATCCGACCTCGGTCGGGCGTTTTCGTGGATGGTTCGCGGAATCAGGACATTCTCGCCACCACAGATGGCATGGCGCTGGATACTTCGCAGGTGCGGACGCTCACTTGGTTCAGCGAATGCGAACTGCCGCACCAGCGCCTGGCGCTGGAGAAAGCCATTCAGGAATACGAGGCGCAGTTTCCCCGCATTTCGGTCGCGATCCATTATGCCAACAATGGATCAGACCGGGTGCGTGAAGCGGACATCCTCGACGCCTCTCCCTTGTCCCACTTCCGAAGTTGGCGAAACGTCTCCAGCTTGAACATCAGCGCACTCATCGGCGCCGAACAGACCATGCTGCCCTATGCGCCTGGGGCACCGCGCAGCCGGTGCATGGTGCCGGTCGGGGTCAGCATTCCCTGCGTTATCTTCAATGAGAAAGCCCTCGCGACCCACGCCGTGGCGCCGCCGCGGTCGGAATGCTTCGCGGACCAATTGACCTTCTTTGCCAGGGTGCGCGACGCCTGGGAGGGGCAAGCGGAACCACCCATTCCCATCGTCACCCACGTGGCCCCGCATGTTTGGATGGGCAGTTGGTCGGAACGGCTCCTGCGCATCATCCAGGCCAAAGGCGCGCCTCAGACGCAACTTCGGGCATTACGCCAACCGCTTGCCCGCCTGGCGGAACTGGCGCCATTGATTTATCCGAAACAGCCGCGCCTCGACAATGCGCTCACCGCGTTTCAGCAGGGAAGGGTGGCATGTTTCGTGGGCTGGAACTACCATGTGGAAGCACTTCAGATGCACCCGCCTGATTTCCCCTGGAGCTGGCGCCCCGCCGTTTCGCTTGATGATCGCATCCCGGCGTTTCCGCGCATCCTGGCGATACGGGCCGAGACCGCTTATCCCATCGAATGCGCGCGCTTGATCGAGAAGGTCCGGGAAAGGTTGCTGAGTATGCCGTTAGGGGGCGGATCGGAGGAGAAAAGCGCCGGCCTGCGGGTCAGCCACTTGCTTGGCGGCGCCCCGACCAAACGTTATTGGGTTCTTCCCTATCTATCGGAGGATGACATTTACCTCTATTTTCACGTCATCAGCGATGAATTCATGAAGTTGGTGGATGACCCTGCCATTGGCGATGCGGCGGATGCCGTGGTGAAGCTGGGCCGGGCCTACCTGGCCGCGCGGGTGCCGCTTGCCTAATTGATTTTATGGAAAACGAAGCGCGCTTTCGGTTGGATCGAAACGGGTATTTCCGTCAATTCGAGACCGTTTTTCTGCGGCCGATTGAAAAGGGCTACGATGCGGTTGCCGTGGGCAACGGCGATCTTGCGGCCATCGTCTGGCAGCCGGAGCATCTGACGTGGATGCTCAACAAATGCGATCTGTCCGGCGAGGCATCCCAGGTGGCGCGGCTGATCTTCCAGACCCCGACCCAACTGTCGCAACGACTGGGCCGGCTGGAAACCCGTCTCTCACTGGCGCAGGCGACGGCCACGATCAAGTATGCCGGCGGCGAGTTTGGCGGGTTCCAGCGCGGGGGGTGGCGGGGCATCCGTGAAGCCATGCCTGATCCCAAAGCAACGGATTTCGGCGCGCTCTCTGTGACCGGCTACGTGCCGCACGGACGGAACGTGCTGCTCGTTGAGTACGCCGAACAACCCGGTACGCCACAGCCGCTGGCAATTGTATTCGAGCGCTGGACGCAGGCCTCATGGGGCGACGATGTGCGCGTCCAGATCACTGGCAACACCGCCGCAATCATCTACCGGCTGAAGAACGGCACAAACTATGCCGCAATGCTCGCCTTCGACGGCTTTGCCGGCGCGGTTCTTGCCCAAGCCGCCCCCCTCAAAGTGACATTGAGCCTGCCGCCAGGGCGTGAGCACCGGGGCCGACTCGCCATCGCCGTGGTTGCCAGCCACGATGCAGATGACCCGCTCGCCGCGGCCGCGAAACTCGCCACGGATACGCTCAGGGCTCATCCCGGCAGGCTGCGAGAAGATCACTGCGCGGCGTGGTCGGATTTTTGGCGTCGTTTCTTCGTGGATGCCGGCCATCCCTACCTGAACGCGCTTTATCACGTCAACCTCTATCAACTCGCCATCACTTCGCGCGGCAAACGCCCGGTCAAATTCAACGGCGCCTTGAATCTCTGGAACGAACGGGATCGCACGTGGGGCGCGCCGTATTGGTGTCACAACCAGACTTCGGTCTATCTCCCTGTTTATGCCGCCAACCAGATCGAACTGGCGGAGAACTTTCATGACTGGATTGTTGCGGTTCGCCCAGAAGCCGGAAAGGCGGCCGTCAAGTTCCTGAACGCAGAGGGCGCGTACTATCCGGAGGTGATGTCCCACGATTTCCAGGCGGCGCCGCACAAGGACACCACCAAACGTTACATGCCCGATGACGACTTGCGCTACATCCTTTCCAGCGGCACACGGTACGCGTTGCTGTTGTGGAACCGCTATCAGCACTCGCTCGACAGGAGGTTCCTTGCTGAGAAAGCGTATCCTACCATTCGGGACATCGCCGCCTTCTACGTCAGCTACGGCACGCGGGGGGCGGATGGCCTCTATCATGTCGGCCCTTCGCTGAGTTGGGAAGCGCGTCCGCTCGGCAAAGACGCGCACTCCGATTGCGCGGCGTGGCGGGCGATCTTTCCCATCGCAATCGAGGCGGCGACGGTGTTGAGCGTGGACAAAAACAGCATCCCAATCTGGCAAGAGCGACTCCAGAACGCGCCCCCTTACCCGGTTCAGGGCGGACGTTTTAGCGTGGTGATGCGCAACGACGACACGCCTGAGCGGACCGACCACTGGGAAGGGCAGTTGCCGAACTTGTCGGGCGTGTTCCCGTATGGCGTGATCGGGATTGACGCGCCTGACTCGACTCGCAGGATCGCCGAGGTCACCTTTTCGCACTACCGATTCAACGCCGATGCCGGTCATGAGTTTTTGCCGGTGATCGCCGCGCGTCTCGGCAACGCGGAATGGGCGCGTGCGGCGTTGTTTCACTACATCCAGTCCTTTCAAGTCTTCGACCAGGGCCACTTCAACTACTACAATCTCTGGGGCAACAAGAGCGAAGACAGTACCAATTGGGAATCCGAGCATCTCTACATGGAGGCCGGCGGCATCCTCCTCTCCGCCGTGAATGAGATGCTGCTCCAGAGCTATGACGGAAAGATTCGCGTTTTTCCCGCGCTGCCGTCCCATTGGCCCGCCCGCTTCATCTTGCGCGCGGCCGGGTCATTCCTGGTCTGCAGCGAGCATCGTCCCGGACAAGGCATCCCCTACATTTTGATTCAACCCATCGGCGGCGACACCCGTCCCTGTCGCGTTGTTGCCCCTTGGGAACAGGGCGCGGTGGTCACGGCAAAAGGTTCGCCAGTCCCGTCCAGGATGGGTGGCATGTTGCTGGAGTTCACCGCCCAGCCGGAGGCCGTTTACGCGCTCACGCCCAAAGGGGTGGCGCTGGGGGATGTGTCCATTGTGGAAGTTGGATTCAAAGAGGAGTATTCGCCAGCCCGGTTGGGACATGCCTGGTACGGCGGGAGGGAAGGCATCAACTGCCACAGCCCAACATTTCCTCTTTGGTGAAACACAGTTTCCGGAGATGCCCTTATGAATCTTATACGAGGAGAAGTAATGAAGCCGACACCGCCGCGAAGCGGCGGGGGAGGCTTCACTTTAATCGAACTGCTTGTGGTAATGGCCATCATTGCAATTCTGGCGGCGTTGCTGATGCCCGCGTTGAACAATGCCAGGGAACAAGCCAGACAAATAGTTTGCGTGAATAACTTGAAACAGTTGGGTCTGACTGTTTTGTTATACACTCAAGACGACGATGGGAGGTTGCCTCACCTTGACTGCCAGGCGGGGTTGAGTGCTTTAACAATGTTAAAAAATGCCGGCTACCTAACTCTTAAGAAAGGCGGGATTCACCAGTGTCCCACTCACAGGAAATACTGGAGCGGAATTTACGCCCAATTGGATTATACTAATCCAAGTTACTACTATGAGGGGTCGATTGGGTATATTAATCCAGGCGGAGTCACAATAGAGACCCCGAAAAAATTATCCCAGGCGGTTTTCCCAGAAAAGATAATACTATTCTATGATAAATATATAGAGGCAATGTCTGGGAACAACCTGTGGAATTTTGCGTATGATTATGAAATAACGTATGACGCCTTCGGATACACAGGTCCGCATAAACGTGGTTATAACGTTGTTTATTTAAGCGGCAGGGCAGGGAGAATGACAGCAAGGTTATACGAGTCTGAAATTTCGCCTTACTATTCTTCGCGTTGGCAATAATGGGGGAAGCGATTCAAGAGAGGGGATAAAAAACGGCGTCACCCATTGCCCAGGCCAGGATCGCAATTGCCTTGCCATTGCGGATAAGGGCTGGAATTATGTCCGGTGTCACCATGCCCACAACACCAAGTTCGGCTTTCTCCACTGGACCGGCACGCTTGACGCTCCACGAACGCTGGACTCTTTCAAAAACCCGACCACCAAGCTCATGATTGCGGATACAGGAACCGATATCATCCCGGACGACAGCAATCGCGTTTATTCTTGCAATGACGACGATCTTTACTACACCGGCGAAGCTGGTGCCCGTTCACAACGGCGCGCACAACATCGTTTTCCTGGACGGACACGTACAACGCATGACCAGGGCGGAATTTGTCCGTTGAATTCCCTGTGGGACTGATTGGCTTTTACAACGGTGATATGAATTGGTACAATCCAATGAAATAAAGAAATGAAAGAAATGACCAGCTTTGAACGCGTCCAGCGCACGTTGGACCTCAAACCCGTCGATCAAGTTCCCGGTTGCGAGGATCCGTGGGCCGCGACCCTGGAACGATGGATCAAAGAAGGCCACCTGAAATACGGGGAGGACGTCGCCGAACATTTCCAGATGGATTTACGCGGGAGTTGGCCCATCAACGGCGTGGCCGATATCGACTTTAAACCCGTCACTCTCGAAGAAAACGAGGAAACCGTCCTGCAGCTCGACGGCAACGGGGCCAAGCTCCGCCGTCACAAACAGCACGATTCCACACCGGAACACGTGGACTTCAACGTCAAGGACCGCCGCTCGTGGGAGGAACACATCAAACCCCACCTGCTCAAGCTCAACCGCCGACGGATCAATTTCGACGCCTACCGCAAGGAACGGGCCTACGCGGCGGTGAAACAACGCTTTTTCACCTGGAGCGGTGTGGCGCCTTTCGAACAAATGCACCCGGTTTGCGGCCACGAATACATGTTGATCGGCATGGCCGACGATCCGGCCTGGGTCAAGGACATGGTGATGACGTACGCCCGATTCACCATCATGCATCTGGAGGAACTTTTCGCGAGCGAAGGATCGCCGGACGGCATGTTCTTTTACGAGGACATGGGCTTCAAGGGACGGCCCTTCATGTCACCAGCCATGTACCAGGAACTGCTTCAACCCGGCCACAAGTTGCTTTTCGACTGGTCCCATTCCAGGAAACTCAAGGTCATCGTCCATTCCTGCGGATTTGTGGAACCGCTGGTGCCCGGCCTGGTTGAGGCGGGCATGGATTGTCTGCAAGCCATGGAGGTCAAAGCCGGCATGGACATGCGGAAGTTGAAACCGCGTTTCGGCGACCGGATCGCCTTTTTCGGCAATATCGACGTCCGGGCGCTGATCAGCAACGACCGAAAGCAAATCGACGAAGAGATGGAAGCCAGGATCCCGCTGATGCTGGATGGAGGATACATTCTCCACTCCGACCATTCCATTCCGCCGGAAGTAAACCATGACACGATGCTCTATTTCTTCCAGAAGGGGCGGGAACTGAGCCGCCGGGCAGGCGGAAAAAAGGGCCGGAAATCCACCAAAGCGTAGCACCATCCCTCACGACCTGATGACTGAGCAAACTGACAAGCGGCGTTTTCGCGCAGGAAAGTCCGGCGTGTTTTATGTTTCGCCGCATGGCAACGATCGGTGGTCAGGCCGGCGCCCCGATCCTTTGTCGGACGGGACAGATGGTCCCTTTGCCACAATGACGCGCGCTCGTGATGCGCTCAGGGCGCTCCGCAAGAGAGGCGCAGTGGCCCGTGCGGCGCGGGTGCGACTCCGGGGTGGAACCTATTTCCTGACGGAGCCGCTGGTGTTCACTTCCCAGGATTCGGGCACGGCGCGTCGGCCCGTGATCTTCGAAGCCTTTGAAGGTGAAAGTCCCATTCTGAGCGGGGGACAACGCATCGGCGGATGGTCGGACGGGACCGTTCATGGCAGGCCGTGCTGGATTGCGCGCATGCCCGAAGCGGCTGCCGGCGATTGGGATTTTACGCAACTCTTTGTGAACGGCGTCCGCCGGCCCCGGACGCGGCTGCCCAAGGATGGATATTACCGTTTTGCGGGCGTGCCCGATGATACGGCGGTCGGCGGGCAATGGGGTCAGGGGCCGGATGCCGCCCTTTTCGCGGGCGAAGAAATCCGGCCATGGAAGAACCTCGACGATGTGAAACTGATCGCCCTCCAGCTCTGGTTCGAAACGCACCATCGCATTCAGGCCGTGGACGCGAACCGCCGCCGGGTCTCCTTCCGCGCGAAGAGCCTGGGAAGCCTCAAAGATGAAAAGCTGCCGGGGGCGTATGCCCGATATTTCGTTGAGAACGTGTTTGAATCTCTGGAAACGCCCGGCGAGTGGTACCTCGACCGCCCCGGCGGGATGCTCTATTATCTGCCGCTAACGGGAGAGTCCCTGGAAACGAGCGATGTCATTGCGCCGAAGTTATCCTGTCTGATCCATTTTGAGGGAACTGATCGCAAGCCGGTGCGCCATATCCGATTCGAAAACGTCGCCTTCCATCATGCAGAATGGGATTATCCCGCCGCCGACCCCGGCTCCATTCAAGCTGCTTTCAAGGCGCCGGGGGCGGTGGTGTTTGATCGCGCCGAGGATTGCGTCCTCTACGGCTGCGAGATTGCGCACATCGCGCAATACGGCGTGGAGATGAAGACGGGCTGTTCGGGGAACCGTGTCGTGGCTTGCACCCTCCGCGACATGGGCGCGGGCGGCGTGCGCATCGGCCATGAATGGATGGACCGCACCAATGAGACCTCGCCTCAACCTGTCAAACGCCGGACGAATGCAAAATCCATGTCCGCCGTCGTGAGCGACTGTCAAATTCATGATGCCAGCCTCATCCATCTCAGCGCCATTGGCGTTTGGATCGGCAACGCCGGCCGCAATCGCATTCTCCGCAATCACATCTTCAACCTGAACTACACCGGAATTTCCTGCGGTTGGACCTGGGGTTACGCGCCCACCGCCACGTTCGACAATCGGATTGAGCGCAATCACATCCACCACATCAATTGGAACCGGGTTCTCAGCGATAACGGCGGTATTTACACTCTCGGAATCCAGCCCGGCACGGTCGTCTGCGGCAACCACATTCACCATATCGGTTGCTATGGTTACGGCGGGTGGGGGATCTATCCCGACGAGGGGAGCAGTGAGATTCTATTCGAGGGCAACGTCGTTCATCATACGGATGACGCCGGTTTTTCCACGCACTACGGACGGGACAACGTCGTCCGGAACAATGTCTTCGCCCTTTCCGCCAGGCAACACGTGAATCCTGGGAAAATCGAGCCTCATCGGACGACGACATTCGAGAGGAACATTGTCTGCTGGCGCAAGGGCGGATTTTCCCCGCGCGAATGGCGATCGGGACATTTCCTCTTCCGTGACAACTTGTTCTGGAACGGCGGCGGCGCACTTGACTTCGGAAACGGGACGGCGTTGGCCGACTGGCAGAAGATCGGCCAGCACATCGGGACCTTGATCGCTGATCCGCTTTTTGTTGACATCGATGCGGGGGACCTCGCCTTGCGCGCGGATTCGCCCGCGTTCCGAATCGGATTCCGGCCCCTCGACGTTTCACAAGCCGGACCGCGCTTCCGTGGTCGTCGCCCGGTCTCTTTTGAGGATTGGCCTGGAGAAAAGGAGTGCCGCCGCCCGATCATTCGAACCCGCCTGGAGCGCGTGGGCACACAAGCCATCCGTGTGACTGTGGAAAACGTGGGAAACGCGCCCGCCACCGGACGCCTGACGTTCCGCGCTTCGCCGCCGACCCTGGCGGCGATGGAGGGTTCAGCCGCGTTTGTGTTCCGGGGACTCCGTTCGGGCGCATCGAAGTCCGCCGAATTTCCGATCATGATCGTGGATGGAACTGAGAGAATCCGGGTGGAAACCCTGCCGTCGACGAGGGACATCCTGCCCGCGTTGCAGTTCTTCACGCTGCGCGAACCGGAATGGCGCATTTCCAGGATGGAACCGCTCCCCTCGGCTGAAGCGGCGCGGGCGGCGCTTGCGGGGCAGACGCCGCGCGTCCTGACTTTTCTGGACCGGACCCTTGCGGAATTTCGCGCCGCCATTGCAGGCGGGAATCTTGCGTTGTCGGCGAAGATTGCCGACGCAACCCCAAAACGGGGCAAGTATCCTTATGACGGTTCCTGCATCGAGATTTTTTCTCACGACCAGAAGATGATGGATGGCAAACCCGATCAGGAGACAGGAAACAACATCGCCGGAATCGCCCGACAATCGTTTCTGATGCCGGTTGGGGAAGGGCTTCCGGCTCAGGGCGCCTGGCAGGACGGATGGGAAGTCCGGGCCGCTCCGGAAATCCGCATTGTTTCGACGGCGACAGCCGATGGTTATGACATTGCCGCGCTTCTGCCGCTGCCCTTGCTCCGGATTGCCGCAGCATCCCGGAGATTCGGGTTTGAACTTGTGATCTTCACGACCCTCCGGAAAGGCAGCGGCCTTGCGCGATTCCAACTCTTCAGCGCGGCCTCCCCGCTTCAGAGTCGCGATGGATGCGCAACCGTGATCGTTGAATGAAAACCATGAAAAACCATCCGGATCAGCGCACGCGTTGGATGCGGGATTTTATCGAGTCGGAGCACTTTCGATACCGGCGGTTTGCGGCAGACGGCCCGCGTTCCGATGAGGCGGCTCTTTCATCGGAACATCAACTTCAAATCGAAGCTCCAAAAACAGATTTGCTTCAAAGAATGGCGGCGGATTTCCGCAGGTTTTGCGAGGTATGCATGAACATCCGTTTGCCGTCGGCAGTTTTTGACCGTGCCGACGGACCCGCCACATCGCCGCGCGTGCGGTGGCGGCTGTCGCCCAAAACCACGGGTGCGAACCGCATCCATGAATTCAGCCGCCTCGAGCGGGATGTGGAGAGCTTCATCGTGGATGTTTCGGAAACCGAAACGCTGATCCAGGCCGGACACGAGCGCGGTTTGCTTCATGGAACGCATCATCTGGAGTGGCTGATGGCCGGCCGGGGCGCGCCGTGGCTGACCAAGGGGCGAATCGAGCGCGCGCCGCGTTTCGCGCCGCGCATCTCCAACGGGATTTTCATCCATGCCGATCAGAAAGTGGACGATCCCGATGCATTCAGCGACGAGTACCTGTCGTTGATGTCCCATTTTGGGGCCAACGGAATCCATTTGCACGTCCATCTCTGGGACTTTTGCCGCAATGCGCCTATGCCGGAGATGAACAGTCTCGTTTTCGAGCAAAATGTGCAGGCGCTGAACGATCTGGCCGATCGTGCCGCCGCCCACGGGATTGATTTGTATCTGTATCTGGCCACGCGGATTTTCAGCGAGACGCATCCCGTGTTTCAAAACCATCCTGACGCGCGGGGGGCCAAGCTGGAATTCATGCTGGAGGGGCAATATCAATTCAATCTTTGCAGCGGAAGCGAACGGGTGTTGGCCTGCTACGAGGAGACGTTGGAAAATCTGTTTCGTGCCGCGCCTAAAATCGCAGGCGCCATCATCATCGTCGGCGGCGAAGGTTTTTTCCATTGCCACACTCGTCCCGTGCCGCCGTATGAAGGAAGCACGAATTGCCCGAACTGCAAGAATCTCGATCCGAGCGATCAGGTGGCGCGTTTGGCGAACCGGTGCGCGGCGGCGATCCGACGCACCGGCACCAACAAGCTGGTGTTCGTTTGGCCCTACAGCGCCTTTGCCTGGTCGGGAGAGGACCGCGCGCAGATCCGCATGATCGAGCGATTGTCCGACGATGTGAATCTGCTTTCGAATTTCGACACCGGCAGCGAGGACCGTGTCAACGGCGACGGTGTTTTTCTGTTCGATTACAACATCAAATCCATCGGACCGAGCGAGATCTTCGCGGCGCAGGCGCGCCGGTGTGTGGAACTCCAGCGCCCCGTTTTCTGCAAGACGGAGACGAATACGACGCCGGACGCTTTCTTTCTGCCGTATGTGCCCGTCCACCATCGCTGGCATCAGCGTTTTCAAAGCATCGGCAGCGTCGGCGTGGCCGGGTTCATCGGCCAGTGGCGGTTTTACGGGATGAACGGATCGCCGCCCGAAGAACTTCAGAATGCGCGCCGTATCCTCCCGATTCTGGCGCGTGATCCGCGAATTGGCTATGGCCATTGTTATGGGATCGTCTATGACCAGGAAATGGTGGAGCGCAAAATCTCGCACTGCGAACATCTGCTCGCCAAGGAACTGCCGCGATTCAGTTCGCAGGTCCGTTTTCACATCTGGCACGATCATCCGTGATCCGGATATTTCCCGGATTGCCCCGCCATGATCAGGGGGGGGCGACGAGGCAGGACAGCAATCATGGCGGCACTCACCCGGAGCCGGCGACGGTTCCATCGGCTCAACCGGAATTGCAAAGCAACGCAGCCGCAAGGACACGCCCGTGCAGCGGACAAGTGTCGTAGCGCAGCCTGATGGCTTCGCCCTCCCGTTCCTCGTCGGTTTGCTCTATCCGGGCGTGCAAACGTCCGGATTTGGATTGTTTTAGCGGGGTTGTTTGCGAAAATCAGACTTCATCATGACGACGAATCTTCCATTTGGGGAATTGCTCTTGAGGCTCGGCATGGCGCTTGGCGCGGCACTGCTGGTCGGGTGGGAACGCGAGAGCCATGGCAGGGCGGCGGGATTGCGAACCACGATCCTTGTCTGCGTGGCCTCCGCCACGGCGATGATCCTTTCGGAGAATCTATTTGCCGCAACTTCGGGAAACAACCTCGGGTGGAAGCCGGACCCGGCCCGGCTCGCAGCCGGAATCCTGACCGGGATGGGTTTTCTTGGGGCGGGAAGCATCATCCGCCATGAGAACGCGGTCCGGGGTCTCACCACAGCGGCTGCGCTCTGGTTCATGAGCGTGATTGGACTTGTTTTTGGCTCCGGCTACATCCTTTTGGGATGCGTTGGGACAGGAATCGCAATGATCACGCTCATGGTTTTGCCGCGGCTTGAAAGCTATGTGCAAAACGACTGGTACGGCGCGGTGGTGGTCACGTTGCAGATTGACGGGCCGTCGAACGTCGAAATCCGCAACCGGATCGAGACGCTTGGAATGAAGGTGAAGAAAATGGAACTGGACTATGATCTTCACAGCCGTCAGAAGACTGTGCGATGCGAAGTGAAATTCAAGAAGGGAAGGCTTTTTGAGCTTTCCGAAGAAACCATTCGAGAAATGGCCGCCTGGCCGGGAGTGCTCCAGATCAAATGGAACTAACCATCTTTTGAAATTCCTGAACATGAACGATCATAGACTCGTGAGGGCGGTTTTTTTCATCTGGATCGGCCTGGTTGCGACGCTTTCGGCCAAGGCGCCATCTGCCTCGCCCGAATTGGGAGAAATCGGCCGGCTTGTGGGCCGGATTCTGCAGCAGGAACATTACCGGCAACAAGCGTTCAACGATGCGGTTTCCGCGCAGTTTTTCAAACTTTACCTTGATGCGTTGGATTACAATCATCTGGTCTTTCTTCAGTCCGATATTCAGGAATTCCAGAAGTATGCCGCGACTCTGGACGACGAGACGCTTCATGCCAATGTGCAGCCTGGTTTCGAGATTTTCGCCCGGTTCATTCAGCGGCTGGAGCAGCGTGTGACCTTGGTCAAGGAATTGCTCAAGGAATCGTTTTCGTTCGATGGAGATGACAGTCTCCTGCTTGACCGGCATGAAGCGCCCTGGCCTGCCAACGAAGATGAGAATCGTCAGCTCTGGCGTCAGCGCATCAAGTACGAGATTCTCCAGGAAAGACTCAATCAAAAAGGGATGGATGAAGCGGCGGTCAAATCGCATCTCGAAGTCCCTGGTCAGAAGTTGCCCGACACGACGGGCAAGGCCGTCACCCAGGAGAAGCCCAATCAGAAAAAACCCGCTGATCCAATGGAAATCGTCTTGCGCCGGTATGATCGCCTGTTGCGCGCTTATCACGAGGAGGACGCCGAATCCGTGTTGCAACTTTATCTGACCTGCCTCGCGCGCGCCTATGATCCCCATTCGGATTATCTTTCTCCGACGGAACTCAATCAGTTTGCCATCACGATGAAATTGTCGCTTGTGGGAATCGGCGCCGTTCTGACTTCCGAAGACGGTTATGCCAAGGTGGTCAGCATCGTGCCCGGTGGGCCGGCGGACTTGGATAAGAGGCTCAAGATCAATGATCGGATCGCGGCGGTCGCCCAGGGCGATGATTCCATGGTGGATGTGGTGGATATGAAATTAAGCAAGGCGGTGGATTTGATCCGGGGCAAGAAGAATACGGTGGTTCGTTTGCTGATCATCCCCGCCGATGCAATGGATCCGTCCACACGTGTCGAGATCCGCCTCGTGCGACAGGAAATCAAGCTGACCGAGGCGGAACCCAAGGCGCGTGTGGTGGAACGGAAAAGCCCAAATGGCGAAGTGCGACGTTTGGGATACATCGATCTCCCTTCTTTCTACGCGGAAATGCCGGCCCTGTACGCGGCAAGCCGGGAGGGCGGGGAACTGAAGAGCACCACACGCGATCTGTCCCGATTGATCGCGAAGCTCAAAGATCAAAAAGTGGACGGATTGATCCTGGATTTGCGGCGTAACGGCGGCGGGCCGCTTCAGGAGGTTGTTTCCATGACCGGCCTGTTTATCAAGAAAGGTCCCGTGGTTCAAAGCAAGGATGCGCGCGGCAGGATGGAAGTGTTGAATGATGATGACCCCGCCGTTCTCTTCGATGCGCCGCTGCTTGTCCTGGTCAGCCACATCAGCGCCTCCGCATCCGAAATCCTGGCTGCTGCCCTCCAGGATTATGGGCGGGCGGTGATCGTTGGAGAGAAGAGCACGTTTGGCAAGGGAACCGTTCAGAAAGTCGAGGAATTGGGCCGTTATTTGATCGCCAGCAAGGACGAACAGGCCAAGGCCGGCGCCATCAAGATTACTACGCGAAAATTCTATCGCATATCGGGGGGGGCGACCCAGCACCGCGGGGTGATCCCGGACATTCAGTTGCCATCCGAACGTGATTACCTGAAAAATATCAGCGAAGCCTCGCAGCCCAACGCCCTTCCCTACGACGAGGTTGTCCCGGCCACACATGCTTCGGCGAACCGGGTTGCCGCATGTATTCCGGAACTGACCAAGCGTACTCGTGAGCGGGTGGCGCGTGACCCGGAGTTCGATTACATCCGCGAGGATATTGAACGCCTCAAGGCTCGGCTTGAGAAGAAATCCGTCTCGCTCAATGAAACGCAGCGGTTGCAGGAAAAACAGATGGATGTCCAAAGGAAGGAAAAACGAAAAAAGGAACGGCAGACGAGAAAAACCGATTCCCCAAAGATCACGGAGATTACGCTTCAGTCTTTGGGTGGAGTTTCGTCGAACGCACCTGCTCTCACCCGGAAGGTGATCGAAGAAGCCGCAACCCACATGGATCGGTCCCCCGAAGAGGAACCTTCTGAAGACGCCTGGCTGGATCCCTATGTCAATGAGGGATTGAACGTCCTTTCGGACATGATTGATTGTTGCCGGGAGACCACCACCCGCTGATCCGCAGGCGTGAATGGTCCGGGCTTACTGAATCTCGCATAATACAGTGTCAACTTGGAGGGCGTTGCTATGTCAACGCCAGGCGGGCGCGGAGGCAATCCCTCCATGGGATTTGTCACCATATTATGCGAGATTCAGTAACTGCCCGGTTCCTGAACGGAAACGGGAGAGAGAACGGTTTCGAGCGGTTTGAGTTGCGGAAAGAAGATCACGTCACGGATGCTTTCCGCGCCGGTCAACGTCATGACGAGACGATCAATGCCGATGCCGATCCCGCCGGCAGGCGGCATGCCGTGTTCCAGGGCCGCAAGAAAATCCTCGTCCAGTTTCTGTCCCGCATTTGCCGGATGTCCGGTCTGTTCGAGGAATCGCTTGCGCTGTTCGATGGGGTCGTTCTGCTCGGAGTAGGCCGGTGCGATTTCCATGCCATTGATGCATAACTCAAACACCTCCACGGTCTCCGGATCGTCCTTGCTGATCTTGGCCAACGGGACAAGCTCTTGGGGAAGGTGCGTGACGAAAACGGGCTGAATCAGGGAGGGCTGGACGATTTTTTCAAAAATTTGATTGGCCACATCGAACTCTTCCATGTGCGCCGCCTCCTTGATGTCCAATTCCAGGGCCTTGGCCCTTTTCTTTTCAAGCGGCCAGAGCCTGAAGTCCGGCGCGATTGCGGTGCCGAGCAATTCCCAGAAGGTCTTGCGTTCCCAGGGAGGCTCCAGATGGATCACCTTCGACGGCGCGCCGTGGGAGAGGTGGTGCGCGATGTCGAGAGTCCCGAACACCTTGCGTGCGACTGTCGGGATCATTTCCTCCGCCAGCTCCATCATTGTCGCGTAATTGCCGTACGCATGGTAAAGCTCCAGCATCGTAAACTCAGGATTGTGGCGGCGGGAGATGCCCTCGTTTCGAAAATTCCGGTTGATTTCGTAAATCTTCTCGAAGCCACCGACCAGGAGGCGTTTGAGGTAAAGTTCGATCGCGATTCGAAGATAGAGATCGCATCCCAAGGCATCGTGATGCGTCACAAACGGTTTGGCCGCCGCCCCGCCGGCCACGCTCTGGAGCATGGGCGTTTCCACCTCGATGTATCCGCGGCCGTTCAAAAAATTCCGGATTTCCTGGATGATCCGGCTTCGATTCCGGAAAAGAGAGCGCACATCCACGTTGGCCATCAAATCCAGATAACGCTGGCGATAGCGAATTTCGACGTCCTGCAGCCCGTGCCATTTTTCGGGCGGCGGACGGAGCGCCTTGGCCAGAATCGTGAATGACCGGATCTTGACGGTCAGTTCGCCGGTTTTTGTGGTGAACAATTCGCCTTCCACGCCAAGGATGTCGCCGAGATCGAGGTGCTTGAAAATCTCGAAGGCCGCGTCGCCCAGCGTGTTTTTCTGAGCGTAGATCTGGATGCGATCCGTCTCGTCGCGCAGATCGCAAAACATGCTCTTGCCCATGTCACGGTGCGCGGTCATGCGTCCCGCCAATTTAACCGAACGTCCTTCCGCGGGATTTTCGCGCGCCATGGCCACGCTTTCCGCGGGGTGGAACTCGTTGCGAAACGGGTCGATCCCCTTTGCCCGAAGGCTGGCGAGCTTTTCCTTGCGGAGGCTGATCAGGTCATGATGCTCTTGCATGGCGGCAACAGGAGCGGAAATTCACAATGTCAGGAATCCGCTTTTGAAATAATCGCGAACGCCGTCTTCCAGCGAAAACTTCGGCGCGTAACCCAGCCTTGCGCGAGATCTCGAGAGGTCGGCCTCCGTATGGGGCTGGTAGAACGGGTAAGGATTGTTGAAGTACTCCGTTTCCAATCGCGTGCCGAGTTGCGCTTGAAGAGCCGCAATCACGTCGTTGAACGATCTCGCGTGACCGCTTCCCGCGTGATAGACCCCGTTGGGCGCGTTCAACCCCAGAAGGGTGGCTTCCACGACGTCCTTCACATAAACGAAATCGCGTTTTTGCTCGCCGGATTTGAACACGCGCGGGCGTTTGCCGGCGCGGATTTGTTGCGCGAGCTGATAGATCATGCTGGCGGCAGCGCCCTTGTGCGCCTCGCGCGGGCCATAGACGTTGAAATACCGCACCCCGACGATCCGCCACGCGGAGACGCGCCGCGCCTGCTCGCGCGCAATGTTGTCGAGAATCATCTTGGAAAAGGCATAGACGTTGGCCGGTTTCGGCGGTTGATCTTCGACGTTCACCGCCGCCCCGCCGATCCCGTATGTCGCAGCCGAGGAGGCATAGACAACGGGCGTTTTCGTCGGACGCGCGAACTCCAGCGCGCGGCGGAATCCTTCGACGTTGTCATGAACCTGAAGCCGCTGATCGTGTTCGGTGGTGTCGGTGATGCTTGCCTCATGAAAGATCGCGTCAAACCGTTCTAGGCCGAATTGCGCGCGCCAATCCATACGGGAGACATCCATCCCCGCCACGTCGCCGCGAAAATCAACGAGGTTCTTGAAATTGCCGGAGCGAAAATCATCCGCCACCACAATCCATGCTTGCGGATGCCGCTCCTGGAGGGTGAGGACAAGGTTCGAGCCGATAAAACCGGCGCCGCCGGTGACGAGGACCTTTTTCAGTTCAACACTCTTTTTCATGCGCCTCCTCATCGAAGCCGTTCGAGACCATGAAAGTCAAGAACGACAGCAATCGGGTTGCAGCGAAATCCGTCGAGCAGTACCAATTCGATCCGCGGACCGATCAAACCTTCCGCCCGCCCTGCCAGACGCCGCGCAGATCGAGATTCGTCCCCAACCGGACCAGGTCCGCCATTGCGCCGACCCGCAACGCGCCGCGATCCGCCAGCCCGGCGATCCGGGCGGGCGTCAAACTGGCCATGCGCCAGGCATCGAGCAAGCGGAACCCCCATCCGACCAGGTTGCAGACCATCTCGTGGACCACGCACACGCTGCTTGCGAGCGCGCTGCCATCGGCCAGGAGACAGAGTTTACCGGGGCGGACCTCCACCTCCACAGTCGCCACCGTGTAACGGCCGGGTTTCATGCCTGTCATGGGCGAGGCGTCGCTGACGAGGGCAAGGCGATCCGTTCCTTTCGTTGCGAGGATGACTCGGATCAATTCGGGCGTCACATGATAGCCGTCCGCGATCACCTCGCCCGTGAACATGTCCGTCGTCAGGAATGAACCGATTCCGCGCGTGTGGGTCTGCATCCAGCCAGCGTTGTTTTTCGCGCGCGTCGGCCATTCCAGGGCGTTGTTCACATGCACAAAATGCGACGCGCCGGCTGCCGCCGCCATCTGCGCGCACTCCCAGGAGAGGGTGGTATGCCCGATGGAACCCGTCACGCCGCGGCTCCGCAACCAAGCGTACATTTTCGTCGCGCCCTTTCGTTCGGCAGCCGCCGTAAGCAACCGGACGCGGCCCTCGCCCGCTTCCACCCATCCCTGGTATTCAGCGGGGTCAGGGTCGTGCATCCACTCGATCCGGTGCATGCCGCGTTTGTCCGGGTTGAGATAAGGCCCCTCGATGTGGAAACCGGAAAAGTTGCCCGGAATCGCGCCCTTCCTTTCGGCTGCAACGTGCCGGCGGATGGTTTTCAGAATCTGCGAAGGCGGGTTGGTGATGAGAGTGGAAAGCACCGATGTGCTGCCGCGTTCCTGATGATGCCGCAAGGCCGCCGCCAATCCGTCAATTTCGCCGTCAATGAAATCCGTGCCCGTCGCGCCGTGATTATGGATATCGACAAAACCGGGTCCCAAATAATCGCCCGCGCAATCCACGACCTCCGCTTGGTTGGTCCGGAGGTTGCCGTTGACAAGGACCGCCGCAATGCGGCCGCCTTCCGTTCGCAACGATCCTTCCGCGAAGAAATCCGGAAACACCAGTTTGCAATTCTGGAAGATGACGGGGTGGGGGGCGCTCATGTGCGATAGGTTGGATACATTCGTTGTTCTTTCCCTCTGCGCAAGCTTTTTCCGGAAGCAATGGGTATTGTTCCCCCCAGTGCGGCGGATCCGCAATCAAAAACTTTTCCATTTTGATTGCATCTCTGGATTCCCGCGAAAGCGGGAATCTAGTGAAGCTGCTCCTCAAACCGACCAGAGCGTAGGGGCGGGGTTTATCCCCGGCCGCATAACGGTTGGTCCTGCGCCCCCGTTTCGTCAGGCAATCCGCGGGCTTCCATTTTGGACACAAAACGGGTAAACCTCCGGGCCGGGATTGTCCAAGATCATTCAACCCATTCTGTCATGGCAAACAACAAGACGTCTCCCAATGGCCTCGCGGAACTGGAACGCCGGCTTTGGTCCGCCGCCGACCAGCTTTGGGCGAATTCGCCCCTCCGTCCCTCGGAATACTCCGCGCCTGTTCTCGGTCTGATCTTCCTCCGCTTCGCCGACAACGCCTTCACCAAGGCCGAGACCGAGCTGAAGGGCAGGTCCACCGGTCGCCGCGTCATCGGCAATCTCGACTACCAGGCCAAGGGTGTCGTCTTCCTGCCTGATGAAGCCCGGTTCTCAAGGCTGATGCTGGTCGAGGAATCCAGGGACATCGGCAAATTGCTGAACGAGGCGATGAAGGCCATCGAGCGCGGCAGTGAAGCCATGCTCAAGGAGAAGTTCCCCAAAGGCAAATACGCCGACGTGCCGGGTTTGTGCAAGATCGCCACACGCAAGGAAATCGAGACGCAAGGCTGGAGCTTGAATCCGGGCCGCTACGTGGGCGTGGCCGCAGGCGAGGAAATGAGCGACGCGGATTTCAAGGAGCAACTCGAAGCTCAGAACGAGGAACTGGAAAACCTCAACGCCCAGGCGCGCGAATTGGAAAGAACGATTGCAAAGAACGTGGCCGAGATCCTCGAAACATGAACGCCCCCCAAGAACGCAATTTGCCGGCCAAGAGTCAGTTTCTCGTCTATCAAACGGACGACGGCCAGCTCAAGATTGATGTCCGACTGGAGGGCGAGACGGCTTGGCTGACCCAAGCCCACATGGCGGAACTGTTTCAAACAACCATTCCCAATGTGAGCATGCACCTCCGCAATGTATATGCGGAAGGCGAATTGCAGACGGCGGCAACTGTTAAGGAATTCTTAATAGTTCGACAGGAGGGAAACCGACAGGTGTCCCGAGCGGTGGAGCATTACAACCTCGACGCCATCCTCGATCATGCGGGGAAAATCTCGCGCGAGATGGCCAAAGAACTCGCTGAGGCGGAATACGACCATTTCAGCCGCCAGCGCAATGCCCAGGCTGATCAAGCCGGGGGCGATTTCGACCAAGCGATCAAACAACTGCCGCCGCAGCCCAAACGAAAGAAGGGCGGCAGGAAATGAAAGGTCGCGGAGATTCTGGAGGCGTGAGGATTCAAGGCACGGATTGTTTGCGGCTCAGGATGCGCAGCCCGTCGGTGGACAACAGCTTCCTATCTTATTCGCTCATCCTCGACACACACCAACGCTGGATGATGAACCAGTCGTCCCACGGCGCGACGATGCCATCTCTGAACCAAGACATCATCCGGAGGATTCCGGTGCGTTTGCCCCCGCTTCCGGTGCAACGGCGGATTGCGGGGATTTTGTCGGCCTACGACGAGTTGATGGAGAACAACCGGCGGCGGATTCGGCTGTTGGAGGCGATGGTCCGCGCCCTCTACCGCGAGTGGTTCGTCCGCCCCTGCCAAGCCGGGAAGCTGCCGAAAGGGTGGGAAATGAAGAAGGTCGCACAGGTGGCGGAAGTGAATCGCGCCCAAATCAACGCTCGCAATGCTCCCGACGAACTCCACTACATCGACATTTCATCTGTCAGTCCCGGCCAAATTGATACCATCACAACTTACGCTTTTGCCGATGCTCCCGGTCGTGCCCGACGCATCGTCCAGCACGGCGACGTGCTTTGGTCATGTGTCCGCCCGAACCGCCGGTCGCACGCGCTGGTGATGCACCCCGAACCAAACACCATCGCTTCTACCGACTTCGCCGTGCTCACCGCAACGAAAGTGCCGTTCACATTTCTCTACTTCACTACGACCACGGACGATTTCGTCGGCTATCTTGCGAACAACGCTACCGGCGCCGCTTACCCCGCTGTGACCACCGCCACGTTCGAGAAAGCCGATCTGCTCATTCCCCCCGTGCCGCTCCTGAAGAAGTTCGGCGACGCGACGATTCCGATGGCCGAGCAGATTCACACACTCCAACGCCAAACCGCCAACCTCCGCCGCACGTGCGACCTGCTGCTGCCGCGCCTGCTGTCGGGGCAGGTTGCGCTATGACAACTTTCCCGGCCTACGCCGACAACTTCCAGATTTACCCAAAGGACGGGGAGGCGTCACGGCATCTTGCACCGTTGTTCAACGGACTGAGCAGAATTGATTTCTCGTTCAGCGTGGACGATTCGACGGTGAATCAGGGTCAAATGGCTTCCGGTTTCGACACCGCCCTGGAAAACGCGCTACGAGCGGGCGGCGCGACGCCGTTCAACTTGCCGCTACCGCCGGGCGTTCCGCAGGAGTTGGACTTTGCATTTTCTTTCCGCGGTCACACCGTGGCCGTGGAGATTGAGAAGGCGAACCGGGAGAAAATCCTCCGCGACTTCTTGAAATGTCACATCTACCTGCACTACAGCGCGGACTTCGCCGTCGTGGCGCTGCCCAGAAATTACGCCCACAAGCACGGCGTCTGGAATCTCTTCGAGTTCGGTGAGGAGCGTTACAACGAGTGCCGTACCTACGGCTTTGGAAGTGCGGACAAGATGGGTAGGATTCTGCTGCTTGGCTTCGACCAACACGAAGCGACAACCAATCGCCCGCTGTCGAAAGCGACACGCGAAGAAATGCGAACCAAAGCTGCGCCGCCTGTTGCCGGGGCAAGTCGAGTTGCAGCCCTCACGAGATTTTCCAAACCATGAATGCAAAAAAAATAAAGGTGAAGACTGTCGAGGATTTCTTGGGCCAGGCCAATTCCCTGCCCAAGAAGCAGTGGGTATTTCGAGGGCACTCAGACAGGACTTGGCTGATTGAATCCACGTTCGCCCGGTTTTGTCGGCAGCATGACAAGAACATTGCGAAGAAGTGGTTACCAAAGCGGGAGGTGGAGGCGATCCACAAATTCCAAAGAGCATGCCATCAATTTCTAACACACCTTCCAGATGATGACGACATGCTCGGGTGGCTTGCTGTGATGCGGCACTACGGAGCGCCAACTCGGTTGCTGGATTTCACCTACAGCCCAATTACTGCGCTCTTCTTTGCAGCCAGCAATTCCTTTCGTGGTTTCTCAGAGCGGCTCACAATTCACGCGATCCATGTGCAATCTGTAATGCAGCGCGCGTGTCAGGTCCTCGGCAAGAATGCCAACTACAAACTGAAGGTTGACGACTTTCAGCTTAAGGATAACACGAAGCAGACTTTGGACTTTGTTGGATTATTTGAGGGACGGTGGAACACCCCTCGTCAAGTAGTGAAGCAGGGCTTGTTCATGGTGACGAGTCGAATCGAAACCGATGTTGAGGCTTTCTTGAAGACCTGCCCGTCGCTGTCGCACCAAAAATACGTAGAACCTTGGTTGAAGTTCGAGTTTCCGAAAGGCCGCCAAATCCACAAGAAGGCGACCAATTCTCTGCTCACAGCAAACCAAACCCATGCCACGCTCTACCCGGGCATTGATGGGCTTGCTCAATCATTGTTTATGAAGCTCTACGAGCCGCTGCCGCTCACGGAGAATTACTGGGAAAAATGAAAGGGTTACTCGTCAGAGTCGGCATTGATTCGACAGACGGCTGCTGGAATGCGCCGATGCGCTTGGCGTCTGGCGAGTTTGCCTACGTCACCATCACCGACACCAAGGCACTGCGCGACGGCATGTCCCGCCGCTATGACGAGTTCATTCCGGTGGCGAAACGCTTTGGTGAGCAGTTGCCTCCGCCGCTACTCGGCCAGCCAACGCACATCGACCCGGATTTTGATCAACTCACCTACGGCGACCAAGGCCAACGCGGAAAACGCATCGCCTCCCTGCTAACCGCTGGCGACTTGCTGGCGTTCTTCGCCGCTCTGCGGCCGGTGGACGGACCGGCGCGTCCGCTCATCTACGCGCTCATCGGTTTGTATGTGGTCGGGGAAATTGTCCCGGCCAAGTCCGTCCCGAAATTGCGATGGGCTGAGAACGCACACACGCGTCGCGTGCCGGGCGACAGTGACATTGTCGTGCGCGCGAAACCCGGCGTCTCTGGCCGCTTGCGCCGTTGCATTTCCATCGGCGAATTGCGTGACCGTGTCTATCGCGTGCGCAACGACCTGCTGGACGCTTGGGGTGGCCTCGACATCAAGGACGGCTACATCCACCGCAGCGTGAGGTTGCCCGCCTTCTACGACACCGCAAAATTCTACCGCTGGTTTCTCGCGCAGAATCCGGAATTGGTGGTGGAGAACAATCCTGCATGAGTGCCCGCCTGTTCATCGTAATGCTGCGGCGGCCACGCAAGGATGACCAGCGCACCGACCCGTTCTGGGAGTTCGGCAGTTTCGGCTGCACGGGTTGTCATGGGAAAAATTTGTTGCATCCGAAGAACTGTCAGATTCGCAACGGCGACCGCTTGGCATTCGTCCAAGGCGGGCAACTTGGTGCTCGACTGTTGCTCGTGACACCGCCAGTCGAACGCTTTGACCATGCGGGCGGCAGTCCGAAAGGCTGCGTTGAACTGCGTTGGGATTCAGGCCAGAAGCCATTTCGTTATGATCAAGCGCCGTCGCTCTTCGAGTCACTCGCACCGAGTAATGTCGGATTGTTTCCCCAGCTTGCCGACAGTCTTGCCCCCACGAATCGCTCGACGATTGATGCGAAGCTCGCCAGTCGTTTCCGCGCACGCACCAGCCCGCTTGAGCCGGAACTGGCCCGCGAATTGGAAACCGCGTTTAATGCCGCCATGAAGAGATCCGGGAAATCCGACTTCATCGCCCACTACGATGAAGCTCTGCCTTGGTGCGATTGTTCAAGCTCGGCCAGTGAGCGGAAGCGCGATTATCAGCAGAAATTGCGGAAGTTGAAGAACGTAGCCGTCAGTCAGTCTCGGAAGAAGAGTTGTTGCAAATGAGCGCGCACGCCTTCACCGAAGACCAGCTTTTCGAGCAGCCCGCCATCGGGTTGTTTGCGGAGCAAGCGGCATGGCCGCACCCTCGCCTCGATCCTCTTCCACTGGGAGAGGAGGCGGCGGGGGCGGGCGTGCCGCGTCTGCTGTCGGGCCATACCGCTCACGAAAATTGAGCCAGGGCTGCTCAAGTAAATTGAGCCAGCCGTTCAACACAGGTCGGGCAGCTTTCTTCTTTCCAAGTAGCTGCCGTGAGGGGTGTAGGGACGATCCGGTGGGAA
>JACQHZ010000227.1 GCA_016198745.1 Verrucomicrobiota bacterium
CAGCGCGGCGTAGCCGCAACCGATGGGATGGGGGAGTTAACCACAGAGGACACGGAGGTTCACAGAGGAGAGAAAACACCTCATGGAACTCCCACGCGATTGCTGAATCGCGTGAGAGTTCCAGGGATTTCCCTCTGCGCACCTCTGAGACCTCTGTGGTTCATAAATCTTCTCCGGAAAACAAGAAATTGAACGTTAGTAGTACAGGAAACGTCCATGCAACCGCTCACGGATGACCCCACGGCAGCGCCGCCCGATTTGTGTTCATCGCCGATCATGCCGCGCATGTTCCGTTTTGGTCTCGGTCTGGTGATTCTGGGTGCATGGGCGGTGCGAATGCATCTGGCCGACATGCCCCTGGAACGCGACGAAGGCGAGTATGCCTACATGGCGCAATTGATGCTCCAGGGCGCGCCGCCCTACACCGAGGCGTACGCGATGAAGATGCCGGGCATTTACGCCGCTTATGCCCTCATCCTCTCGGTTTTCGGAGCGACCGATTCCGGCATCCGATGGGGTTTGATTTTGATGAATGCCGCCACGGCGCTTGTGATCTTCCTCATCGGCCGAAGGCTGGCCTGCTCAACCCTCGCCGACGATTCAGCAGATCGCGTGTCGGGCGATACGGTGGGGTTATGGGCAGCCGCAACGTATGCGGTGAGCAGCCTTTCCCCATCGGTTTTGGGTATCACCGCCAATGCCGAACATTTTGTCGTGCTGCCGGCCATGATCGGTCTTTTTCTGATGACGATCCCCCCGCGCGGATGGAGGTTGTTCGTTGCCGGGGTTTTCCTTGGCGTGGCGGCTTGCATGAAGCAGCAAGGTTTTGCATTCACTCTGCTGGGATTGTTTTGCGCCCTGACCCGCCGCGTCGCGCCACTCGCCACCGTGAAAAGCGGGAAACGTTTTTCACACGCGGGGTTCATCGCCGTGAACGGCGCGCTTTATGTCGCGGGCGCAGCGTTGCCGGTGTTTGCGATTGCGCTGTGGATGCGTGCGTGCGGCGCCTTCGATCCGTTCTGGTTCTGGTGTTTCGATTATGCCAGACACTACGGCGCCGTCTGGACCTGGAGGGATGGGGTCGTTCATTTTACCGGCCAATTCACGCCGGTTGCGCTTGATCTGCTGACGATTTTCGGGATCGGCCTGCTGGGACTGAGGAAGGCGTGGTTGCGGCATCGAGAAACGTTTTATTTCATCACGGGATTGCTGATGGCCGGTTTTCTGGCGACATGCCCCGGTCTGATCTTCCGTCCGCACTACTTCATTTTCATTCTACCGGGTTTGTCGCTGGCGGCGGCCTTCGGATTTCGGCATGTCCATGTGCAGGCATTTCAAAGGTGCGTTGCCCGATCCAGTGTAGGGGAGGGGTTTATCCCCTCCCGTTCCGGCCGTCGGGATGGTCCTGCCAGAGCGAGACTCTTCGTTGCATTCGACAAACACGGTGTTCTTCTGGCGCAGGGCGTTTGTTTCCTATTTCTGCTCTATCCGCTGGCCATGGAATGGCGAACCCTGTTGGCGTCGGACGCGGAATCGGCGTGCCGCCGTCTTTATCCCAACAACGCCTTTGTCGAGACGCGGCAGGCGGCGCGTCAGATCGAACGGATGACCGCGCCGGAAGAACGGATCGCCGTGCTCGGATCGGAACCGCAGATTTTCTTTTATGCGCATCGTCGTTCGAGCATCCCGCACATCTACATGTATCCGCTGATGGAGCCGCAGCCGTATGCCCGGCGGATGCAGGCGGATTTGATGACGCGTCTGGAACAATCGCCGCCGCGCTGCCTGTTGCACGTGCGCCTCCCGACGTCCTGGCTCGCGCATCCGAAATCCGAACCGATGATTCTGGAGTGGCTGCCGCGTTTTTTGAGCGAGCACTACACCCGCGAGCGCGTCATCCCGGTTTCAGCGCCAACGGGAAAAATGGTCCGTCCGGAAATTATCCTGTACCAACGAAGACCCTGACTTCGGACCGGCGCTACTGGGCGTTCATGAGTGACACCTGTCTGATTTTATGGATCAGCGATGTCAAACCAGAAGGAATACAGGTCGGTGTGCGCCAGCCAGAACTGCAATCGGATTCTCTTGCCCGCAAGGGTGTGCAGGCGGCTCCTTTTTTTCCATGCAACCGCTGTGCCCATTCGAAAATCCGCGTTCAAGGGCTTGCAGTCATTCAAATTGAAGCCGTCAACAGGATGCATCGTTTCATCCAGCACCGCAACTTTTGTCCCGCCGGCATGGATTCCGTACTCGGTGGTTCCCAGGTGGTTGGCGGCATTCAGGTTGAGAAGAAGACGGCCGCCAGGACAGACAAATGGCCTGGTGACCAGTTCTCCAGGCACAAATCCGGATGAAAGGGAAGCAAACCGGTCTTTGCAGATGACCGCCAGCCCGATGGCGCCGCGCGGCGCGATTGTCAGCGAAGGCAGCCCATGGCTTTCAGTTCGCGCTTCATAGAAAAATAACAACTGGCGATTGATTTCAATCGGCGGATTTGAAGACAACCCGATCCACCTGGAAGCGAGCGACGGTTCGAAATCCGAACTTAAAAACGGCTGTCGCTCCGCATTCCGCTGCCAATGAATGCTGTCCCGGCTGGTGACCAGTTCGATGTCGAGCCGGTCGTCCCTGGAATGCAACTGCTGGAGGAAGCCCAGGTACAGCGATTCATACTTGCAGGCAACCATGGAATAAAATTGCGCGTCCAGCGGGTCCCGCAAATCAGGCTGCAGGAGCATATCGGATTGTTGCCAGCGGCGCATATCGCGGCTGTCCAGCCGGATGAGGATTCTCTTGTGAAAGCGTTCGACCATCTGCGCCGGCGGCGGCCTGGTGAACACCACATAAGGCCGCGCCAGGTTTGCATCGTGCATCAGCGTGTTCCGATCGCCGTAGGCCGGCGCAACCGGTCCGATCCAATCGCGCCATTGGAAACCGTCCGGTGAGAAGCTGACCCACAGACCGTAGTTCCTGCCTTTCCCGTCGCGCCGGCAACAAATCAATTTGTAGCGTTTGTCGGCGCGCTTTTCGTTGGGATCATGGATCACATTCGCGCCGTCCGGATAGCCCGGATGCGCTGCGGGAATGACGATGTTGTTTTGTTTGGAACCGTGGCAGGGAACCAGTCCGAGGGATGGTTTATCCCATCGAACGCCGTCGCAGCTTTCCGCGTACAGGATGTCTCTGCCAACGCCCCGCTGACCGCTGAACTGCGTGTACCACATCCGCAGTTTGCCGCTCGCAGGATCGCGCAACACGGAACCGTACACAATGGTTGCGTTCAATTCCCACGGTTGGTCCGGCTCAAGCACAATGCCGAGCCGCTGCGGCGTGTGATACTGCCGTTTGAGATTCTGATACGACTCAATCGCAGCATCATCCAGGAACAATTGGTGCTCTCTCTCTCGCACGATCATTTGGCGCCTCCTTGTGGTTTCTGCGGCATGAGCCGGTACATCCGCAATTCGTCGATCACGCCATCCGCCGGAAGTTTTGCCCCATCCCCCGGTCTTGCCCCGATATACAGCTTGGCGCCCAACTTGAACGTCGAGTTGCCGAAAGTCAGCCACCCGTCCCGGGTCGTTTCATCGAGCGTCAGCAGTGATTTTTCATCGGCGCTCCACCGGACAGCGACATGCCGCCATGCTTCCGGCTTCCAAGCCTGAACGTCAAGCCCCAGAGCGAGCGCCTGCTGCCAGTCCACGCGAAACGCTTGAAAGCAAATCTGGCCGCCTTCGCTTTTCAAGAGGCGGAGATAGGAATCGTCGTCCACAAAAAGAGTTCGCGTCTTTTTCTCCGCGCCTTCCCAGTTGGGTTTGAACCAGAACTCGATGCGCCCCGCGTATGCATCCGCAATTCCAGCCGTGAGATAGGATAGCAACACCTGGTCGCGCAGCAACAAGCCCTTGCCGCTTTTGCCTTCGACAAACTGCAGGTTCTTCGCATCAGCCGGCGCGACGCCATTCTTATCAACAGCGGTGTCTTCAAAGTCCACCGCCAGCGTCACGCTCCAGCCAGGCGCATCTCCCTGTCTGGGCGCAGGCAGGTCTTGGCCAAGGCCGGTTGCAGTCATGAGGATGATGGTCAGTGCGACCGTGCAAAACCAGTTTTTCATGTATTCTTTCCTCTGTGGTGTCATATCCTTGCGCCGGTCATCGAATCAGGTCCGCCGGCGATTCCACAACGCGGAATTCCAACGTCCTTGTAAAAACCGCCTCTTGCGCGCCGGTCTCAAGCGTCAAGCCAAGCCGATGCTTGCCGGGCGCCAGGTTGGCCGTGTTCACCCCAATATGGCAGCGCGCGCCTGAGATTTCGCCTGCCTTTGTCTGCTTGACAGCGAGCGGGGTGTCCTCTCCTGAACGCAGGATTTCCGCGCGCAAGGCACAGCGCCGCAGCAGCGCATCGCTGACGCTCAGGTCGCACACGACGCTCAACCGGTCGAGGCCGCGAGTCACAAAATAGGCGTTTGGCGTTGCAGTCAGGATTTCCGCCGCGCGTATTTTCAGTTCCCTGCTGTCCAGGCATTCTGAATTTTCGCAACTCAACAGCGTCACTGTTGCGTCAAAATCTCCGGCGCCTGATATTTCAAACGGCAGGCGCGCTTGAATGGTTGCGCCCGCCTTCACGCGGAGGGCGTCCGTCTTCCATTCCCTGGGGAGCGGTGTGTTCGCGCACGCAAGTTTCATGACGGCGACAACACTCGCATCCTGCGCCGCGCGATTCGCGATCTCAATTCTAAGATCATTCGGGCCAAAACTCGGCCGGGGCAGTTCGATCCTGGAAAAACAGGCGGCTGATCCCGACAAGACAAATCTCCCGAAATCCCTGGGCGCGTCAAATCCTGCGCCGGAGGTGGACCAACAGGTGTTTTCCCGAAAGGTCTTTTCCTCGCGGCACAAGTTCAGTCCGAAAGCGCGGCTTCCGACAAGCCCGATATCTGAAAGCGGGATTTGTAATTCTGCCTGCCAATAGGCGTCAAACTTCCTTGCCGCAGCCACCGCGTTGGAATTCCACTTCACGCGCAACTCGCCTGATGGATAGAACGCATCCGTCAAAGCGCCATTGGCATTGACGATGAAGTGATAAAAATCACGGCAACCGATTTCACTGCCCAGAAACACTTCCACACAATCATCATCCCAGACGCTCTCGTCGCGGCGCGTGATCTTGGCCGTGATCTTTGTCATGTCCGAGTCATAACATCTGAATGCAAAATACACGTTCGCCGCGTCGTTGGCCGCCATGACCTCCGTTTTTTCGCGCGGAACAGAACCGTCCTCACGATTGACCAGTTGAACCCGCGCGGCGGTTCGCCAGCAGTCTTCATTGAGGTTGCCATCCATGACCATCTTCTGCGCCGCGGCTGCGCCCAGCGATTTTTCCAGGAACGACCGGCTGCGACCCGTCCCGTCACAGCGGTGATCGGGCAAATCGGGATAAGACGCGACGTCAATCTCGACAGCGTTTGAAGCGGCGGGGGGGACAGGCATCGCGGGCGCGCCGGAAAGCGCCTGTTCAATCTGGAGGGCGTGGCACGCAACAACCCATCGGATTCGCGCGCAGTGGGCGCGCACCCAGCTTTCACGATCAAAAGTTCCGGCGCCTGCGTTGCCGGCGATGGCCGCTGGAACGATGCCGGCGGCAAACTGCCGGAGTGTCGGGACGAAGGTCCGGAGGTGATCCAGCGTCTCCTTTGCATGAACCGCAGCCTTCATGGCGCTGGGATTTCGGGATGCGCGCGCGAGTTGAATCTTTTCCTCAAGAAGCGTCAGGTAACGACAATCATCAACGCCCTCGCGCCAACATTCCCAGCGGATCGTCGGCACATGCTCTTCAGCCATGGGATAGGCGAGAAAAAAATCCGTCATATTGCCGTCGAGATCGGTCTCCAGGCTGTCTTCGCCTGCCAGATATCGCCAGGGAACGCACCCGTGCAATCCTGAAAACCAAAAACCCAGACCGGTCGCGAATCGCGCAAAAGAAGCGTTTCCCGATGATGCCGTAACGCTATTGGGATAAAACCAGCGGTTCTCGCGCAAGTTGGATTCGTCGGGCACAGAACCCGCGTCGGTGTAGCAGACAACATCGATCAATTTGAGAAATTCCGCGTCGAGATAGCTCTCCGCGGCGCAACCGGTGACAAAGGTCCTGGCGCCGGGCGCCTGATGCACAAGGCGGCAGAGGCGTTTGCCGACTTCTTTTCTCTGGGCGTCCGATGGTTCGTCAACCACATAGAAAAGCACTTCCGGCCAGCCCTTTTCTTTCGCCAAACGCTGGACGAATCGGATGGCGTCGAGATAAATCCGATTGAATGACTCGGAGAACGGCGGCGGAACGTCCGCGCCGCCTTTGGGTGCGAGTCGGGGGGTCCCCGTGATGGCGCAGATGTCATCGAGGTTGGGCGTCAGCCCGATGAAAGGTTTTTGCAACAAGCCGGCCTGCTGCGCCGCGTCAACATATTCCGCAGGGATATCGAACGAGATCTGTCCCGCTTTTTCGCACACGCGCGTCCAAATGGCCGGCTGGATCATATTCACGCCGTGATCGCGCATGTCACGGAAATCGCGCGCGCGAAGCTCGCGCATGCGTTCAAGCAGCCCGCGCTGTTTGTACAAATTCATGGCCGCTTCCGAGGAGTCCAGCGCGCACAATGGACTCAGGTAATACATCCCGAATGTCCGGCTTAATGTCTGCGGGAGCGTCATGGGCAGAACCCAGACGCGAAACGGGACGTTGACCTCTGACGGCGCAGACGTTTTCAGCGCCACGCCGGCCTCGTAAAGGCCGGGATGAGCGTCGGCCGGAATATGCAGAGTCAGCCAAAACATCCTGGTCTCAGCAAGCGGCAGCGGTCTGAAGCGTTCCAGCAATTCGGGGACCACCTCGTATTCCAGCTTGCCGGTCCACTGGGTTCGATGCGCCCGATAGCGTGCGACCCTGAGCGTCAGGCAGTCTTTTGAAATCTTCTTGCGGTCGGTTCCGATGAGGTCGCCGCCGAGGCG
>JACQHZ010000228.1 GCA_016198745.1 Verrucomicrobiota bacterium
ATGGAGGGCACCTCCGGAAACCCTGTAGGAGCGGTTGCCAACCGCGACCGGTCGCCGCTGGCAGCGGCTCCTACAGAGGGAAAAAGAATCCGAAGGATCACGAGAGTCACAAAGAAAATGGGTTTCCGGAGGTGCCCTTAACTGAGACCCGCTGATTCGCGAATTCGGCGCGATGGACCCTCACGAAATATCCTTTCTTTTGAAAGCATCTGGCAAAAAGCAGCGGCACAGCAAGAGATCGTCGTCACCAAAGCCGAGGATTTTCATGATCAGTCGTTGCTGTTTGGGCAACCGTCCACGGTTCTGTTCGTCGCGGATGGCAAGTGGAGGCGCCGGTGGCTCTTGGCACGGTAGCGCCGCGGGCTGACGCCCGTTTTCTTGCGGAACAATCGGGAGAAATAATTCACATCTTCGATCCCGATCTGGACGCTGATGCTCTTGATGGGCAGATTGGTGTGCCGGAGCAGCTCCCGCGCGTGATGAATGCGATTGTCGCACAAGAGGAACATGGGAGAACGGCCCACGTGTTTTTTAAAAAGCGCGAAGAGACGCGACCGGCCGACGCCAGACTCCGCCACCATCTTCGAGGCTGACGTTGCCATGTGGTGATAATTGTCAATGAAGTTCAGCGCCTTCCTTACGGCGAGCGGAGAATTCAAACGGAGATTCTCCCTCGCTTTCGCTGCCGCTGCATCCAGGCCGCGCGCGCGTTCCTTCGCCTGCTCGGTAAATAGATCGGACACGATGCCGTGGATGAGGACGGACATCTGTCCCTCGAAGCCGGGCGGCTTCCGGCGAGCGAATTGGCACAACCGTTGGAACATCCGCAGGACACGCTCCGGACGGGAAGGATGGAAGATAGGGCAGCGATTGCAGTCCATGTGTTCGACCCAGTGATGGCCGATGGCGCTGTCGAACGTCACCCAATAATGCTCCCACGGGTCGCGCGGATTCACCTCCATTTCGTACGGCATGTGGGTGTCGAGAAAAATCAAGTCACCCGCGTCGGCGGGGAAACGGCGGTCGTTCGTCGTCACCCAGCCTTTGCCTCGGCAAATGGATTGAAGCAGGAAACCCTGGCCGCGGTAACCGATGCCCCAATCGGGCAGCGTTTGGGCGTGGCCGCACATGAGCGCGCAATGCCACATCGACCGCATAGGGTGGGTGGGGAACAGACGGTACTGGTGATTGAAGACGGTGCGGTGGGTGCGATCGTAGGAGCGCATTGGATGAAAATGCTTGTTATTTGGACTATTATCTATTGTCCGGTCGGCGCTGGCAAACTATATTCGGATAACCCAGACAGTTTGCCATGGAAAGATATGAAACTGAAGACAAAAGGTGCGGCGGTCACGTGCGAGCGGGAAGAGTTCGAATTTCCAGTGGGTCACCTTTCGCGAAGGGTATTCGCATCAATGGAAACGCACACGGTTTGGTTAGTGGGGCGAACGGTTTCTCGCGTTGGGAATCGTTTACGCTAATCGAACTGCTGGTGGTGGTCGCCATCATCAGCATCCTGGCCGCGCTGTTGTTGCCGTCTCTCAAAAGCGCAAGAGAGACGGCCAAGTGCATCCAATGTATGAATAACCTGAGGCAGGTTGGTTCTGCGGTGTTTATGTATGCTGGTGATTGTGATGACTACTTTCCAGGAGTAGGAGATATTTATGGATTTAGGCCAGCCCTTAAGCCTTATCTAAATAAGAGCACGGAACTGCTTGATTCCGGATGTCCCTCGCGAGGCTCGACGGAAAATGGTACGGCGGGTATTGGCGCTACCCGTTCTTACGGAATAAACCGATATCTCTTGGGAGTTATTCCGGCGGCGCCACCCGGCTGGCCCCCCTGTAAACTTGCTCAAGCAGCAAAACCTTCGCAAACTTGCCTGGCCACCGAGACCACCAGTGAAGTATGGTGGTCAATTAGTCATTTTGAATTGTGGGGCTTAACCGCAGGCAGGCATCAAGGAAAAGGGTTGAATTGGGTTTTCTGCGACGGTCATGTGGAGTGGTTAAATGCAGGAGCTTCAGATGGAACCGGGTACTATCCCAACGCCCCTTGGAGAAAAAGGGGGCATGATACTCCACCCGATGCCCCCAATCCTCCCTGTAGTTATGGAGGATGTTTCTGGCATCCTTATTAGCGTGCTTCCAAGCGGCCGCATGAACCACCATCCTGTTTTTTTTCGTCCCGGCCCGGTGATGCCATGCGCTTGGATTCTGATGACCGCCATGGGAGGGATCTTTCTGTTCGGAAAAGATTCGACGCCATCGGGCGGTTCACTGGCAGACCTCAAGGGGCCACGGGTGGATCTCAGAAAATGTGGCGCCCTGGGTGACGGAAAAAGCAACGACACCGCCGCATTTCAGCAGGCCGCCGAGCAGATTGAAGGGGCGGGCGGCGGGGTGCTCAGCATTCCCAAAGGGATTTATATGGTGGGGTTGCAGACCCATGAAGACGGTGAGTTTCCATACGACAAAGCGCAGCCGATTTTCAGCGTAAAAAATGTCAATGGATTGTCGATTGAAGGTCACGGAGCAACGATCCGAATTGCGCCCGGCCTGCGTTACGGTTCCTTCGACAAGGAGACTGGCAAACCGATCAACCCCACGATGCCATTCACCGATCCCGACTGCCGCAACCACATTGGCTCGATGTTCGACATCCAGGGGTCGGTCAATGTTCTCATCCGCGACCTCGACCTCGACGGCAACCTCGCCCAGCACATCCTTGGCGGCGAGTTTGGCGACCGTGGCCGTCAACTCACCGCCAACGGCATCCTCCTCTATAACAACTCCAACGTCACGGTCGCGAACGTCCACACACATCATCACGCGCTCGACGGCATCATCATCGGCTGGACGGGATTGAAAGAGAGCGATCCGCCCACGCCGCATACCCTGGTCCAGGTTACCAGCGAATACAACGGGCGCCAGGGTCTCTCGTGGGTTGGGGGTCGCGGCCTCACGGTGCGGCACTGCAAATTCAATCACAACGGGCGCGGGGGGATTAATACGCCGCCGGCCGCGGGCCTGGATATTGAGGCGGAGGAGTCCGTCGGTCGCGATGGGCTCTTTGAAGATTGTGAGTTTGTGAATAATACGGGATGCGGCATGGTGGTTGATACCGGGGACGCCGGTTACACGCGGTTTGTGCGCTGCACCTTTTGGGGTACGACCGCCTGGTCCACCTGGGTGACGAAACCGGGGATCAAGTTTGAAGGATGTTCCTTCCACGGGAGCACGGTTTGGGGGTACGGTTCGACCAATGCGGCTTTGGCAACGCGTTATGAGAATTGCCGATTTGAAGATCTCGAATATGGAACGAATGGGGTTTACCGGGCCGAGGCCCTTGTTAAATATGAACCCAGTCCCGACCGGGAAGGCGGGGAAAACATTGCTTATGACGGTTGCGAGTTTGTGGCTCACAAGATTAGAGCCTTGATTTTTACTCCCGGTAAGCGGACCATTTTCCGCAACTGCAAGGTGAAACACGGCTGGGCCGAGGCGCCGGACGGGACCGCCCAATCGATGTTCCTGGGGGGGCTGCTTGAAAAGGTCCACTTTTCGGAAGATTTTCCGACGGACCTCGCGAAGCAGTTTTTCATTAAAGCCACCGGAGTGACCGTCGGAGAGGGTGTGATCGTTGACGGACCGGGTTGCCTGTGGGGCACACCGGATTCTTCAGACGTTGGCGCGATTCCGACGGGAAAGACATCACCCTGAATCCTGAACAACCCATTCAAACTTCCGAGCGCCGGAGCACCCGGTTGAAGAACGTCTCGCTCGCATGCATTGCCTTGGCGGCTTCATTCACCGATTGGGCTGGGCGCGACGGCGTGTTGGCGGAATCGTCCATCATCGTCACGCTGATGTCGCCTGTGCCGCAAGTGCAAAAGCTCACGGCCAATTACTCGCAGAGATGATCGCACAGGTCAGAACCGCACGCAGGTGGCCGAGGGTTTTCTGAGAAGGCTGTTCATGCAAAAACCACCCTGTCAGGTAGTCCGTAATGGAAACGTAATCGAACTTCGCTCGCCCGCGTTCGTGTTTCGGCTCGATGTCGCCGACGGCCTGCGCGCCGTGTCCTGGGAGAATCGGATCACGGGCCGCACGCTTGCGATGCATCGGGGGCAAGAACTCGAATGCGATCTTGACACCGCCGCACGACGCATCTGGATTCTTGGCTGGCACGGGATGGAGTCCGCGGAAGGACGCTTCACTCCGAACGCCGATCCCGGATATCGCGCGGGATTCCACTACGCCGAGTTCAACGACGCGAAGTGGCCAAGCCATCTGAACCCCGCGTTCTTCTGGCAGACGGTTTGCCCGCGCCACTACTGGGCGCGCACCCACGTTTTCCTGCCCGCCGACTGCCGCGCGCAGCCGTTGTCACTCGTGCTGGGCAACCTGGGCTTGTTCGATTTTCGTTTCATGCGCGTTTTCGTGAACGGCCGGGTTCTCGGTACGCGCCGGGTCTCCGGCCGCTGGCATGAGCCCGGCGTCTTTGATTTCGGTCCGCAATCGAAGGGCCGCCGATTCCTCCGCTTCGGCCAGGACAACGTCATTGCGCTGCAACTGGCCGCGCCAATCCGCCGCACCGCATGGTTAAACGAGCTCGATCCAAAAGCGGCGCGCTCGTTACCCTTCCTCGACCACTACGCGCCGCCGTTCGAGCAGTATCTAACGGTGGGCACCCCGCTGACAACGCCGTATTGGCGCGTGACGCAGCAAAAAGGAAGGGCGGCGGAGGCGGTATTCGATTTGAAGAGTTCAGGCCTGGCTGCCCGTGTGATCTACCGTTGGAATGCAAACGAGCCAACGTTGCACAAGTTTGTCCAGATCACCAACCAATCGGGGCGCGACGTGCGGTTGATGAACGTTCGCCTTGGGAGCTACCGCACGGGCGCGGGCGTTTCCGATGGCGAGCAGGGATTTCCCGTTTATCTCGACGACGAACGTTTTGTGGGCCTCGCGCATCCCGCGGGCTGGGCGATGGGGGAAAATGGCCGCGTCGAACTGCGCCAGTATCCGGGCAAAGCGCTCGCGCCCGGAGAACGATTTGATTGCATGGAGATCGTCCTCGGCGTGGCGGCGAAGGGCGGCGCGCGCCGCGCGTTCCACGACCACGTGCGCAGCCGCATGCGGCGGGTGCGACGCGAACACAACCAGCCGTATGCGATTTTCGAGCCGTTCGGTTCGTGGCCAATCCCGCAGGACGCATTTCTCGGCGACAAGGAAAGCGAGGCATTGCTGCTCGATAACCTCCGCAAGGTCGGTCGCGCACAACGCGAGCAAGGCTGTGGCTTCGACTATTACTCGCTTGAATTCTGGGCCGACCAGCGCGGGGACCTGGAACGGCCGCATGCGGATCTGTTTCCGAATGGTTTCTCCGTGTTGAAGCGCGAGCTGCGCAAGCACAAGATGAAGATGGGGCTGTGGCTCGACAACTGGTGCATCTGCGACAATCCCGTCATGTCGCCGTCGCGCGCGGGCGATCCGGCGTATCATTCCAATCCCGATCCGGGGCGCCTCCTACATTTCATCTGCCTGGCATCCGAACCCGCGCGCACGATCCACGAGACCGCGCTACGTCATCACCTGCGCACGAACGGCGTGCGGTTGCTGAAATTCGACAGCCTGCGGGCGATCTGTTACAACCCCGCACACGGACATCTGCCCGGCCTCTATTCCATCGAAGCGATCCACGAGAGCGTCATCGGACTGCTCCGTGCGATGGACGTGGAATGCGCCGACGCGTTTCTTATGCTGTACTGGGGCTATCGTTCGCCGTGGTGGTTGCTGTACGCGGACACGATGTTCGAACCCGGCCTGGCGATGGAGGCCGCGACGCCCTCACCCGCGCCAACCTTGTTTGCCCGCGACGGTGTGACGCAGGGGCTTGATCAGGCGCAATGGTTTTGTAACGACGTGCCGCCGCTTGGCAAGGACTCGCTCGGCGTATGGCTGTCGGATTGGCCTTGGAACAGTTGCCTCGGTAAAGAACACTGGCAGAAAGGTTTCGTCATGGATCTATGCCGCGGCCACTTGCTTGCTCAACCGTGGAGCGATTACGCCTGGTTGAGTCCCGCAGAGCGACGGCAGATGGCGCAGTTTCTCGCGCTGCTGCGGGCGCGACCGGAGTGTTTTGGAAACCCGCGGTTTATTCTTGGGAACCCTTGGAAAAATGAACCTTACGGTTACTGTTGTACGGATGGACGCCGCGCGTTTCTGGCGCTGTACAACTGCGTTTGGCGCGATGCGGCCATTCCCTTGCAGCTCAACTCCGCGTGGGGTTTGCCCGATGGTTGCACCTGGGAGATTTATCGCTGGTTCCCGAATCCCGCGCGGCTTACAGGCGATAACGCCACCATGGCGTTGCGCCCATTCGAGATCGTTTTGCTGGAAGTGGCGCCGCAAGGGGAAACGCCGACGTTGCAACGGAAGTTCACAAGCAAAAAGATCCCATCGAACTTTGTTGAGCATACCGTGGAACTAAAGCTTGCCGTCGCGAGAGACCCAGGCAGAAAACCGATGCCGCTCGCGCAGGCGCCTGACCAATCCAAGAAAGACCGCCCGCCGCAGGAGTGGGCCAAGAGTGCGACCACGGGAACGCCCCGGGTGTTTGCGCTGGCGGGTCAAGCGCCGTCGTCCAGTCGCGGCGGTATATTGGTGATCACTGCCGAACGGAGCAAGAACGGCCTTGCGTTCCAAGGACAACATCCTGACCACGAAATGGGAATCGAGGGCACGATCGGCAAGCGAGTCGCGCGCCCCATTCCCGCGTTGAAGGGGACCATCTATCCCACCGCCTGGCAGACGTGGCGAATACCCGTTCCACCAAGTGCGTGCTCGCAGCCGTTCCAATTTTTTCTGACGGTGTTCGTTCCCAGCGAAGGACGGGTCGAGTGCAAAGGTTATTTCATCCCACGCTAAAGTGTCAGTAAATTCGTCGCGCTTGAAAACACGATGCCGGGGGCTCACGATGGCAAAGTGTCCACGGATTCCGCAACGGCTCAATTGGTCCTTACCCCGCACGGACGGCTTTTGCTGACTGACGCGGCGGGAGCGGATTCTGACGGCGGAGTCTCATCCCGCCTGCCTGCCAATCCCCAGGCAGGCCCGGCCGAAACCGAGCGTCTGCACAAGGCATTCGAGACTTCATCCGCCTGCGGGCTTCTGGCGCTCGGCGGTTTGTCCACCAACAGCGCCCTGTCGCCTTCTTGTTCCTGGTGGCGGGATTTTGCCCATGTTTACTTCACCCGCCTCTGTCATACGCCGGGACTGGACGGCGGGTCGCCGCCCGTTGAGGGCAAAATCCCCCTGGGATGGGGGGCTTTGCCGCCACCGGGCGAAAATGAACTCGCCGGTCGCGTTTCCCACGCGCCACCCATGCGCGGGCTGGAATATCTCAACGCCACGACCTTGACGTCCCTTTGGACCGAGATGGACGCGCTTGCCCGCCAGGAAATGACCGCTTTCAAGGGCGGAGCAGCCGCCTGGCTCCACGCCCAAAACCCGGCCTGGTCGCTCCTGGGCCGCGTGACGTTTCACCTGGCGGAGAACAAGCGGGATGAAACGCATCCCTTTGCCTTCCTGGCCACCTACACGCATCGGCTCTCCGCCCAAGCCAAGGCACAGCATTTGCCGCTGGGTAATGCGCTCAAGGAATATGCGGGCGCGCGGGACAAGCCGGCGTTGCTCAAACTCCTGACGCCCGTCCAGAAAGCCGCCGAACGCAGCACGTTGATACGTGAGTTGGTGGATGCCAACGATATTTTTTGCCCGCTGGCCTGGAATGCGCGGCAGGCCTACCGTTTTCTGCAGGAAGTTCCCGTTTTGGAGGAAAGCGGTCTCACTGTTCGCATTCCCGATTGGTGGAATGCCCAAAAGCCGCCGCGGCCACGGGTCCAGGTTCGTATCGGCGATGCGGCAACCACCAGCATGAACGCCGGCGCCATGTTGGATTTCTCGGTGGGAATCACGCTCGATGGCGAGAAGCTGTCGGCCGAGGAATGGCGGCAGTTGCTCGTGTCCACCGAAAACCTGGTGCCGCTCAAGGGCAAGTGGGTGGAGGTGGATCAGCAGAAGTTGAAGGAGGCGCTGGCTCATTGGAAAAAGGTCGAGAAACTCAGCGCGGAAGGGATTTCATTTTTCGAGGGCATGCGCCTGCTTTCGGGCGCCGGCATTGCCCTGGGCGATCAGGAGGCGGCGGAATCCACGCAGCACACAGCGTGGTCGGATTTTGTGGCGGGCGGCTGGCTGGAAAAAACTTTGGCCGGTCTCCGTGATCCGTCCCAGGCCGATTACCCGTGGGATCGCGAGGAAGGATTGAGCGCCGATCTGCGGCCGTACCAGCGAACCGGCGCAAGCTGGCTGTGGTTCATGAACGGCCTTGGACTGGGCGCCTGCCTGGCCGATGACATGGGGCTTGGCAAAACCCTGCAGGTGCTGGCGCTGTTGGTTCGTCTGAAGAACGCATCGAAGATCCCCCATCCCAGCCCATCCCAAGGCTGCCCTACCAGCGGCAGGGGGATTTTTCCCTCAAATGAAAAAGACGAAGTCGAGCAAGGCCCGTCTCTCTTGGTCGTTCCCGCTTCGCTGATGGCCAACTGGCGGGCGGAAGCGGCGCGATTCGCTTCCCGGTTGAACATCCGCTTTGCGCATCCGGCCGAGTCCACTCCGGAGGAGATGAAGAAACTGGCGGAGAGTTCGCCCAAAAAACTTCCCGATGCCGATCTGGTGGTGACGACTTACAGCATGGCGCCGCGTTTGCCGTGGCTGAAGAACCTCACGTGGCGCCTGATCATTCTCGATGAAGCCCAGGCGATCAAGAACGCGGGCGCGCGGCAGAGCCGGGCAGTCAAGGAACTGCGCGCCAGAGGCCGAATCGTGCTCACGGGCACGCCGGTGGAGAACCGTCTCTCGGATTTGTGGTCCATCTTCGATTTTCTCAATCCGGGGCTGATGGGTTCAGCAGCCGAGTTTGCGCGCTATGTCAAGCGCCTGCAACAAAGCGACCCGACGGACTACGGTCCCCTGCGGACTCTGGTTCGCCCCTATATTCTGCGGCGACTGAAAACGGACAAGACCATCATTCACGACCTGCCTGAGAAAACCGAGCTTCGCGCGTTTTGCGGGTTGTCGCGGCGACAGGCCGCGCTTTACCAGAAGGCGGTGGATGAAATGGCGAAAAAGATTGAGGCCGCTGATGGCATCCAGCGGCGCGGCCTTATCCTGGCCTACCTGATGCGGTTCAAGCAAATCTGCAACCATCCTTCCCAATGGCTGGGCGACGGGACATTCTCTCCCGGCGACAGCGGCAAATACGGCCGCTTGCGGGAAATCTGCGAGGAAATCGGGGCGCGTCAGGAAAAAGCGCTGGTGTTCACGCAGTTCCGGGAAATGACCGAACCGCTGGCGGGATTTTTGCGGGAGGTCTTCGGACAATCCGGACTGATTCTCCACGGCGGCACTCCCGTGAAGGAGCGGCGGCATTTGGTGGAAACCTTCCAGCGAGAAGATGGTCCGCCCTTTTTCATTCTGTCGCTCAAGGCAGGCGGGACCGGGTTGAATCTCACCCAGGCATCGCACGTCATTCACTTTGATCGCTGGTGGAATCCGGCTGTGGAAAACCAGGCGACCGACCGGGCCTATCGCATCGGCCAGCAAAAGAACGTGCTGGCGCACAAGTTTGTCTGCCGGGGCACCGTGGAGGAAAAGATCGACAAGCTGATCGAGGAAAAGAAATCCATGGCCGAGCAATTGCTTTCCGATGAAGGCGTGGCGCTTCTCACGGAAATGAAGGACGACGAACTGTTGAAGTTTGTTTCGCTGGACATCGGCGCAGCTTTGGGAGATGACAGCAGGAAAAGGATGAAGGATGAAATATGAAGGATGAAAGAAAAAGCAGAAGGCAGAATGTCCGCACTAAGCCAACCCTCAACTCTGAACCCTGAACCGTGAACTTTGA
>JACQHZ010000229.1 GCA_016198745.1 Verrucomicrobiota bacterium
CTCAAACACCTCAAACTCTCCTTCCTGCGGGAAAACTTCGAGGAGCTTGCTCAGCAAGCCGCCCAGAAAAACTGGAGCCATCTCGATTATTTGAGTCGCCTCATTGAAGGCGAAGCTCTGCGCCGACGCGACCACGCCGCCGTATTCGTAGGGTTTGTAGGTCACGTAAAATTCCAACCCGTGGCGCTGGGCGGCCGCCCGACCCATCGGCAGCAGTTTGCCAAGAAGCGGGAGATTGGCCCGCACGTTCGGGTGGTCGGGAAGAAAACTGCTGAGCAAACCACCGCGCTCGTTGTGGTGAATCCAGTAAACGCGTTGAAACCCGTACCGCTTCCACGCGGCCATCATCCTATCTAAATGCGACGGGGTGATGCGGCACAGGCAAAACTCGTCAGGAACGTCGAGCGCGATGGCGAGACGGAGATGTGTCTTGCGCTTCACTGGTGATTGCATAATTTTTCCAACAAAAGCCTTTTCGCGGCCAATTCCTGACGGTAATCGCCCAGGATGGTGTGCATCGAGACGCCGTCGGAAATCGTCGCATCCACGCCCAGCGGGACTTTCAGTCCGCCGACGATTCTTTCGATTTGTTTGCGCCAGGCGATGCATCCGGGTCGCCCCGCTTTCTCGCGCAGCATGGCGAGCAGTTCCATGATCTCGTTGCCGTCCTTGAAGCCTTCCCATCCTGAGGTCGTGGCCGGTCCCTCGCGCGTCGGGAATACGGCCTGCCATGGCTCGTTCGCGGGGCGGTCGCGGAGATAGCAATACATCCCCCAGTGACGCACCGGTAGCCAGCCCGCGTACCAACCATTTCGTTGGCCCTCCTCAAACGGCATTTTATAGACGTAAGCGCCGCCTCCGTAGAAACCGAAATCCTGATCCGCAGGGATCTTGATCTTCCCTTCGTCTTGCCATTGCTGGACGGATTCCGCCAGCCCGCCGCCAAACACCCACGTGCGGATGTAGGGCTGGACGAAATTGATCAGTTCGATGCTGACGGGCGACAGCGCTCCGTGCAGAGGCACCTGATCCGGCATTTCCTGACGCCGCTTTTTCATCAGCGCGACGGTCTCATCGGGCAACACCAAGGGACTCTCGTCGAGCATGGGAATGACGACTTGAGTGAACCCGGCCTTGATCAGGTAATCAATCAGCGGCCGGTTTGCATCGAGGACGAAAGCCCGATCCAACCCCACCGCCTTTCCAACAGCCACAAAGCGGTCCAGCTTCTCCGTGTTCAAGGGAACACCGCCTTTGCCGCCGAACACTTGCGAAAACTGAGCGTAGTAAGGCCCGCCAAAATTGATGCTGCGCACACCGCCTTCCGCCAAATCGGCGGCATACGCCTTCCACGCCGCCAATTGTTCCGCCTCCGGCGATCCGAGAAGGCCGCTCCGATTCAAGGCCAGGTCAACCTCGTACCATGGCAGGCAATCGGTCAGTCTCTTCTCGGGGAGCGCAACCGGAAATAACTCCAGCCGGACCGGAATCGAGGCGAAAGGTTTCCCGTCCGCACTGAGCCCGATTGCGTCCTCGTGCGTTTTCTTCGGACCGAGCTTCGCCGGGGTCCGCAGCTTGAGCCAGACGCGCCGCGTTTGTCCTTCCGGCCAGTCATCCGCCCACAGAGTTTTTTCCAGGCGCCAGCGGTTTTCGAAGAGCACGCGCGGCGAAAAACTTGCGAGGCCATCCGCGTTCAGGCGTGCGGAAAAATTCGTCACCGGACCCGACCCCTTGAGCCGGGTGACATCGAGGCAGGTCGCTTCCATTTGGTTGTACACGAGCGGCAACACAATGGCAGCCGCGGCGCCAGCATCTTGTACCGCGTCAGCCCGGGCATTTCCTCCACTTTCATTTCGAGGCGCGTGCGGCCCTCTTTGGCTTCCTGCTTGATGACCGTGTACGGGTTGGTGGTTAAAGAGCCGCGGTCATCGAGGAAACCGCCTGACTCGCGCGTCCAGTTGACCAATTCCAGCCACGGAACTTCGGTCTGGTCGCCAATCTTCAAGGCGCGCGTCTGGAACGATGCCACGCGCCCTCCTTTGGCAGGAAGCATGGTCACCTTGCTCCAATGATTTCCCAAGACAACGGCCGGAGCGCCATCAAACGTCGAGGATTCGATGGTGGCGCCACTGGCGGCCATGACAGTCAGGCAAAGCCCTCCCGAAGCGAGCCAGGACGGCCGGAGGATCATGCGTGCATGTGGTTTCATGACGGCAAACCTGGTGCAATGGATTTATTTTATCAATAAATAAATAGGCAGGGGAGCGGGGATTCTCATCACGCCGGCGATTTCCTCCTCGCCACTGCTTTGGTGCGGATGCGGGTGCACTGGTGCTCATGCCGTCGCGCGGTTTGAAACCGTTTATCGGACAAAACGCGCTCCCGCCTTCATTCACCTGCCGCAGCGATGATGCCATCCAATATGCGATCGGAAAGGAAATAGCCGTTTTGCTTCATGGCTTTCATCAAAGACCCCACCGACGAAACAAAGCCCGCTTTCTTGGCTCTCAGCAGCAACCCGCCTGTCCCCATGAGGTTCAAGCGGTAGGTGAG
>JACQHZ010000239.1 GCA_016198745.1 Verrucomicrobiota bacterium
CCGCCGCGGCGGGACGCCGCTACATCCCCCCTCAGAGGGGGGACAAGTTCGTTGGTTGCGGCTACGCCGCGCTGTGAATCGCGGTGAATCCAAAGTGCAAAACCTGCATGTCTCTCCGCCCGCAGATTGTCGAAAAAAATGGCGTTACATCGAAGTCTCGCAAATCCGCCCGGTTCACGGCAGGCTTGGCCGCGTGACATCTCCAGCGCTTGTTGTTTCCATTCATGATATCACCACCAGCACGCTGGACCGTGTGCGACGGCAGGTGGAAGAATTGTCGGGGCTTGGCGTCGCGCGCGCCAGCCTGCTGGTGGTGCCGAATTACCACAGTGAAGAACGGCTCGATCAGGACGCGGCGCTCTGCGAGTGGCTGCGGAAATGCCAGGCCGACGGACATGAAATCGCGCTTCATGGATGGACGCACCAGGGTTCAAGGTCCGGCACACACGGTGCATGGTTTTTCGAACGCCTGTACACGGCGGGCGAGGCGGAGTTTTTGTCGCTCGCCGGCGCGCAGGCGCGGGAACGGATTGAAAAGGGACAGACGATGCTGCGCGCCCTCGGTTTCCAGGTCAGCGGCTTCATTGCGCCCGCTTGGCTGATGAACTCCGAAGTGGAACGCGCGGCGCGGGAGGCCGGTTTTCTTTACACGAACACGATTTCCGAAATGGTCCATCTCCCGAACGGGCGGCGTTTCCCCGCCCGTTCGTGCGTCTGGAGCGTCCGCGCGCATTGGCGTCGGGCGTGTTCGCTGGCGTGGAATGACTGGCTGTTCCGGCGGCTTCAGGGCGCCGACCTGCTCCGGATCAGCCTGCATCCTCATGATCTTGATTATCCCGCCGTTTGGAGGCAGATTCGGCGGTTGATTGGTCTGGCGCGGCAACAGCGCGCATGCGCGACTTATGCAGAATGGATTCAATTCGCGGAATCAAGAACGGAGAATGCGCAGGCTGAAAACTGACATTGGATCATCTTCCCTTCCATGAATCGAACCGGTTCAGCGGCAAACTCGGAAATGTCCAGGGCGGACATGCACGTCCATTCGAGGTTTTCGGATCAACCGTCGGAATGGATATTGCGCCGCGTCGGCGCGCCGGAATGTTTCACCGATCCGCAGACGATCTATGATCGCGCAAAAGCGGCCGGCATGAATTTTGTGACGGTGAGCGACCACGACGAAATCGGCGGCGCCCTGGAACTGAAGGCGAAGCATCCGGACGAGGTTTTCATCAGCGAGGAAATCACCTCCTATTTCCCTGAAAACGGCTGCAAGATGCACATCCTGGCGTGGGACGTCACGGAGGCGCAGCACGCCGAAATCCAGAAGGCGCGGGCGAACATCCAGGACCTCGCGGCCCTTTTGCGCCGGCAAGGAATCCTGCACGCTGTGGCGCATCCTTTTTATCAGAACAACGCCCGGCTCACACTCGATCAATTCGAGAAGCTGCTCTTGATGTTCAAGCATTTCGAGGGACTCAACGGCGCGCGCGACATCGCTCTCAGCGCGACGGCGGTCGGGATTTGCCGCTGCCTGACGACGGAGACGATCGCGCATCTGGCCGACCGCCACAACCTGCCTCCGCAGGTGGATGAGGCGCACGTCAAGTTTTTCACGGGCGGTTCGGACGATCATTCGAGCGTCTTCATCGCGCGCGCCCATACCGCCACGCCGCTTGCGAAGGATTGCGGCGAGTTTCTGAGGAACGTGCGCGATGGACGTTGCGATTTCGGAGGCAAAGCCGGTTCCGCGCTCACCTTTTCCCACAGCCTGTACAACATCGCCTATCTCTACTATTCCGACAAACTCAGGCGCGGTTCCAAGAGCGGCCATGAACTGATGGTCAAGGTGTTCGAGAACTTCGTGGCCGGACAAAATCCCGCCGAGTTCACCTTTAGCCAAAAAATTCGTCACGCCGCGCGCAAGGCGACGGCGCGCCGCAAGAAGCCGGAGGAGAAGGAGCTTTCGCTCAGCGCCCAGTTCTCCAAACTCTTTCGCGAAGGCGCCTTCAAGGATTGCGTCGCCGGCGAGATCGCGCAAACCGAGGAGGTGGAAATTCGCTCCTTCCGGATCGCCAGCCGGATCGTCAACGAACTTTCTTATACATTCGTTCAAAGGCTTTTGGAGAAATTCGCGGAAGGAAACATCCTCGATTGTCTCCAGGCCGTGAGCGCGCTCGGCCCGATCGCCCTTGGCGTTGCGCCTTATTTTGTCGCCTTCAAACATCACACCAAGGACCGCCAACTTCTCATGGACGCGAGCCGTCGTTTCCTCGACCAACTCCCGCCCGAACTCGCCCGCCCCAAACGGGCCTGGTTCACCGACACTTTGCAGGACGTGAACGGCGTCTCGCACACCATTCAAAGGATTTCCGAGGTGGCGTTGCGGCACGGCAAGGAGATCGAAGTGATCGCATCGAAGTCGCGCTTTGATCCAACCGACCTGCCCGTGCGCAACTTCACGCCCGTCGGCGAGTTCAAGCTCAAGGAGTACGAAGGGTTGGAACTGTCGTTTCCGCCCATCCTGGACATCCTGGAGCACTGCTGGCGGCAACGGTTTTCCGAGATCGTGATCAGCACGCCGGGGCCGGTGGGACTGGCGGGGTTGCTCGCCGCCAGACTCCTCGGGCTAAAGGCAGTTGGCATCTATCACACCGATTTTCCGCAGTACGTCCGCGTCCTCACGCGCGACGAACGGATGGGCGCGGTTACCTGGAAATACATGGAATGGTTTTATGGCGCGATGGATTTGGTCTATGTCCCGAGCGAAACGTATCGGCTGACGCTTCTCGATCACGGGTTCGCATCCGAAAAGCTCAAGATCATGCCGCGCGGCATTGACTGTCAGATGTTCAGCCCCGAAAAACGCGACCCGCGTTTCTGGGAGATGTTCGGCGCCGGCGGCCAGGTCCGGTTTCTTTACGTCGGGCGCATTTCGCGGGAGAAAGACCTCGATATCCTTGCCGACGCCTTTCTGCGTTTGCTGCGGGAGCAACCGGATGCGCTTCTTTCCTTGATCGGGGACGGCCCTTACCTTGGCGAATTGAAAAAGCGTCTTCCCAAGGCTTCGACGGTTTTCACCGGTTTCCTGTCGGGAGAGGCGCTTGCGCGCGCTTATGCCTCGGCGGACGTCTTCGTTTTTCCCAGCACCACCGACACCTTCGGCAACGTGGTTTTGGAGGCGCAGGCGTCGGGCTTGCCGGCCATCGTTTCCGACCTGGGCGGCCCGCGCGAGCTGATAAACGACGGCGAGACGGGTTATGTCACGCAGGCGAAGAATGCCGATTCACTCCTTGACGCGATGCGGCGCCTGGCTGCCGACGCCGATTTGCGCCGCGCCATGAGCCGGGCGGCCCGTCAGCGCATGAGCCAGCGCACCTGGGAAAAGGCCTTCGAGGATTTCTGGCCGCAGACGTGATCATGGACATTGGACGCTCATATCCTCGTGTATCCGCATGTCGAAACGATCTGGTGACAAGCCGGACAAATTGTTTTATGCGACAACGCCGTCCACACAACAATCGGATCAAGAACCCTGCGCTGCTCATTGCGCTCTGCCTTGCTGTTTCGACGGCGTTCATGGGATGCGAGTCTCCGCAAAAAAACCGTGTTTCAGACGGGCAAATAGAAGGCGACTCGGCGGTGACGATTCAACTTGCGGACTTGGAAGAAATCAAGGCCATCCCTGCCAAAACCGCAATCTTGGATAAAAAATTCGCCATTAACATCCCGAGGATCAAATTCGACAATGCGCCACTCAGTCGCATCATCTCATGGCTCAATGACGAAACGCGGCGAAACGATTCAGATGGAGAAGGCGTTCGTATCTCCTTCGATAAACCGGAGCTTGCGGGATGCATGGTCACACTCCACTTGGGACGAGTCCCCCTGCGGTCGGTGATCCGCTTTCTCACAACTGTTTGCGGTTTGAGATACCGAGTAACCGGAGAAGACATTCGCATCGTTTCGGGGGATGAGGTCAACGGTGGGCTATCAAACCGGTCGTTCCAGATTTCGTCAAGGGTGGTGCGTTCAATAATGACTCCGGAAGCTACTCCTCACTCAAAGTTGTTGGCGTCGCAACCGGATATCAAGAAGTGGCTGGAAGGGCATGAGGTTTGTTTTCCCTTAGGAACGATGATGCACTACGATGAGATCAGCGGCGTTTTTTGTGTGAGTCACACCGCGGATACGCTCGATCAAATTGAAGTCTTGCTCCGGAAAACTCAGGCGGATTGTGACGACGTTGATTCTCAATTTCATCTCGGATGCCGGCAAATCCGCATTTGCAATATGACATGGAATGACTTGACCGAGGCTGGCGGATGGTTCCGCAAGGCGGCGGAACGCGGATATCCGCCTGCTCAGTTCGCGCTCGGATTGATGTGCTCTGAGGGCGCGGGTGTTCCTGTGGATGTGATTGAATCATACCAATGGCTGGAGTTATCCAGCAACCGAAAATGGGGCTTGGAAACGAAGCCGGGCATTGGCGCTCAGGAAGCCGCCCAAGCGATCCGAACAATTGCCGCCCGGATGACCTCCGATCAGATCGCTGAAGCAAAACGGCGCTCGCAGGTTTTTGTCCCACGTCATGTGTCCGAGCCACAATGAACGACCAAGAACCACCGTCCTACCAACTGCCGCACCACAACCGGCGCGTGCCTTGACAAGCACCCTGCCGAATTGGACGGGAATCGCCAGTTGCGTCAACTCTTTGCACTCCGCCGGCAGCGTGAGGTCTTTGAGACCGGAACATTTCAACAAGTTGCCGCCGCATTTTTCAGCAATGCTAATTATGGCTTGTGGATTGTGTGGCATCCCGCCGTGGCGGGGTGATTTTCCCCCTAGACACAGGCGAGGGCGCCTGTGCCACACATCCCCAGGCCATAATTAGAATTCCTGGGGATTTCCAACGGTTGCCCGCCGAGATTCAAGATCGCATGGCAAAGGCGCTGGTTCTCTTCGTGGCAAACCCGCGTTATCCGTCACTCCACGTGAAGAAAATGGAGGGCGCACCTGATATTTGGGAACTGCGCGTGAGCATTCATTACCGCATCACCTTCCAGTTTGTGCAGGAGGGCGTCCTCCTGCGACGCGTTGGAACCCTCGATCCTTCGTCGAGCGAAGCCTGCAATTTCGTTGGCGGGGAAAAGGCTTCCACGGGAAACGCGGTGAGGGTTTGCCGGGGGGATGGATCACGCCCGCCCCAAGAAAACCATCTGAAACCGATCCTTGAGGATGACCCGGATCGTACCATGCAACGAGCGCCGCTCAACGCCCGCCATTCCCAAAAGTCGAGTAGGGCAAGGGCGCGCGCAAATGAAGACGGAGGGTTTCCGATCTCCACTCTTTCGATCCGTGGAGCGGGTTCACAGTTCCGCCATCATCTCACGTTTCCCTTGCCCC
>JACQHZ010000246.1 GCA_016198745.1 Verrucomicrobiota bacterium
GCGAGGTCTTCAAGAAGGCCGGCGCGACTGTGAACGAATCCGCCAACCTGGTCCGCATCCCGCGATCCATGATCGAAGATGCCGTTGATTCCGCCCCGTCGCGGCTGGTTCTCTGCGGACGCGATCCCAAAAACGACTGCATTCTCGAAGGCAGCAACGTTTATCTGGGAACGGGCGGCACGGCGATCAACGTTCTCGACATGAAAACCGGCGAACGCCGGCCATCCACCAACCGTGATGTGCGCGGCATGGCCCGCATCATGGACGCGCTCGATAACATTCACGTCTTCACGATCAACGTCTATCCCAACGACATCAAGGAGAAGGACGAGATCGACGTCAACAGGTTTTACTCATCCCTCACCAACACATCCAAACACATCATGGGCGGCATCTATTCCGCGAAAGGGTTGCATGACGTGGTTGAGATGTCGGCGCTGATGGCGGGCGGGATGGACAAGCTGCGGGAACGCCCGTTTGTTTCGTTCATCACCCTCATCATCAGCCCGTTGAAAATTGACGACGTGTACGGCGAGTTCACGTGTTACCTTGCGAAGGAGGGGATTCCCGTGGTGGTGCCGACCGAGCCTTTGTGCGGAACCACGTCGCCGATCACGCTGGCCGCCAATGTCGTCATCCACACTGCCGAGACCCTCGCCGGTGTGGTCATGACGCAGCTTGTCCGGCGGGGCGCGCCCGTCATCTGCGGCAGCGTCGGGAGCATCACCGACATGCGCACGATGGGGCATCTTTCGGGACCCATCGAACGCGGATTGGTCAACGCGGGCGTGAGCCAGATGGCGCAGCATTACAAACTGCCCTACTATTCCACTGCCGGCATGACGGATTCGAAGACGGTGGATTGCCAGGCCGGTTACGAGAGCGGCATGATGAACCTGCTTGTCGCCATGTCCGGCGCCAATTACATTCATGACGCCGCCGGTCTGATGGAGTTCGATCTGACGGCGTCCTACGAGAAGATGGTGATTGACGACGAGATCATCGGTCGTTGTTTGCGGGTGCTGCGCGGCATCGAGGTCACCGACGAAACCATTGCGCTGGACGTGATGCTGGAAGTCGGCGCCGGCGGCAATTTTCTCGCCGAGGAACATACCATCCGTCACATGCGCACGGAATTCGCACCCAACACCATCAGCGACCGCGAGCATCGGGAGGCATGGGCGGCGGCCGGGTCGAAGGACACCTTTGTTCGCGCGCACGAAGCGGCGTTGAAAATTCTCAAAGAGCACGTCCCGTTGGCCATCGATCCGCAAGTGGATCGGCAGGTTCGCAAACGGTTTCCCGCTATCCGGGATGCCTGACGGCAGGTTTGCAAACATGTTGGTGAAAGAAAACCTGTGGGCGGCTGAATTTGATGGTTATGGGGTTTACTTTGAGAAAACCATGCACGCATCCCAAACACAACCGTTGCGATGGCGGAATGCGGCACGCCCGTCGGGGTTCACGCTTTTGGAGCTGCTGGTGGTCATCACCATCCTGGCGCTTCTGGCCGGGTTGCTGATCCCGTCGCTCAGCCGGGCGCGTGATCGCTCGAAGGTCGCCAAGTGCGCCAGCAATTTGCGCCAGATTTATCAGGCGTTCACGATGTATATGCAGGACACCGACGAGGTGATCTTCTGGAAGGGTCCCGACGTCAGCCTCGACGGGATGGATTGGTATGTCTATGGCGGGCGCGAGACAAACAATCCCTTCACGGGGCAGGAAAATCTCTTCAACGAAATCATTCCGCGTCCGCTCAATTCGTATGTCCAGAACAAGATTGAAATCTTCCATTGCCCGGCGGATGACAAGCCCCTTCCGTGGGCGGGGGGATACTCGCACTTTGCCTGGGTGGGCAACAGCTATAATTTCAACGCCAATGGCGCGCCTTACGGCACCAACTTCGTCACGGGCGGGCTTGACGCCATTCGCCTCTCCGCGATCGGCGACCCTTCCAAGACGGTCCTTTTTCTGGACGCCAGTCTGGTGAAAGCCACCAACTACTGGCATCCGGGCGGCAAAGCCAACGTTTGTTTTGCGGATGGACGCGTCGCCTTCATGCAGCAACCTTCCACTCCTTATGGCGAGGAATGGACATGGGATCCTTGAGATCGTCATCGCTGCGTCTGGTTCTTCTTCTGGCGGCCGCCTTCTGGCTTGCGACGGCATGGTGGGCGCGCCGGGAATTTCTGCCTTACGATGTCAACAACACCGATATCGGCACCTACCTTTTTCAGGCGCAGACATTTGCAAGCGGCCGAATCTGGAGAACAACGCCGGAGCCGCGCGAATTCTTTCAGCAATGGCAGGCGATTGTGCGCGAGCGATCCTACGCCTACTATCCGCCCGGTCACGCCCTTCTGCTGGCCGTCCCGATTCGATTCGGGCTTGACCCGTGGCTGGTCCCGTGGTTGTTGAGCGGTTTTTCCCTGGGGCTCCTGTATGTCTGGGCGCGTCAGGTTGCGGACGCAACCACCGCGGCAATGGCGATGAGCGTCATGGCGGTCTCGCCGTATTTCGCGGCCAACGCCGCCTCGTTGCTTTCCCACTCGACAACGCTTTGTCTCACCCTCCTTTTCCTGTATGCAATCGCACGATGGCAACGGAAACGGGGAGCGGGATGGGCATTTGCAGGAGGGCTTGTGCTTGCCGCGATTTTTGCGACACGCCCCGTGAACGCAGCCGCCCTCGGCCTGATTTGGATTCCCTGGATGCTCTGGAGGCGCTGGAGCGAAAGCGTGACGACTCGTGGGAAGACCGGCTTCCCGTCTGATCGCGGCGCATGTTGCGATGGGATCGCTTTTGCAACAGGCGCAGCGATGATCGCCATCCCGCTCCTGATCTACTACCGTATGCTGGGAGGATTCTGGAGGTTGGACCTGTTCACGGATTACTGGCCGCACAATCGCTTCGGTTTCGGGCAGGGATTCGGCCGCGGCGAACCCGGCCACTACTTTCAAACCTGCACGAATCATGATCTTGGCGGCATGCTCGACAATTGGCGGCATGTTTCGCTGCTGCTGGCCAGGTGGTGGAGCGGCAACCTGTGGTTTTCACTTGTCTTGCTGTTGATGGCGCTGGCGTTGGCCGGTTTCAAACTCTCGCGTCTTTTCCGACGAGCCGAACCGTCCGCCACATCACCATCCGCCCTTTCCAGTCTGCTTTCCTCCCCCCTCATTCCCGTTGTCATCTGGGCCGCAACCCATGTTTTGCTTTATTCGCTCTACTACACTCCCAGCACGGCATTTTCAGGGCCGCGGTATCTGGTGGAAATCATGCCGGCGCTGGCGATTCTCACCGGGTGGTGTCTGATGCGTCTTCAGGAGGTTCACTTTGGGAAGTGGGCGGCATTCGGTTTGCTGCTGGTTTTCGTCTTTTGCGCTGGACGATTCAGCATTCGATTTTACACGGATAACGCGCGCGGCGTCGGGGCGCGACGCCAGGTTGAAGAATGCGTGCTCAACGGCGTCAAGCCGCCCGCACTGGTGTTCATCCGTTCGTTCTGGATCGGGCATCCGTTCCCCATCTTCCTGAACCGCCCCGACTTGTCGGGGCCGATCCTTTACGCGTGTGATCGCGGCGCGGACGACCGCCAACTTGCCGCCATGCATCCCCATCGGAACGCCTACATCCTTTGTGTGACGCCTCTCAAAGGCGGGGCGGTCCATTCCGTGTTGGTTCCGCTCCGCGAGGCGTCCTCGAAACAATGGCTCGCGGAGCCGGAGCAGGTGCGCGCGCCGTTTTTTGTGGGGAGCAAATTCACGCCGCCGTTGGAATTGCGCGGCGAAACCGCCCGCCGCCTGTTTCATCCGAAACCCGGCGAAATCGAACCGCAGTAAGGCTCTTTTTCCATTCGACAACGGGAGACGATTTCTTCTAATTAAGCGCCATGTCCAAACACATCAAAGATCGGGTAAGACTGGCCATCATCGGCGCGGGCGGAATCTCCGCCGCGCACGCAAATGGAATTTTGGTCCATCGCGACAAACTGGAATGCGTCGCGCTTTGCGACGTTTCCGAGGAGAATCTCAAGGCGCGCAGCGCGCAATTGGGCGGGGTTGCAGCCCAGTTTCGCGATTGGAAGAAGATGTTCGCCGACTTCAGCGATCGGATTGACGCCGTCGATATCTGTCTTCCGCATCATCTGCACGCCGCCGCCATTCTCGACGCGGCCGCTGCGGGCAAACACATCTTGTGCGAGAAACCGATGTGCATCAGCCTTGCCGAAGCGGATCGGATCGCCGCCGCGATCCGAAAAGCGGGCGTCACGTACATGTCGGCGCACAACCAGCTTTTCATGCCCGTGGTCCAGGAAACCAAGCGATTGATCGAAACCGAAGCCGTCGGACGCGTTCGCTGGCTGCGTTCGCAGGATTGTTTCATGCTTGGGAGCGCATTGAAGGACCAGTGGCGCGCCAAGGCGAAACTTCAGGGCGGAGGCGAGTTGATTGACACCGGTTATCATCCGACCTATCGCCTGCTTCATCTTGCCGGCGCAGAGGTGGTGGGCGTTCGCGCCACCATGGGGCGGTACGTCCATGAAATCGAGGGGGAGGATTCCGCCAGCGTGCAGGTGCTTTTCACCAACGGCGTGATCGGTGAAATCCTCACCTCATGGGTTTATGACAACCCGCACGGCACCCACCAAATCCATGTGATCGGTGAAAAAGGCCAGATTTTCGGATCGGGATCGGAACTGTGCCTTCTTCCCAGGGGATTTTCGGAACCTGCCAAACGCATCATGCCTTCGGTGGATACGTTTGCCGAAGAACTCAAGCACTTTGCCGATTGTCTGCTTCATGGCAAACGACCGATTCATTCCGTCGAGGAAGGACGCGCGGTTTTGGAGATCATCCTCAAGGCTTCGGAGAACGCCCGGGGCTGGGAAAAATATGCTCCCAAGAAAGCCGGTTGATTGCCGGGATTGCTGGCCGCTTCTGTTCCCGCATGCGTCCTAACCCGGATTTTTCACACTGTCTCGTAATCGTGCTTCAGGCTGTAGCCGCGATCGCTGATCGCGGCCGTGCCCACCTCACCGCGATCAGCGATCACGGCTACAATCTTGTGAAATATGCAGGCTAAGCGTCTTGCCGTCCTGGATCTCGGATCGAATTCCGTGAAGCTGCTCGTCGCCCAGGCGGCCAAAGGGAGGGAACCCGACGTTCTCCTGGAAACCAGTGAGGGCACCCGAATTGGCGAAGGCATCCATCGCGCGCCGCGTCTGACCGAAACCGCCATCCAACGGACGCTGGATGTCATCCAAGAATTCAAAATCCAATGCCGCAAATGGGAGGTCGCGGAATGGCGCGCCGTGGCCACAAGCGCCGTCCGCGACGCCGTGAACCGCGCCGAGTTCGTGAGGCGTTTCCAAAAGGCCATGGGGTTCCCATTGCGGGTGTTGAGCGGCGAAGAGGAGGCCGAGTTGATTTATCGCGGCGCGACCAGCGATGCCGGGATGATCGGCGAAGATGCGCGCCTGCTGGTGATGGATTCCGGCGGCGGCAGCGCGGAATGGATTTGCGGAACGCGCCGGCGGATCGAGCACCGGGTTTGCCTGGACCTGGGATGCGTTCGAATGACAGAACGCTTTTTGCGCGGCGATCCCTACACGGAGGATTCTTTCCGCGCGTTGTTGGCGCATTATGAAAAGCGCCTGGAACCGTTGCGACAGGATTATGCGGCGGCGGGCCGGCAACTGATCGGCACCGGCGGCGCCATTTGCACCGCCGCAGCCCTGGACCTGGCGCTCGATTCATTCGATGTCCGGCAGGTTCACGGTCATCATATTTCTTTGGAAACGCTCGCGGCACTCCTGGATAAACTGCGGCGAATGAGCAATGCCCGGCGGCTTGGACTGCACGGCTTGCCGCGGAAACGGGCGGACATCATTGTGGCGGGGCTGGCGCTCTTTGTCCGCGCCATGCAAATCCTGGGCGCGAAGGAGGTGACGGTCAGCCTGCGGGGACTGCGTTACGGCGTGCTGCTCGACAAGGCGCCACCGCGGCCATCTGGCAGCCAGATGATTTCGAATAAAACGACATCAACAAACCGTCAATAATGCAGCGGTCTATCTGCCTGTGCGTTGCAAGCAGACAAGGTGACCGCCGGTCGGGCCTGCCTCATTGAGATACGGCCGGGGGCGACCACTAACCTGCATTTTTCACAAGGTGAA
>JACQHZ010000241.1 GCA_016198745.1 Verrucomicrobiota bacterium
CCTGCCATGATTCAACCGGAAGCACTGGTTGGCGGCGGGTGGGCTGAAAGGTATCGGCTCACGCCGCTTCAACTACAGTTTCAGGAAAGCGGCTGTTTCATCTGCGAAATGGAAGGCTGCCGATAACTGCCCAGGTTCACGGGTTAAGGTCTTCGACCCTGAGGATCAGACCCGAAAGGGTTCAAGGTTCAGCGGTTGCCTGCCCGCGCCTGCCTGTGCGTCGCACCTGCCCACCGCTCGGCAGGCGGGCGCAGACAGGCAGAAGCAGGCGGGGAAAAGCATGAAGAACCTGTCCCCGCGGCGGCGGCGGACACAATCCGCCGTGGCAAACGGCTATCGCGCCTGCAGGCCGAAGCTCTCCGAATGGCTGTTGAATTCGGGCGCGTACATGCATTCGATCCCGGCGATGCCGCTCTGGTAATCGCCCCGATGAACCGCGCGCGCGCCGTACTCGAACACATACACGCCTTTCGGCAGGTAATCGATGAAGAAATGGCTCGCCGTGTCGCGCGTGGATTCGTAGTACGCCAGCCCGTCCTGATAGCGGTAGCCGGAGAGCACGTTCAACGGCTCCAAACCGCTGCCGCGTTGGTCTTTCATGTGGACGTACTCCATGTCGCGATCCGCGCGCAGCTCGATGCGAACCGCCAATTCGTCGCCCACGTTGAACGCGCCTTTCACGGGTTCGAGCGTCAAACCTTTCCTGGTCGGTTTTTTGATGAAGAGTGTTTTCTTGAGCTTGACTGGCGTGCCCGCGTACGGCGTCACCTTGGTCATGTCCTCCAGGTACTGCCAGTGGACGCTCCCCCATGCGACGCCCGGATCGGTCTTCTTCACCACGATGTCGGCCAGGGCGGGCGCGACTTCGGGCCCGGTGAATCGTTTCTCATAAAACCCGGTCCCCGCCTCGACTTTTTCCGGTTCGATCTTCTTCCCGCCCAGCGCGACCTCGACTAATGCGTCCGAAGCCAGGTTTTTCTCGCCGCGCAACAACAGCGCATACACGGCGTCCGCCGTCGCCTTGGTGGTTTTCCAGTCCTGCGTCTGTTTTTGCTTGAGCAACCAGACCTTGCAATCCTCGACCGCTTTCGCGTCGTTCATCACCTCATCGAAAGCTTCGATCATCACCGCCTGGGTTTCGATGGGCGCGCGATACCACCACCAGGAAAGCTCGGTATCGCGCCAGAACAGCCCCATTTCCTCGTCCGAAACGGAACGCTCACGAATGGATTTCATGATGTCCCTGGGCGTTGCTGCGTCGCCGAACCGCAACAGCGCCAGCGCCAGGTGCCCCTGCGACTGGCGATTCGCCAACTCCACCCAGTAAGTCCGGGCCTGGCCGAGAAAATAATCCACCGCCTCGCGCGACTCGCCGGCGATGGGCTTGTCCTTGAGAAAGAAACTGCGGCCGTACAGGTAAAACGCAACGGTCGGATCGAGATGGTTGTCTTCTTTGTGGCCGTCCTTGAGGATTTCGCGATAAATCTTGTCGAGCCAGCGGTCGAGACGATCAAGGGAGCGAACGGCGGGGTCCATCGAAAGATTCACGCCCAAGTGCCGCAACCGTCCGAAGCCGGTGGTGATATAGAGCGTGATGTACTCGTTGCCGCGGCCGCCCGGGAACCACGGCCACATCCCGTTTTCGTTCTGCATCTCGGAAAGTTTCTTCAGCGTTCGCGCGGTTTCATCTTCCAAGCGGTTGTCGTCAAAAAGAATCCCCACGTCCCGCCGCGCCTGGCTTTCGGACTGCGCCTGACGGTGCCACGGCGTTTCCTCCAGCATCAGGCTCTTGAGGTCCTGGTTTTTTTCCAGCGGGCTATCGAGCGCCGGCGTCCCTTTCCACTGATCGAAGATGCGGCGGATTTTCGGATCGGATTGAGCAATCGTCCGCGCCAGCGCGTTGGCGTAAAGCCGGTTGAAGATCTGCTCCGCGCATTCATGCGGGAACTCCATCAGGTACGGAAGCGCCATCACGGCGTACCATGAGGGATTCGAGACCATCTGGACCGTGAGACCCTGGTGCCGGAGCGTGTCCGATTTGCCCGCGTCCTGGAGCCGTTTGAAGTTGAACTTCTTCTCGGCAGGACCGCGGATCGGCAGCGGCAACGATTCCGTGACGAAAATACGGCGAGAGAGAACGGGGAAGATGCCTTCCTCGCCGTCTGAAACCCGGTCGGAAGCGGCGACCGCTTTGTAGCTGAGCATCGTCAGGTTGTCGGGCGTGCGAAGACGCCAACTGAATCCGCGCGATTCCTTGGGCGGGATGTCGAACGATTGTTCGGGCGCGGTGTTGCCGAGAAACTTGTCCGCAGGTTGATCGGTGCGCGCGTCGTTGAGCGTCAATCGAACTTTGCCCTTCTGGCGTTGGTCGGTGAGGTTGGAAACCTTGACGGTGAATTCCAGGACATCGCCTTCGCGCAGGAACCGCGGCGGGTTGGGCTGGACCATCAGGTCCTTCGAGGTAACGGCCTTGCCCTCCAGGAATCCGGACCGGCATTCCTGGTCATGCGCGAATCCGAAAAATTTCCATTGCGTGAGCGCCTCCGGCATCGTGAACTCGATGCGGACGACACCGTTGCTGTCCGACATCAAATGCGGAAAGAAAAAGGCGGTCTCCTGAAGATTCTTGCGCGCGGTCACCTGGCTGAGATCGGGACCCTTGGGACGAATGGCGTCGGACGCCGGCCCCAACTGAGCGGATGATTCTCTCGCCGACACTTGGATTCTCCCAAGCGCCAGGTATTCATTGCGTGCGAGTGAATTCAAAACTGCCCGGCTCCCATTGAAGCTAAAGTTGCCATTCACAGCAACGGCGGCGGCACTTGGATTTACGTCCAAGAGCGTTTCACTTTCGCCATACGATGCCTCCACAATGCCGGTCGAGTGAAATTGCCTGACGCGCTGAAGTAACCCGCAACTCGGAGGAACCTCAACGATGTCGCGGGGGAAACGGCGGTAATATACATCAACAAAAACGTTCCGATCGTTCCATAGGCCGAACGAATGCCGGAACGGCTTTTCGATGTTGCTGAACACAGCTTGCAAGCTGCTGTAGTCATGGCGGAAGATTCCGAACTCGTGAATCCATCTGTGCGGGAGAAAGGCGTCAAGCGATTCGTCGTAAAGCGCGGCGACCATTTCCGCGACGGCCTTTGGCGCGTCTTTGCCGGTCACGACGGCGGTCCAGGTTTCTTTCTGGTTGGGTTGAAGCTTGGAGGTGAAATGTTCCCATTTCACGTCGAACTGTTTGTTGCTCCACGGAACATCAATTGAACGGGAATCGAGATACGCGCGGTTTTCGCGCACCTGCGTAACGTGCAGCGTGAACCCGCCTCGCATCGCTTCCGTGACGGCCAGGCCGATCATCTCCTGGGTGCGACCGGGCTTTGTCCAGAAACGCTGGACCATCTTGTGGCGATGTTCGATCTCGACGAAGGCGCGGCCCTCATCGTAGCCCGTGCCCCAAAGCGCCTTGAACTCCTGGCCGGGTTCGACCGACCATTCCGGGGCGGTCACGAGATGCGGAATCTTGATGGCGAATTTCTTGTCGGCGGGCCGCAGTATCCGGAGCGGGAGGAGGCCGGTGACTTTTTTGCCGAGACGATCCTGTGTTTCGAGCACGGCGCGGAAAGCGCCCATCGGGAGTTTGAACTTGAGCACGGCTTTGCCTTCGTTGTCGGTGGTGAAGCCTTGTTCGGCGATGACCTTGCCAAGCGACCAAGTATTTGGATCGTTTCCATTGCGGATTGCAGATTGCGGATTGCGGATTTCAGATGGATCCTCGTAATCGTTTGCCCGATAAAAGGGTGGGATTAGAGGGGAACGCTGAACCCTGGCGGGGGCGTCGAGCGCATGAATCTTGATTGATCCTTCGGCCTTCTGCGGTTCGCCATCGAGCGTCTGGGTTTTCAGTTCGATGGCCACGGGTTCTTCGTCAGTCTGCCAGTCGTTGGCGGTCATGATGGCCTGGATGGCTGTGTAACCGACGCAGATCAAGCGGTTGGCGGAACGCGTCTCGCCCGCGCTGTCGGTCACGTCCGCGTTCACCTGATACGCGAAAATCGGCTCGCCTTTTTCGGAAATGGACGGATCGGGCTTGGCGACGAACTCGATTTTGAACGAACCATCCGTTTCGGTCTTCAATGTTTCGTGTGCGATTTCCTGGCGCCCGGTTTGGATCGGAGCGAAGCGCCAGCAGAACCAGTCCCACCACCAGGGCATGCGCACGTCGCGGACGATACGGTAACGCACCTGCGCGCCATCCACCGCCGCCCCGCTGTACGCGAGGGCGCGCCCCTGAAGCGTCACACGCTTGTTGAGCTTTGCGGCGGTTTTGGGCGCGTCGAGCGTCACCTGGAACTTTGGCCGCTTGTATTCCTCGACGCGGACCGCCGCATATCCTGGGGGAGCGCCCTGGACACGGAGATTCATCCATCCCATCAGCCGATCGCGCGGCGCGGTGAAGCTACCGGAAAAAGAGCCGTAATCATTGGCCTGACGCTCCTGGCGGGCGATCTCTTTGTTGTTGGGATCGGAGAAGATGACCGTAACGGCCTGGCTGGCGAGGACTTTGTAATCGTTGGTAACGTGATCCACGCTCGCGCAGATGCCTTTGTACTGGATCGTTTGACCGGGCCGATAGATGGTGCGGTCAGTGAAGAAGAGGGTTTGTTGGTGTAATCCTTCAATTTCCAGACGGTAGAGATTATTATCCTCGCTCATCGCCACCTCCTGTGCCCGATGGCTGGCTCGGAGAAGGTAACCGCGATTGATCTGCAGTTTTCCGAAACTAAAAAAACCTTCCTGGTCCGTGGTTGCATGAGGAATCGCCACACGGGAACCGTTGCGGTTGTCGAGATACCAACCCTCGACCGTGGCGCCCTCGACGAGTTCGCCGGATTCGGCGTCCAGAACGAAGCCTTCAAGCTGGCCGTCTTGCGTGCGCGTGATGAGTGCCAGGTTGCTCACCCAGACGTCCGCCATGGAGATCACGTTGTCGTCTTCGCCGAAGGCGGGATTGTGGCTCGCAAGGATGAAATAAAAACCGGGCTTCAGGTTTTCGGGGGCGGGAAACTCGGCGACGTTCTCCTTGTAATCCGGGTTGGGCGCGAGTTTGTGCGACCATTCGAGTGCAGGCGGCTTTTTCAGGATCATGCGGCGATCCTCGTCGCTGAGGGATTCAGGCCGGTTGTGGCGACGGTCGAGAAAGATGCTCCAGTCCATCGCTACGGCGCGGAAATAGACGGAGGTCACGTTGCGGTAACGGACCTGGATCATCGGGATGGGTTTGTTCCAGACGCGTTCAGTGGTGATGGCCGCCGACTTCGCTTCGATCTGGGCGATCAGGTTGTGGCAGAGGTGGCCGCCATCGCTCGACGGATGAGTCTTTTCGCCGCGCGCGGCGAGGGCGCGCGCTTCGACGAAGTTGCCTTCCTGATGAACCGTCAACGCCCAGTGATAGAGCGCCATCGAGGCGAGGTCGTGGTTCGCCCGGTTGTTCGCGAGCGTTTCCATCGCGGCCTTGAAACGCGGGTTCTTTTGGTCGCCGAAAACGATGTTCTTCGCATAGACCAGCCGGGCAATGTCGGCATCGAGGTAGGCGCCGTGATCCTTGTCTTTCTGATGGAATCGCAGCAAATCCTGGTAAAGACGGATCGCCTTGAGGACGGGCGAATCCGCGTCTGTTGTTTCCGGTTTCCACGGGATGAATTTCTCGGCGGACGCCAGCATGTCGCTTTCCGCCGCAACCTCGAATGAATCCAGCGGTTTCGCGGCTGCTTGTTCTCCAGACGTGTAAAACTGGAGCGCTTCGTTGGCCAGGAAATCGTAAAGCGTGGGACGCCAGGCATCGGGAACGGCGCCTTTTTCCAGGAGATCATCGTAGGCGGCGATGGGAATTTTCTGGAGTTGATCCGCGTCGGCGAGGGCGGCGGCGAACTTCCTGTCAATCTCTGCGAACAGGCGGGGCAGGTCCCACGCGGTGAAGTCGTCGCCGGGCGGTTGGGCGGTGGCGGTGCGCTGCATGAAGCGCCAGCGGTTGGTCTGGAAATAGTGCCAATACCAGTGGGCCAGGATGACGTTCAGGATCGGCTTGGTGGCGGCGGGCGCTTGGGCCAGCGCCGCTTCGAGCCGTCGGATTTTTTCCTCCGGATGATTCCCCTGGATGTTGGCTTCGAGGACGATCTTGCGCGCAAGCGCCTTGATCCATTCAGCATAAGCCTTGTCGGTCATGGTTTCCTTGAGAATGGACTCCAGTTCCTCGATCGCGGTCTTGGGAAGACCCTTCTGAAGGGCCTCATCCACCTTCTTCCACTGCGTCTCGCGCGACGCCGCCCGCACGAGGGGAATCGCAAGGGACAGAACCAGAAGCATCGTGAGAACCGATTTCCTCATCGCAATCTGCTTTTACCGTTCATCAGGGGGAATTGCGATCACCAAAATGATGCCGTTCATAACTACTCAGGTCATTCCCGTCCCGCCACGGCGGGAGGAATCCAGCTTCCGGGTCCAGACCGGGGGCGTATCGAGCGGACTGGATGAGTCTTTGACCGCATGCACCCGCTTTCGCGGGAATGACAAGAGCAGACATTTCGTCTTCATGAATTGGTCCTGAGCGATCATTTGCCATCCGAAACAGAACTTGCTGGAAAGAAGCGGATGCGATAGGATGAGGGCATGGACGCGTTGCTGGAACCCATTATCCGATCCCCGATGTTCCCCGAGTATTTTGAGGAACTACAAGCCGCTTATCTCAAGGAATGCGAAAAACGCCGTCGGTTTTACGAGGAGATCACCGAAGATCACAAAGCCGAGTTCATCAACGGCGAGGTGATCACCCAATCGCCGGCCCAGGTGCGGCATATTAATGCTTCCGACAACCTGCTCGCGTTATTGAAAATCTACGTTCAAAAACACCAATTGGGCCGGGTTTTTCACGAAAAAGCGCTGGTGTGTTTTCCACGCAACGATTATGAGCCGGACATTGTTTTTTTTGGCAGCGCCAAAGCGGCGGGATTGATTCCGTCTCAATTGCGGCTGCCGATTCCGGATTTCATCGTTGAAATTCTGTCGCCCAGCACGGAGAAGATGGACCGGGGAGGCAAGCGGGAAGACTATGCGCGCCACGGGGTGCGCGAGTACTGGTTGGTTGATCCCGGTTTGGAAACAGTGGAAAGGTGCATTTTATCGGTGGACCACTACGAACCATCGCCTCCGCAACGCGAAGGCGTTGTTGCAAGCCAGGTCATCCCTGGTTTCCAGGTTCCCATCCGGGCCATCTTCGATTCATCTGAGAATCTCAGGGTGATTGCAACCATCCTGACGTGAACTCACGTTCAGTTCTCAGTTCGTCGAGCGCATCCGTCCGGCCATTGCGCGCCATGTGCTACAATGTCCAAGAATCGTGTATTTTCGACAAGATTTTCCCGATGTTGTAGCTGCGCTTCTATGAAGCGCAGGTCCGTCTGCAGACGGCGCTTCGTCCCGCCGCGGCGGGACGCCGCTTCATATCTTTTGGTTGCGGCTACGCCGCGCTGGGTGCGATATCAAATTTCATCGAAGAATCCGTGCCGCCCGCATGCGACGAACAGGCGGACGATAGCCGGTAGAATGCAATCCCGGCTTGCCACGCAGACGGCAATCGTGTCAGGATGAAGCCATGAGCGTTGCGATTGATTTGTCGAACAAGGTCGCTTTGGTGACGGGCGCCTCGCAGGGCATTGGCGCGCAAATTGCGCGGACGTTTCATCGCGCGGGTTGCCGGGTGGCGCTCAATCATCCGAACGCGGGCAACGGCCAGACGGCGCGCGACACCGCGCAGGTCGCCGATGAACTCAACCGTCTCCGCCCGGACAGCGCGCGGGTGGAGGCCGCGGACGTGCGGCAGCCGGAGGCGGTGCGCGCCATGATGCAGAACGTCATGCGGGAATTCGGAGGGGTGGATTTTCTTGTCAACAACGCCGCGATCATCCGCGACCGGACCATTTCCAAGATGTCGCTTGACGAGTGGAACGAGGTGATCGCCGTGAATCTTTCGGGCGTCTTTCACTGCTGCAAATTCGGGCTGGAAATCATGCGGGACGGCGGGGCCATCGTGAGCATGGGCAGCATCGCCGCGCTCCAGGGATTTTATGGCCAGACCAATTATGCCGCGGCAAAGGCGGGCGTTCTGGCGATGACGCGGGTGTTGAGCCGCGAATGCGCGCGCCGCTCGATCCGGGTGAACGCCATCGCGCCCGGCGTGATCGAGACCGCCATGGCCGCCACCATTCCCGATGAGGTCCGGCAGGGCATGCTCAAGAACATCCCGCTGCAACGCTTCGGCGAGCCGCGCGAGATCGCCGAAGTCGTGTTGTTTCTCTGCTCGCCCATGGCTTCGTATGTGACCGGCCAGACCATCGAAGTCAATGGAGGCTGGCGAGGATGAGGGGCGGGGCGCGAGTGATGACAGCCGATGAGGCGGTTGCGCTCATCCCGTCGGGCGTCACCGTGGCCGTGAGCGGTTTTGTCGGAGCGGGGCATCCCGAATTTTTGACGACCGCGATCGAGCAGCGTTTCCTGCGCTCCAACCAGCCGCGGGATTTGACGCTCCTGTACGCGGCGGGACAGGGCGATCGGAAGGATCGCGGGTTGAATCATCTTGCGCACGAGGGGCTGGTTCGCCGCGTGATCGGCGGGCATTGGAATCTTGCGCCAAAATTGGGGCGCCTGGCGCTGGAAAACAAAATTGAGGCGTACAACTTTCCCCAGGGCGTCCTGTGCATCCTCCTGCGCGAAATCGCCGCCAAACGTTCCGGCGTGATCACCAAGGTTGGGATGAACACCTTCATTGATCCCGCCTGCCAGGGGGGACGGCTCAATTCGCGGACCACGACGCCGCTGGTGGAGCGCATCACGCTGGATGGGGAGGAGTGGCTTTGGTACCGCGCGTTGCCGGTTCATGTCGGATTGATCCGCGGGACGCGCGCAGATCGCCGGGGAAACATCAGCATGGAACGGGAAGCATTGATCGGCGAAGTGTTGCCCATCGCGCAGGCTGCAAAAAACCACGGCGGGATCGTCCTCGCCCAGGTCGAGGAGCTGGTGGATTGCATCGAAGAACCCAAGGCCGTGCGCGTGCCCGGCATCCTGGTGGATGCGCTGGTGGTTTCCGATGCAAGCCATCATGCGCAAACCTTCGGCGAATCGTTCAATCCCGCCTATGTGCGGCGGCGCGCCGGGACGTTGGAGGCGCCCAAGATGGCTTTCTCCGAGCGCAAGATCATCGGACGACGGGCGCTTCACGAGATTTCCAGCGGCGACATCGTCAACCTGGGCATCGGATTGCCGGAGGCGGTCGCGTTCGTCGCGGCGGAAGAAGGGCGGCTCGCAGATTTCACCCTCACGGTCGAGAGCGGCCCAACCGGCGGCATCCCGGCGTCGGGACTCAACTTCGGGTGCAGCCAGGGGCCGGAGGCCATCATTGACCAGCCGTCGCAGTTTGATTTTTACGACGGCGGCGGGTTGGATTTTGCGGCGCTGGGTGCGGTGGAAATAGATCGTGAGGGCAGCGTGAACGTCACCTCGTTCGGCAATCGTTTCGCGGGCGTGGGCGGGTTCGTCAACATCTCGCAAAACGCGCGCAAGCTGGTTTTCTGCTGCACATTCCGCGCGGGCGATCTTGAGGTGGATTGTGACGGCGGCAATCTGAAAATCCTCAAGGAAGGCGAGCATTGCAAATTCGTCAACCGCATCGCGCAAGTCTGCTTTCACGGCCCGTCCGCGCTGGCGCGCGGCCAGCGTGTGATTTATGTGACCGAACGCGCCGTGTTTCAGTTGACGCCCGGAGGGCTTGAATTAATCGAAGTGGCGCCGGGTATTTCGCTTGAAAAGCAGGTGCTCGACCTGATGGAATTCCGTCCGCGCGTTGAAAAGCCGGGCGCGATGCTATCGGAATGTTTTCGAAAACCATAGGATTTCATGAGGATATCACCCCTTCCGTTCGTGGCCTGAGCTGCGATGTTGAAGGAGGGAATAATAGCGGAAGCGCCCCGGCATGTGCGACCCGACCGATCCGATGGCCAGGATTGTCAGAAGCAGCCAGACACGCGCTTCCCAGAAAATCGGGACGAGGAGGAGCAGCAGCCATTTCAAGGCCACCAGAACGCCGCGCGTTTCGAAAAACCAGGCGCAACTGCCGTACAACTCGACCGCGACAAATGCCGCGCCCGACAGGATCGCCGGCCATAACCATGGAATCAACCGGTCGGGCGCGACGCCGAAACAATGGCCTCCGAGGAGGATGCCGGTTGCCGCGATATGCGCCGTGCGCAAGCTCATGCGGATGGCGCGTTCCGCCGGCAGCTCGCGCGGCGGATCGGGGAAGAGAATCGGGAGCAAAGACATGACAAGACGAACTCAGCGTTTTTTTTGCAAGCGGGCATCACCCCTGCATCAGTCCGTGTTCGATTGCGTAACGCACCAGGTCGGCGCGCGTTTTGAGGTTGAGCTTTTCCAGGATATGCGCGCGATGGGTTTCGACTGTTTTTTCGCTGATGTGCAGGCGGCCGGCGATTTCGCGGTTGGTGTTGCCGAGGGCGATGAGCGCGAGCACCTCCTGTTCGCGATCCGTCAGGCGGGCTTGCGCGGCGCCGCCGTTGCCGCTGCGCCGGGACGTCCGAACGGGTTCGTCGAGCACTGCCGCTGCCAGGGTCGGAGGCACATACGTTCCGCCGCGTGAGACCGTGCGAATGGCGTTGATCAAGGTGTCGCCCGCCGCCTTCTTGAGGACGTAGCCGGTTCCTCCGGCATTGAGAAACTGTCGAAGATAAGCGGCGTCTTCGTGCATGGTCAGGGCAAGCGACTTCACTCCCAAATTTGCGTGCCGCAATTCCTCAACGGCGGCGACGCCGCCGAGTCCGGGCATGCTCAGGTCAATGACAAGGACATCGGGGGTCATTTTCCGACAACATTCGATTGCCACAACGCCGTCCTCGGCTTCGCCCACCACTTCCATGTCCGGCTGCGCCTGGATCAGGAACTTGAGGCCGGATCGCACCACAGCATGATCGTCCGCCAGAACAATTCGGATTCTACCCATGAGGCGCCTTTCCGTTTGGCGCAACGGTCGGTTGCGTTTCCCCGGCGATCACGACGTCGCATTGTGGATGGCCAACGCCGCCGTCGTGAGTGACGGGCACCTCGATGAAGATGGCGGCGCCGGACCGTCCGTTTCCGGATTCGACGGTGAATTTGCCCCCCAGCAAAGTCACGCGTTCTTCCATTCCGAAGAGTCCCAGGCGCTCTTCGCGCAGGCAATTTTCCCTCCAGTGCGCCGCGTCAAATCCACGTCCATCATCCTCAATCACGGCGAGGAGCGTCCCATTGCGTTGTTGAAGCAGGATGTTCACCGACGACGCCCGGGCATGCCGAACGGCGTTGGTGATCGCCTCCTGAAGGACGCGGTAAAGGGCCACTTCGGCGTCGCGCGGCAAGCGTTGTTTTTCCGTGAAACCGATGGTTTGGAAGTCAACTTCAACCTGAAACCGTTTGCGGCAGACCTCGACCTGGCGCTGGATTGCCGTGACAAGCCCCAGGTCATCCAGCACGTTTGGACGAAGGGTGACCGCCATCTCATGAATCTCCTCCAAGGTTTGCGAGGCAAGAGCGATCAAATGGTTCAAATGGCCTCCCGCCTTGGCGCATTGATCGCAACCCGATTCGAGCGCCTTCAACCCAAGAATCAGCGAGGTGAGCGACTGGCCGGTCTGGTCATGCAGATCGCGGGCAATGCGCGCCCGTTCCTCCTCCTGTGCGCTGATCACCTTGCCGATGAGATAGACGTGTTTGGCCTCTTTTTGCCGGATGTTTTCCGTCATCTCATTGAAGGCGCGGCTCAGGTGTCCGATTTCATCGTCCGCCCATACGCGCGCGCGCGCCTTCAAGTCGCCGCGGCCGACTGCGCGGGCAGCTTCGACCAGTTCGCGGATCGGACGTGAGAGGACGGCGGTCAGCGCAAACGCGACGAGGATGCTGATGGCCGCGAAAACGAGTATGACCAGGACGAGTTGAAGCGAGAAACGATGTCCCTTCAGGATCAGCGGCATCCCGACATAAACCATGCCGCCTCCGAAAAGGGCGGCGGCGCCCACGGCAATGCCCATGATCTTGACGGGCACGGGCACGCTCAGGATCATGTCCAACCAGCGTGATTTGCGGAAGAACGTTTTCATCACATCGTCATCCGCACACGCCGGCGTGAGCGCGTCTGGGCGGATGATAGGGTTGGCCGGCCCCCCAGTCCTGGACCATCTCCTTCTGTCGGAGATCGAAGCTGGCCGCGTGTTTTTCGAGCAGTTTGCAAAAGGGCGCCACACCGGTACGGTGGACCGTGTCGCCGAACAACTCCGTCCCGGTTCGATGCTTGCGATAACAGGCCATCAGATCGGCCAGCAACGCAGGCGCCTTTCTGGCGGGCACCGCGCCGATTTTCGTTCCAAACCGGACCGTTTCCTGATCGGCCGTTCCCCCGAGCCACACCCGGTAGGATGGAATCCACTGGGTGTTGTGATGCCGGGCCGCGCCCTCGAAACCAATATCAGCGACGGCATGTTGCGAACAACCATTCATGCAGCCGCTGACCCGGATCGTCAATTCGGCGGTGTCTTCGTGGAAATCCTCATGGATCTTGATCTGCAGGCGCAACGCCTGAATCAGGGCGCGCGTGTTGGTGAAGGCGTTCGGGCATCCAGCGGCGCCAGGACAGGCGATCAGATTAACCGGAACAAGAAGGGTGTCCAATCCTGCCGTATGAAGCGCATGGTGGATTTCCTTGAGTTGTTCAGGGCGCGCGCCCCGCAGCAGCACGGTTTGTCCGGGAGCAAGCCGCGCTGCAAGACCGTGGTGCCGCATAATGAGGGCGATCTGCTTGAATTGTTCAACGGAAAAATCGCCGGCAGGAACGCGCACATCAATCATTCGCCATGCCGATTGTTGCTGGCTGCGGACATGTCCCGTTCGCCAACGCAGATACGCCTGGTGATTCGGCGTCCATTGTCCGATGGCTTTTTGAAACCGCGATGAGCCGCTCCGCTTTTCCTTGCCGTTGCTGATTCCGGAAAGGAGCGGGGGATGGGAGGGCGGCGAACTCTTGAGACGCGCCAACTCCTCTTCCACCAACCGCCGGAACGACTCGATCCCCGCCGACTCGATAAAAAATTTCAGCCGCGATCTTCTTCGGTTCTGCCGCTCCCCCATGCGGTCAAACACGCGAAGAATGGCGTCGGTCACCAGCAGGAGTTCGTCAGCGGGCGCGAACTCGAACAGGATTTGTCCCATGCGCGGGTGAGCGCCAAGGCCGCCTCCCACCGCCACCCGAAAACCGCGAAGCCCGCTGCCTTTCTCCACACGCGCCTGGAAACCGATGTCCTGCACCAGAGTTCGACCGCAGTCTGCCTGACAGCAGGACATGCCGATTTTCATTTTCCGAGGCAGCTTCTGATAGTCGGAATGCCGCAAGAGATGTCGCGTCAACCAATCCGCATAATCTGTCACGTCAAATGGCTCTCCCGGTCCGATGCCGGCATGAGGGCACAAGACAATGTTGCGGACCGAGCTCCCGCCGGACTCGTGAGAGATCAACCCCGCCGATGCCAGGGACGTCAGGCTGGGAATGATGTTTTCCACGGTCACGCCGTGAATTTCCACCCCCTGGCGTGTGGTGAGATGGCACTTGCCGTCTCCCCAGGCATGGGCAACCAGCGCCAGCTCTTCGAGTTGTTCTGAAGAAACCATGCCGCAGAGAACGCGGATGCGCAAAAAATAAAGTTTCTCCTGACCCTGCGGATAGACGCCATAATGGGTGGCATGAGTGCGAAACTCATCGCGCTTCAGATCCCCGCCCTGATGGCGTTCGACCAGGCGTTTCAACTCGGCCAGTTCCTTTTGAATTTCCGGTGGAATCATGAAATTGCAATCTGCATATCTGTAATGCCATGCAACAGGCAAAGTGTAGGGGAGGGCTTTATGCCCTCCCGCCTTGGGGTGCGGACGGGCCCTCCCAAGGCGGGACCGCCCCTTCACTGGTCGGTTTGAGGCGAAGCTTCGCTAAACAGGCACGCATTTTTTGGGTTCATCGCGCTGATGGGGCGTCGCCTGGCGCTGGGACAGATACTGGTGTATTCCCAGAGCAGCCCTTCGGCCGTCGCGCACCGCATCCACCACCAGACTGGGACCGCGCACCATGTCGCCTCCCGAAAAAACACCGGGCCGGCTTGTCATCTGGTTTGCATCCACAATCAGCCCTCCCCAATCGGTTCGTTGAATGGCGGCCAGATCGTTGCCCGGAGGAAACGGAACGGGATCAAAACCGTACGCGACAAGCACAATATCTGTCTCAACGAGAAAATCGGAGCCTGGAACGGGAAACGGCTTGCGCCGTCCTTTTGCGTCAGGTTCGCCCAGTTCCATCCGGACGCAACCAACATGCGTGACACGCCCGACGGCGTCGGAACCCAGAGAAACAGGATTGGTCAGAAACTGAAACACCGCGCCCTCCTCCAGCGCGCTTTGATACTCGCGCCGGCTGCCGGGCATGTTTGCCAGGTCGCGCCGATAAAGACACACAGCCTCGCTTGCGCCGCAACGGATGGCGGTGCGGAGGCAGTCCATGGCCGTATCTCCCCCGCCCAACACCGCCACACGCTTATCCTTCACCGCGATGGGAGAACCGCCCGGGGAAATCCCGACGTTCTTCTCGATCAGAAACGGCAAGGCATCATGCACGCCTTTCAATTGCGCGCCTGAAATATCGAGCGGTTTGGGTTTTTGCGCTCCAATTCCCAAGAATACCGCGTTGAACTCGGTCAACAGATTGCTCAACGAAAGCTCCTGTCCCACCGTCACTCCGGTTCGAAAGACGACCCCGCGCTGGCGAAGCAGTTCCAGACGGCGTTCCACCACGGACTTTTCGAGCTTGAAGGCCGGGATTCCGTTCACAAGCAGTCCGCCCAGCCGGGATAGCGCTTCAAAAACCATGACCTCGTAGCCGCGCGCGGCCAGTTCGTCCGCACAGGCGATTCCCGCGGGACCGGACCCCACGATCGCGACGCGAAGACCGTTGGGCGGGAGATTGGTCACCTCGACCACGCCGCGGCGCAGGGCGTATTCGTTGATGAACTTTTCGATTGCGCCGATGGGGACCGGTTCGGACCGTGCGTTCAACGCACAAGCGCCTTCGCAGAGCCGCTCCTGCGGACAAACACGCGAGCAGATTTCCGGCATATTGCTGGTGGAACGCGAGAGCGCAGCCGCTTCGAGGAAATCGCCTGCCGCAGCGCATGCCAGCCATTCAGGGATGCGGTTGCCGAGAGGGCAGCCTGTTCTGCAAAAAGGATACGCGCATTGGACGCAACGGCTGGCTTGCTGACGAATGGTTTCCTCGTCCAGAAGGGAGTAAATCTCACGGAAATCGGAAGTCCTTTCGCGGGCGGCGCGCTTGGGCGGATCCACGCGAGGCGTTTTCTGCCAGGCGTATTTGCCGTTGGAATGATGGTGAGACATGGTTGATGGAAAGCTTCAAGCCTCGGATGCTCCGCCGGTTGATTGCACAACTGCCCCTGGGTGTCACTGAAAAACCGGCATGGTTCAACTGTTCCCACCCATTCAGAGGGTGGCAAGCAAGGTTCACGGTTCAACGGTTGGCCTGTCTGCGTGCGGCCACGCACAGGCAGGCGGTTTTTCAGGTTTAACTCGGTCAACTGTGAACCCCTGCCTGCCACCCTCTGGATGGGTGTGAACCGTGAACTTTGAACCAGACCGAAAAACAGAAGGGCCACCGCGGGGTCACCTTCCGCTCTCCCAAGGCGCGACAACACACATCTGCGTGAACCTCATAGGTTCACGCTTCCACGGCGTGCTTGTCGGCAACCGCTGGTTCCGCTCAGCCGGCGAAGTATTCACTGCCGATGTGTTGCTGATCCGATTTCGGCAGCATCCTCTGAATCGCTTCCAGATAAAGGTGATCGTTCGCCTGCTTCCACCACGGGCACTCGTCGGTCTCCTTCATCTTCTCCGCCTGCGACGGCCAATCCTGCGGTTCCTGTTCCAAGGCCAGTTTCTGGCTCATATGTGAATATAGCATAACATGATCCAAACGTCACGCTTCGCAATAATTGGCAAAAGCGTTTCCATTCTTGTCTGAAGCCCCGAATATTGCGCAACCGACTTGCGCATCGGCAAAAAGAGTGGAGACTATCGCAATGCATGTGTGGCGGCGCCCGCATTTGCGCGCGACAATGGTTGCCACACAAAGAGCGTAGTTGTTGAATTGAACATGAACACTGGATCATCGGTTGGAACGCCAGACGAGGCGTGTCACGGAGAGTTGGCGTTGCGAAATCCCGCCGTCAATAAAGACACGGCCTTCACCCTCGATGAACGGGACGCTCTCGGCCTGCGCGGATTGTTGCCGTCGTCGGTGTTGGACATCGGACGGCAGATCACGCTCGAATTGGAACACATCTGTTCCAAGGCAGACCCTTTGGAACGGTATATTGGCCTGGTGTCGCTTCTTGACCGCAATGAAACGCTCTTTTACCGCCTCCTGATCGAGAATCTGGATCGTTTCACACCGATCATCTACACTCCCACCGTCGGACTTGCCTGCCAACACTTCAGTCACATCCTTCGTCGCCCGCGCGGGCTCTATCTCTGTCCGGATGATTGCGGACGCATCGCCGACTGTTTTCGCAACGTTCGCGGACGCGATATCCGACTGATTGTCGTGACCGATAACGAACGGATTCTTGGCCTGGGAGATCAGGGGGTTGGAGGAATGGCCATTTGCATCGGTAAACTGATCCTTTATTCGGCCGGGGCGGGGATTCACCCTTCTCACTGCCTGCCGGTCACGCTGGATGTGGGCACGGACAATGCGCCGCTGTTGGAGGACCCTTATTATTTGGGTTATCGCCGGCATCGAATGAGGGGAAGCGCCTACGATTCGTTCATCGAAGAATTTGTCCAGGCCGTGCGGAGCGTTTTTCCCAAGGCGTTGTTGCAATGGGAGGATTTCAAAAAGGCCACGGCATTTCGGCTGCTGGCGCGTTACGCCGATCAACTTCCCAGCTTCAACGACGACATCCAAGGAACAGCCGCCGTGGTGCTGGCAGGCATCCTGGCGGGTCTTCGAATCACGCAGCAATCGCTCGGCCAGCAGCGCATCCTGTATCTTGGCGCGGGCGCCGCCGGCGTCGGCATCGCCCGAATCATCCGCCTGGCAATGAAACAGGATGGTCTCTCCGAGCAGGAAATCCGGCTGCGGCAGATTCACTTCGACTCAAGAGGCCTGGTCTGGAACGAGCGCGGCGATCTGGACGAACACAAACGCGACTTTACCTGGAACGGGAGCGACCTGGCTGCCATCGGCATGACGGCGCCGGCTTCCGTCACGTTGCCTCAAGCCATTGACCTGTTTCGTCCGACGGTGTTGATCGGCACGACCGGAGAAGCCGGCGTGTTCGATTCGCGCATCATCTCCGCGGTATCCTCGCATTGCCAACGTCCCATCATCTTCCCGCTGAGCAATCCCACGCACAAGGCCGAATGCACGCCGATGCAGGCCATCCTCTATTCCGGGGGCCGCGCCCTGGTCGCCACTGGTTCCCCGTTCGAACCGGTCATGTTCAACAACCAATTGTTCGTCATCGGGCAGAGCAACAATGTCTTCATCTTCCCCGGCGTCGGCATGGGCGCGCTTGTCAGCGAGGCTTCGCGCGTCACGGATTCCATGTTTCTGGCTGCCGCCCGCGAGCTGGGGACGTTCACCAGCGACCAGCGTCTCGCCTCCGGAGCGCTTTATCCCGATATCAAAGACCTGCGCGTCATCAGCCGGCAGATCGCGTTCAAAGTTGCCCAAGTCGCGCGAGCGGAGGGCCTCGGACGCGATCTGGATGATGCCGCGATGTCTTCCGCTATTGATCAGGCGATCTGGCATCCCGATTACGGTTCCATCCAGTCCAGACCAAAATTCGGCTCGGACTGATACGCCATCCCATAACACATGCGCTTTCATGGATCGTAACTATTCAGATATGCGGTAACTGCTCAGGCTGGTCATTACCTCCTGTCATTCCCGTCCCGCCACGGCGGGAGGAATCCAGCCCCCAGTCCGGACTGGAGCCGTATCGGATGAACTGGATGAGTCTTCGCCCGCATGCACCCGCTCCCCGCTTTCGCGAGGACAAGCTTCGCGGGAATGACCTGATATGAATGGCGTAACGCCATTCATTTCACATGCGCCAGGGCGTGGAACAGACGCGGTTTGTCTTTCGGGAAATCCGACTGGATTCGCAACAATCCCTTCGCCGGCTGCGACGTGTCCGTTGGCGTCACCACCACCTGGTAGCTCGCGCCATCCTTCACCGTGACCACCTTTGCCGACAACCGCGCGTCGCTCGATTCCACGCCCACGACATGAATCGGCTCGGAGTGCTTCACCTCCAGCGTGATCGTCTTCGGCGCGTTGGTCTCACCGACCTGCCAGTTCACGAACTTCGGCGTCACCCCCATCAATTC
>JACQHZ010000242.1 GCA_016198745.1 Verrucomicrobiota bacterium
AGCACCTGGATGTCCTCGCGCCACTCCGGGCTTTGCACGACATACTTCTCGGCGTTGGGAATCCAAAACTGGCCCATGGCCGCGAAATACTGGATCGACGCGTCCATGCCCGTGGCCTTGAACGCCGCCAGGGCGTCCATCCCGTTCATGTAGGTGTCCAGATGGTATTGCTGCCATTGGTGGATGGTGACGGGCAGACGATCCGGTTTCTCCCGATGAATCGCCCGCATCATGCGTTCTTTGGATGTCATGGTTTTGCCTTTAAGTTTATCATGCCGACAAACCAACTCCGGTCAGGGAACACGTTTGATCATGAGAACATTGAGTTTCCAGGACATGGTTGTAGTTCTGGTGCACAGGATTCGCCGGATCGATGTGCGCGGCTTTGGCTTTGCGCGCGGCATCGGCGATGTCCAACGTCGGCGTCGGATACTCCGTCATGTTGTTGGGCGCGTGGCAAAGGTCAAGATGATTCAGCGCCCATTCAGGGCGCATTGCAGTTCTGCCGGGGTTTCCTTCACAACGATAAAACTCAATTGCGCCCCCCTCCGCGCACAAGCACAGATCGCCGCCATCTGCGGCGATTGGGTATATGTCGTGGATCACATGGGAAATCAAGCTCCAAATGCCGGACACCTGATCCGGAGTTTTACAAAACTTGTGTGACACGTGTCACAGAAATTTTGGGAGCCAGATGAGGAGGCGTGGATGAAGTCCGGGGGCGACACTGGTTTGCGGTCGAGTGATCACTCGGAAGCGACCACGTCGAAAATCAGCAAACATTCGCAATCAACCTCTGCAGCATGCAGACAGGCAGGCATCCTTTGGTCGGCGCTGCCAATCTGCCAATGGAAAAACCTCGGCAGAACTGCCCTGCGCACTTGCAAAATAAAATTTGACAACCCGTGATTTCCGGCCATAATATAGTAAGCCACTTACTTTAAATAAGCCACTTGCATGAAAACCTGCCTGCATCTTCGTGACCAGATCATGCGCGACATTCTGCAATCGAACCGATTTCAAGTTGGAACCAGGTTGCCGACTGTGCAGAAACTGGCGAGACGCTATGCAGTGAGTCCAACCACCGTAGGCAAGGCGATTGCCCTTTTGGAGGCTGAGGGCTGCATCAACAAACGGCGCGGCAGCGGCATCTATTTGGCCGCCACGGCAGCCGCCGTGCAATCGCTCCGCGTCAAACGACGCCTGCGCGTGGGATGTGTCATTGACAACCTCGGTTCTCCCTTGGCGCATCGCTTTTTGGAGGGGATGGAACGCGCCGCGCGGAAAACGACCTGCATCGTCGAGATGGCCACCACGGACCGGCGTCTTGGTGAAGAGCAGCGTCAGGTCCAATTGATGATGGAAAACGGCGTGCGCGGCGTCGTTCTGTGTCCCACTCCCTATCGTCAGGCGGAACGGGAATACCTGGCCCATGAGTTCCTGAAATTCCCGATTGTAGTCGTGGATCTGTACCAGCCCGGCATGAAACGCCCGCATCTGGTTTTCGACAACTACACGGCGGGTCGCGAAATGACCAACCACCTGCTGACGGAAGGCCGTCGCGAGATCGCCTTCTTGAAATTCGATGACATGGTCCCGTACCGCTCGGTCGATGATCGCGTCGCGGGCTATCAGGCCGCCTTGGAGGATGCCAGCCTTTCCTTCGTTTCGGAAAGGGTCTTGTCGTACGACGGAAGGGGACCCGGCACGGACGGCCATCGGGCCGCCTTGGAACGCTTTCTGGCGCTCCACCCGCGTCCTACGGCGTTGATCGTGCCCGACGATTTGCATGGCCCGGTCACCATCAGTTTTCTGCGCTCCCGCGGGCTGCGCATCCCCGAGGACGTCATCGTGGCCGGTTTTGACCATTTGCAGGAACCAACCTGGGGGGAGAGCTTTCCCACCACGCGTCCCGATTTTGCCAACCTGGGAGCGCGCGCGGTTGAACTGCTGCTGCAAATCGTCCGCGGGGAAAAACACGGTTTGAGCGAGATCATCCTGCCGTGTCCGGTTCACATCCCCGCGACCATCGCACCCGCCACCGCATGTTCATGACATTGAGGAGTAGGCCATGTGCGACCCCCACCCAACCACCGCCATGTTCAACCGGCTGACATCAACCCGCCGCCGTTATCCACGCGTCGCCTTCACCTTAATAGAACTGCTCGTGGTAATCGCCATCATCTCAATTCTGGCCGCGCTTCTTTCGCCGGCGTTGAAAAGCGCCCGGGAAACCGCCCGCGCGATGGCCTGCATAAACAACCTGCGACAGATCGGCATCGGGATTTTGCTCTACGCCAGCCAATATGAGGAATGGCTTCCCAACTGTGCCGGATCAGATTGCCAAAGCCTATGGACCGAACAGGTGGCTCCGCAGGTGCTTGGCGCCCAGTTTATCCCGAACGAAGACACTTCAAACGCCGACATCTTGGCGAAACGTAGGGTCCAGATGCGCGTCTTTATATGCCCAACGACTCCCAATCATCTGATGACGCGATCCGAGGCGAGCCCCAACCAACGCGGACCCACGAACTACCGCTACAACAACCGCGCCGGTTTGCAGCCTTCGGGTGACTACGGTCCGGTCTTCATCGGGAACGTCAGCAGACCACAGGATGCCGTCGCGCTGACCGACAGTCCGGACAATGGCAGCGCAGTGGCCGCGTTCTACAATGCCCTTGATTTTGGAACTCCCCACAAAGGCATGAGCAACCTCCTGTATCTGGATGGACACGTTGCGCCCGCATCGCCGAGCCAGCTTCCCGCCGATGGCTACTATTGGGAGTGGGGACGCAACAGCGGGCAGTAATCCACCCTCGACAACTCAGTTATATGTTCAAACCGGCCAATACCGCAACCAATCTTTGGTCAGCCCGAATCCGCGTCATTGCCTTTGGCACGCTTGTTTTGATTCCATGCTTCGAAAAGGGATCCTGTGCGCAAACGCAACACGAAACAACAGCAAAAAATATGCATAAGGACGAAACCTCTTCGAAAGAATTCCCGCTTCAGTGGAAAGTTGACAACCTGGATGAGCGCGGCAACCTTCTCGTTGAGGGCAAGCCCTTCTTTCCCATCGGCCTTTACACCTGTTTTGGCATCGACGAGGCTTCAGGCACGCATCGGGAGAGCCGCTACGAGGAGAAGGTCACTCCCGAATCCATTCGGGCACGGTTGCGAACCATCAAGGAGTCCGGGTTCAACCTGATCCAGACTTATACCATGCAGTTTTATGGGGCGAAGATTGCCCGCCCAGGATGGCATCAGAACCAACCCGGTGATGTCCTGGAGAACACGAACCCCGAGAAAATTCGTCGGGGGATGCTCAAATTCATGGACTACGCCCAGGAGGCCGGTTTGAAGGTGCTCAGCGGCGCGCTCCAACCGCACACCATCCGCTACCCTCTGCCCAAATCGGAGGCGGAGTGGGCTCAAACCAAAGAGGAAATCGCGGCCAATGTCGGAGCATGGAAAAGTCATCCCGCGCTGGCGGTCTGGTATCTTGTCGAGGAACCTTATAACCCCAACGCCCATACGGATGTGCCGGTCACGTTCATGACCGACTGTTGTCAGTATTTGAAAAACCTCGACTCCACGCGGCCGTTGTTTTTGTGCTCCTGCGACTTTGCGTTCCCATCGGGGCCATCCGACAAACGTTACCGTAAAGCCACCGATATCATCGGACCCGATCCGTATCCCATTGGCAAGGGCATACCCATCGAGGTGATCACGGAACGCTTGGACTTCATCAGGAAATACCAGGAAGGCACGCCGCCCATGCCCCAAATCTGGCAGGTCGTTCAAATCTGGAACGCGCCGGGCGGGCGTTTACCAACCCGAGATGAAATCCGTCTGATGGCGCTGCTCGCGATGACGCGCGACGTCAAGGGTTTGATGTTTTATGAGATGTACGATTACCCCGATAAGAATCCCGATCATTGGCTGGCGATCAGCGAAGCGGTGCGCAGTCTGCAATCGGTTATCCCAGACGCGCTTGCATCCGAAGATGTCGTCAAAGTTTGCCAGGCGAGCGACAAGCGTATTCAAACCATCATGCGACGAATCGCCGATCCCAACGGCCGGCCACCACGCTATTCCCTGATCGCCGTCAACCCAGCCCAAGACAGTGCGTTCGAAGCCGTCGCCGTAGGCCGCGTCACTTTTGATTTTGAAACGCGCGAAGGACAACCGGCCATCGTGGCGTTGGACGAGAACAAATCAGGCCAGTTTCAACTCGGGAGCCAACGCAAACTCGCCGTCGAGAAAAACGACCACGGATACCGCTTCAGCGATGAATTTGGCGGATCGGCGGCGCATGTTTACCGGGTCACAATTACAAAAGAAAGGAAATGACTCCATGAAAGTAAGAATGTCAGTGCTCACAGCGCTGGTATTTCCCGCGCTCTTGTTTGCTGGTGAGGATTACGCGCTGAGAGAAACCTTCGAAAGCGACCAGCCGGCGTGGGAACCCTACGGCAGTGGCTGTGAAACCAGGGTGGTCAAAGATGACGGACTGAAGAAGAATGTCCTTGTGGCAAGATTCGATAATTCGTCGCCCAAGGAATGGTGCAACAAAGGAGCCTATTGGAAATGTAAACCACCCTTGTCTTGGGATCAGTTTGACTACTGTTATTTTAAATTTAAGATTAGCCGGTCCGTTGGCAAAGTCGGTTGTCTTGTCCATGATAAAGCGGGCCATTGGTGGCAGTGCGTTCAATTCGAACCATTCAAGCTGAACGAATGGCAACGGTGGTTGGGCAAGAAAATGAATTTTACGTTCGCCTGGAACGACGATCCGGCCGTTACGCGCGGAGACAAATCGTCTGAGATCATCGAACTGTTCATTTTTGCTCAAACGCCTGAAGTCAATACCGGCGCAATCTACGATTTGACGTTGAGCGACGTCATCCTCAGCCACGATGTCTCCGAATAATCCCCGCAGCCGTCGGAGAAAGACCCCCGTTTTGATTGGCGGCGCTCTCCCGATGCCCAAGCAGCGGCGTCGTGCTGCGTTTTGTCGCCGGAACCAGCCCCAATGAAAGAACCGCATGATACGGCCCGTTTCCCACGCGTTTGGAATCGCCGAGTAGATCCCGCGCGCGGCCATGGATTTGCGACGCGCCGCACCAAACCACTCACCCTGGCGGAACTGGAGGGGAACTACGTGACGGGTGGTCTGCGGAGGATTCCAGTGACAAAGGGGCGGATCAGCCTGAAGCGGTTGCGGCGTCTGCTTGACCGTTGGCACCATCCGCGATTGAAACCGGGAGAATCCAGCCGCGATGGAAGGTGCCATAACTTTGGACGGGCGCTCTGGTTGAACCTGAGTTTCCTCAATGCCTCCAACTGGCGGGAGGCGATGCAGGAAATCCGCAAGCGGGGGCTTTACGTCTATGACTGCTGGGGGAATGTGCCGGGTTTGAAGGATTGGCGCCAAGGTGGAGGCGAACTGGTTGTTCCTGACGAAGTCCAGGCAGGAATGCAGCAGGCGTTAGGACGTTATTTTATCGGCTGGGATAACGGGGAAAACGACGGACGCTGGTTCTGGCAGGCGCTGCGAATCTGGCCGGCGCCAACGAATCGGCGGGCGGCCTATGAATATTTCATGGGGTGGTTCGCACCCCATTTTCGATGTCTGCAGAACGATGCCGTTTCCCTATGCGGTTTGACGTTTCCTCATTATTTTGCGCGGATCGATGGCACACGCATGATCGGAGCGGAGTTTGGGCAGGCCCTGCCCAGCGTACCGATGTGGGCGGCGTGGGTAAGGGGTGCAGCCAGGCAATATGAAATGCTGTGGATGGCCGGTATCAGTGTTTTCAACCTGTTTGGTTACAAGACATTTGAAGCCGATGCCATTCAAGGTGATTCCCATGGCAAGAGCTGGATCGGGAGGGGAAATCCCCAGATGCAGACCGGCCCCGACCGCGGTCATTCCCTGAGTTTGCTGAAACGTATGTGGCACGTACTTTTTATGTACGGGGTGAATGTGGAAAGCTTTGAAATGTCCCGCTTTTTCCGGGAACACCACCTTAGCCCTTTGGGCAAACTGCAACTCGACGCAACCGCTTTCTGCGTCAAGAATGAAAAACGCCGTGGTGTGCTGTACAGTCCTGTGGCCATGCTGCTTGACCGGTACTCGGGATGGGCGCCACCGCGCCATCATTACTCCGATTCATTCTATACGGTGGGAGGCGGCCTGCCTTATGAGCAGGGCGATCATCAGCTTGATCTGTTTTTTCGCGAATTCTATCCCGGGTACCAGGATTGTCCCTATTTTCGGGGGGACCGCGGCTTTCTGACCGCAACGCCTCACGGAGATATCGCGGACGTGGTGTTATCCGATGTGCATCCCGAGATTCTGTCGCGCTACCAAACGGCGCTTGTGCTGGGTGAAATCACGGTGATGGGCGCGCTTTTTCGGAAATTGCGGGATTTCGTGCGGCAGGGTGGGCTGGTCATCTGGAGTTTGCCGCAATTGGGCGCGGATGGCTTGTGCCTCAGCGGCATCGCGCGGGTGCAGAAAACGTTCCGCGGACATGCCACGCGAGACCGACGGACCGGACGCGCGTGGCGCGAGAAACCGTATATTTTCAATGCCGTGGACCTTGCCGGCGCAAGCGTGTGGCTGGAGAGCGACAGCGGTCACCCGTTGGTAGTTGCTAAGAAGGCGGGCCGGGGGCGTGTGATCACCATGCTGGCGCCCTATGGCTTGACCCGTCGGATGCCCGAACCGCATCCTGTCATAGGTTGCGACCCGGAACGGGATGTCACCACCTTGAGCTTTCTGGATAAACCACTGGGATCGCCCTACCGTCTTTTGGAAGGTATCAAGGCGGTTGTTTTTGAAATACTTGATCGGTGCAACGTGGTGGAGGTGATGGCAGGGCTTGATCCGCCTGAAGCGGAACCTATCCCACGTCGGGCCGTTGCGGTCCAGTATCTGACCAACCTTACGGACCGACCGGATCGGCTGATCGTAACCGTGATCAACGTGGAACCGGTCGTCGCCTATCTGCGCCTGCGCGCAAAACGCGCCCGGATCGTCCGTGCCCTGGATTTGCTGCGGGGCGGCCGGCGGGTCACCGTAAACGACGGGATGGTTTCCCTGACACTCCACCCGGCGGATGCAGCGGAGTTTAACATTCACATTTTGGAACTCCAATTGGACCGGCCCGTGGTGCATTTTTCGAAAAACTCCTTCTCATGAACCTCGCCGCCATTGGCGTCAACGCCGCGTATTTTCATCGCGACGGATTGCTGTCCGCCGTTCGGAAACTGACGGATATCGGGGTGAAGAAGGTCGAGCTGAACGGCTTGGCGCTAACGAGGCTTGCGGTGGATGAGTTTCGCACGCTGGTCAAAACGATGAAACACGAATGCCTGCAATGTATTTCAATCAACACGGCGCCGGACTTGATTCCGGTGAACCTGGGCAATTTGGCCGCGTTCAACAAGCGGGAACGGGACGCGGCGGTGACCCATGTCGGGCAGTGCCTGGATTATGCGGAGGAACTGGCTTGCCCGGCCGTGGTTTGCGATGTGGGGAGCAGCACGGAGGATTTGCAGCCGCAGGTCGCCCAAGACGACTGTTATTTTCGGGCGCTGGAGGCAATCTTGAAGCACGCGTGCAAGCTGAAGAAACGAGTTGTTTTGCTGAATGTGCCGGGACGGCGGTGGACGCCGTGGGATGAGTTGCCACCGGATCGGTCGCGGGTGGTGGAACGCCATGTATGGCCGTGGCGACGATGGTTGGACGAGGAGGAGGTGGTGGCCAACGTGGAAAGGCGGTTCCGAGGTAAGGTGCAGTGGGCGTTTGACACGGCTAATGCGATGGTGGCCAGTGGCAGTATGCCCTTGAACCTGCGAGAACGGGTCGGTTTATATCTGCGGCATGATTTGGGGAACGTCTATTTGGCCAATCATCCGGGACCTTATAATCGCGTCTGGCACCGGTTACTTCTTCATCGGCCGCTGAACGACGGATTCTTTTCCCGCAACGATTACCGTCTGTTGCTGCAAGCACTCCATCAGAACAATTTCGATGGGGAAATCATCCTCCAGATCGCCGAATGCGAACCATCCGCAAAGACCTTGCAGCGCAACCTTGGAGTAGTTGCGAAACTGCGTTTCAGACATCGACCAACCGCGTGACTGCAAACCTCGCTCATCGGCGGCGGCTCCAACACTGCCGATATGACCCTCGCCTTTCTCGCTTCAGTCATGGAGAAGGCAACCCTCCTGGAGGCGCGGCATCTGGTTTTGCCGGCTTCGAAGAACGGGGAGATCGCGTTTGACGACGCAGAGGCCATTCGCCGCATCGAAGTGTTTTTCGTCAAAGCCAGCCGGCTGGCAGCGCGCTACCGCTGCAAGCTGCACTTGAAACCCGCGCCACACCGCTTTTTCGACAGTTCCATTTCGATGGTCAAGGTGATGCGGAAGTTCCGGCTGAGAAATTGCGGATTGTGGTTCGACCTCGCCCACGATCTGGTCATGCGGTCCTGCAATAGCTCCATCAAACACGGTTATCCCAAGTTTTTCCCTGATCCGCGACGACTGTCGGTGAAAGAAATCAAGAATTGCTTTCCACGCGACCATCATTTTGTCCGGCAGGAAAAGGATCATGCCTCGGCGTCCAATTTGGCGCGCGCCCTTGACAACCGGATTGACTTCGTCGCCTTGTCCGCGCCCGGTGCGGATCACTTTGGCCGGCCGCTCGATCTTCATCGGCCGATGAACGGTTCGGCCCGGCAGCCCGCGATAACGGCTTTTCTCAAGGCGGCGCCGCTGGCGGGACGGCGGCTCATCCTGGACATCGATGCGGATCTGGTGCGCGACTACGACCTCTATTTTGGCGAGTGGGAATTCTTGAAAGCCACTTGTCGGAAGCCGATCTGAAAATCGGGTTAGCCACGCATCATCGACCATGATCGCCTTTTGGATTTCATCTTACGTCCGGATTTGGTGACGGCCATGGCACCCGAATGACAAATGTTGCAAAAGCAAAACAGTTCTGAATGCATCCGGGTTTGCCTGTCTCCCTGCCCGCAGATGTCACTGCGCGGGCAACGGGAACCACCAGTCCGGGTGCGCGGCAATGAAAGGAGGGATGCCTTCCAGCTTGATGGCGCCGACCGCCCCTCCGTGGCCGCCGAACCGGTATCGCCACAACCGCCCGCGATGTTCGGGTTTCACTTCGATCGTTTGCGTTTCATCCAGGGATTTGCCGAGTGCCGCCGTTTTCCAGGACGGGTTGGTGAGTCTTCCCGTGAATTTCACGGTGAATCTTTCGACGTTGTTGGGGACCATGAACACCCACTCGCTAATCCCTTGCAGTTGCGTTTTCCATGAGGCTACAGTCAAAGCATGACCATTGAACAACTGCGCAAGGCGCATCTTGCTCAACCCTTCTACCCGATCAACAGCAACGCCAGGGCGAGGATGAGTCCGTTATTGATGGCGTGGGCGCAGACCGGCGCGATGAGAGATCCGCGCCATTCGCGCAGGAATCCGAAAGTGAAACCCAACGACATCAGCACCGGCACGGCAAACCACCCTTGGGGATGAATCATGGCTTGCTGGACGCCAGTTTCAACCGGATGGCGCTCAGTGCATGGGCGGGCAAGACCACCTGGGTCCGCCCGTCGCCGGCGATCACGTCGCACAGGGTTTCGTCCTCCTCGTTCCAGATCAAGGCGACCATCGTTTTGTCAGGATTGCGAAAGGTTGCCAGAGCGCGTCGGGGCTCGCTAAAGGACGACAACCACTTCGCTCCGGGACGGAGATATCGGCTCACCAAGGCCATGACGGCATAGTCCGGGTTGTAGCGCACGCGTTTTTTGCCGCGATCAATCGTGATGAGCGAGTTTTGCCGCCAATTCCACGCGCTTTGCTGACACTCGTTCACGACCATGTTCCAGTAGGTAAACGCGGTGCATCTGGCATTGAAGTGCTGAACGATTTCGCTGAACAAGGCTTTGGCTTGCGCGATGCTGTTGTCTCCATCCTGACAGCGGGCCTCTGTGTGCATCACATGGAGCCAGGGATGCAGAAGCTGCAGATCTTGGATCACGATCGGATCACTGTACTGGAAACCGGCCCCATGCACAGCTTTTCCGAAGCGTTCGTTCTCGAAACAGGAGTGGGCGAAGAGCGTTTCCTTTGTTTCCTGAAATGTTCCCGCCCAGATTTCTGTGAAAATCCGATGGGCGCTGAATTCGGGCGCAAGGTGGTTGACGACGAACGGGACCATTTGTTCCGGCGGCATGAAGCAACTCGGGAACTTGATTTCGATGTTGGGTTCATTCTGGACAAAGAGGCGGTTGATCCGGATGCCGCGTTGGGCATACGACTCCACGAAGCGGCGCAGATACGCGGCATAAGCTTTGGATGCCTCCGGGGTGTCGCGCAATCGTCCGCCGCCGGTCATGCTTCCATTGGTCTTGAGCCAGGCGGGCGGACTCCAAGGGCTGGCGTGGAAACGGAGCTTCGGGTTGATGGCGAGCGCGTCCTTGATGTATGGAATCAGGAATTTCTCGTCTCGTTCGAGCGTAAAGTGGCGCATCGCAAAATCATCCGGATGATCATTCAGGCTGTAGGCCGATAGGGCGAAGTCACTGGCGCCCACCGGCAATCGGCAGAAGGTGAAGCCCGCGCCGGTGGCTTGATCGAACAAACTCTTCATGACCTCCTGCCGTTGATCCTGGTCGAGATGGGTCAATGCTTCGCCGCCATTTTCGTTGAAAGCTCCCCCGATGCCGTCGATCGCGTGGAATTCCTGTTTCGTGTTGATCGTAATGACGAGCCGGCTTTGGCCGGACGCAGCTTGCGGGCGCAAATCCGCGATCACGGCAGGAGTCATGGGCCGGTCGAAACGCGCGCTCGCCACGGTTGACGTGAGGGAAGTGGCGTGGCTGTTGGTAGGGAAGCTGATCGTCCCGCAGAGGCATGCGCTCATGCCCAGGCAAACTCGAAACAACGATGGAAGATTCACGGCTGAATCTGAGTTTCGGTCGGAGGCGCGTTCGTGCTTCCCGCCTCATTCTGCAGCGGCGTCATAAATTTTTTCCGCTCCTTGTCGAAGACCAACCGATCTTTGTTTACATCGAACCAATTCAGCAACTCTTCATCCGTGCCCTGAGCTTCGGTGAACTGCAGGATTGCGTCCCTGGTTTTGCCAGTCATTTCGCTTCTCCGCAATGCTCAAATCGTTTGGTCATACCTTACTCCACCGATCACAAGCGTCGTCCTCTGTAATGACAATCTTCTTCGCTTTAATGACTTCATTCCCGTGTTCTGTCTCCATGCGGCAGGGAAAAACGCCGCGCGCCCGGCAGCGCCGACATTTTTTCACAGCCGTCCCATAAAAAATGGACAAAGGGGTGGGGAGCGCACGCGTCTCGCGTGCAAA
>JACQHZ010000243.1 GCA_016198745.1 Verrucomicrobiota bacterium
ACCCTGCTCAGGGCGAAGCCACCTTGGGAAGGGTGGGGAAGGGTGATCATGGGCAAGATCACCCTGCTCAGGGCGAAGCCACCTTGGGAAGGGTGGGGAAGGGTGACCCAATTTGGCCACCGGCGTTGTCGGGCGCGGTGAACGGCACGGTAACGATCACCGCGCCCGATTTTCTCAGGATTCCTGAATCCGTTCAAAAAGCGTTGGAACAACCGGGCGCCGCGCAGTTTGTCATGGCCAAAGAACCGCCCACGGTTGATCTGGCTTGCCACGGCAACCTGCCGGATCGCGCGCTTAACGGCACCGGCTGGTCGGCCTGGGGCGATATCTGTGTCGCCGGCGACGGGAAGGTTTATTCCGGCATCGGCGATCACGGCGATGATGTCGGCGGCAAGGGACGCACTTTCATTTATTGCTGGGACCCTTCCAGCAAAACGCTCCGACAGATCATTGACCCCAACCAGGTTGCCGGTGTTCAAAGCGGCGATCCGAGTTTCACCAAGGTGCATGCGCGCATTCTCGAAGGCAAGGATGGGAAGATCTATTTCACCTGCACCCACAATGACGGCGGGCGCGCCGGGGATGTCAAGTGGACCCCGCGCATTCCCGGCGGCTTGATTTTTCAGTATGACCCGCAAACCGGCAAGACCGCGATCATCGGCAATCTGGAGGGCGCGCTCACCGCCACCACGCTGCTGGATCGCGAGCGCAACCTTTGGTACTGTTGTCTTGAGGGCAAGGCGAAGGCGGGCGCCGGGTTGGCCGCTTACGACCTGAGCAAGCCCGGTTTTATTTATGTGAGCCCGTTCGATGCAATTGTGGCCGACCGCAACATCGCTTTGGACAAAGACGGCGCGGTTTATTTCAACGGCAAAGGCGGTCATCTCTGGAAATACGATCCGCAGTCCAAACAAATCGCATCCACCGGCGGAGGGTTTCCCAAACAAAAGGAAGGCGAAAAGGAAATCCAGCCCACCATGCGTTCTTCAACAGTCGAATCCAAGGAGGGTTGGATTTACGGCGCCACGATGGGGCCGGGCCGGTTGTTCCGCTATCATCCCGTCCGGAATAAAATTGAATTGCTCGGCCCGGATTTTCTCCTGGGCGATTACACGACCGTGACTGTTCTTTCGCCTGACGAGCGTTACGTTTATTATCTGCCCGGCAGCCATGGAAACGCATTCAGAATCGGCACTCCGGTTGTTCAATACGAAATCGCCTCCGGCAAGCGCAAGGTCCTGGCGTTTCTCAAACCCGTCATCGAGAAGGCATGCGGTTATGTGCCCGCCGGGACTTATGGCGTCAAGTTGAACGCGGATGGTTCCATCCTCTACGTCAACTTCAACGGCCACGCGCGCAAGGACATCCGTCCCGAAAAGATGGCCGAAAGCGGGTTCGGCCTGACCGCCTTTGCCGCCATCCACATCCCCGCTTCCGAACGCTGAAATCATGGAGCGACGGACGTGAATCCGACGCGGGCAACGGATTCCATGCCTTCGATCCCAAACCGGTTGACGGATTTGACCTGCAATTTGTTTTCACCCGGTCGCAGCTTCCATGCGAATGACGCCGGCCTGGATTCCCATTTGCCGCCATCCGTCGCCACCAGAAACTTGTCGAAGTTCGGCGTCACGGTGTCCAGGGCGACCGTCAGCGTGTCGTCGCCGTCGGACGACTGCAGATCAATCGCGGTTTCGTTGAGCGTCCAATAAAAGTCGGCGGGACGGCACGTGGTCTTGCCGTATTCCGGCGATTCAGTCGGCACGGCGCGGTCTTCCCACCACAAATACTGGTCGCAATAATAATCGCTCTCGCCTTGTTCGAGTTCGCCGGGAAACGGGGTGGCCAGGTGATTGTTTCGGAAGGGGATTGCGAACCGGCGGTAAGTGCCGAATCCACATTGGTTTTTTGACATATCCGGACCGCGAACGCGCCCGCGCGGCGGCGTATAGACGGCTTCGATTTCATTCGTGCGATTGGCCTTCCATAATTGGCGAATCTCCAATGCGTTGAGCGGCACGCCCTCCTTCTCGAAATGACAGTTGAGCGTGGGATCGGTCGAGTTGCCCGTGTCCATGACGATCCATTTCCGAAACTGATTGCTCCATACCTCGGCCGCGCAATGATGATCGAGGATGAGATGCCGGGCATTGTAGCCGAGCGCAACAGCGCACTGAACGAAGATCGTCGAAAAATGCGTGCACATGCAGAGCGCCAGCGGCTGGTTTCCGCCTCCGTTGCGGCCTGGATTGTTGGTTTCCAGAATCACCAGCGCATCCCAAGGGGGAACCCACTGGGTTGCGCCCGCGTCCCATCCTTTGGGCGCCGTGTAACGCGCCCAATCGCGCAGGAGAACGAACTTTTCCAGCTCGGTTTTGCCTTTGGCTGCGATTTCATCAAGTTTATAACGATTCCGCAACTGAGTGAGACGATGATAGGGCGGTTGGTGGGCGAACGGCAAGGAGCCGTGTTGCAATTGAACGGGAGTGATTTCGAGAACATGGATGTTTTCAAGAAAAGGACTTGCAGTTTCTCTCACGACGCCCAGTTGCACTCTTCTAAGATGAGGAGGTTGGTCCAGTCGTTTGGTGACCAGGTTGACACGCCATTGCATCCATCGTTGGCACATCGATCGGCAATCTCGATGTTCCCATCGGTGGTGCACCGCTCAAAATCAGCCTTTGTTTCCCACTTTCGGATCGAGGTTTTGGCCGGGTCGGCGCCCTCAGAGGAATTCAAAAGAAAAACTGCCAGCAGCAAGCAGGCAGCAGCAGACGGAAAAAGGAGAATCTTCGTGAACATGGAAGATTTCACATCCCTCCAATTTTTCGGCTTCCACAGCATACCAACCAAGCTGACAGCCAATTCGCCATTGGCAAGTTAATTTATAATTGGATTGAACCCTGGATTTATTCCAGAGTTGAAGTGTCAAGACCCAGCTCCGATTCATGAGCATAGCAAATCCCCTTCGCTATGCCGTCATTCCCGCGAGGACAAGCTTCGCGGGAATGACAAGAGCAGACATTACGTCTTCATGAATTGGTCCTGGTCAAGACCGGAGTCGAGAAAATTTTTCTTTTCTCGCGTTCTTCCATTTGGAACTATGCCGGACCTATGTCGGATCATCGAATCCCGCGATTGGACGAGAACGCCTGCGGTTTGCTGGTGATTGACTTGCAGGAACGGTTCGCGCCGGTCATCACCAACTGGACGGCCACGATTCAGATGGCGGCGCGGCTCATTCGTTTTTTTCGGTTGCTGCGCGCGCCGATTCTGGCGACCGAACAGTATCCCAAGGGACTGGGGCGGACGGTTCCTGAAATTCAGGCCGAACTTGCAGCGGACGCCCCCCCGCCGATCGCGAAAACGATTTTCTCCTCCTGCGCTTCGGCGGAATGCCGCAAGGCGGTGGAAACGTTGGGACGCCGCCAGTGGGTGTTGTGCGGCATTGAAACGCATGTCTGCGTCCAGCAAACCGCCTTCGATCTTCTGGACCTCGGCTGCGATGTATTCCTTGCCGCCGACGCCGTCAGTTCGCGTCACCCGACGGACCGGGAGACGGCATTGCGCCGAATGGAACGGGCGGGCGTTGCGGTTTCCACATCCGAATCGCTCATCTTCGAGGCGTTGCGCGACGCCGCCCATCCGCTCTTCAAGCAGGCATCCGCTCTGGTGAAATGACGCTCGGTTGTGGGCGGGAACATCCGTTTGATTCGCGGGCTGTTTGTATGGGATGTCATCTCCACGAAAGCCTCACGGCCTCATCCGACCATCGGAGTGGAAAATCGTCAATTTTGCATTTTAACGCGCGAACCAGCGACAGGCGAGTCGGGTTTCGTGGTCGCGAAAGGTTCTCGTGTAGGGATCGAGAGTCCGCAGAATGGCGAACCCGTCCGTTCGCAGAAAAACCCAGCTCAGGTCCCAGTTTCGCGAGGCGTAACGCAACGGGACCGCAGGGG
>JACQHZ010000233.1 GCA_016198745.1 Verrucomicrobiota bacterium
GGCAAAGATAGAGCATGTCCCCGCGAAGCGAGGGCATGTCCACGTCCGAAATCACCAGGTCGTATTCCATCACGGAAGCCAGGTTGTAGGCCTCGTACGGATTGTTGGTGGCGGTGACCTGGTACATCGGGTTTTCTTCAAGGACGCTGGCGATGGCGGCGGTAATCGCCGCGTCATCGTCCACGATCAGGATTCGTTTCTTGTTGGTTTTCATGAGCGCTGTTTTTTGGATGGTTGGTGGTGGTTGTGGCGCAGGCAATTCAATCGTTCGCGCCATGGGTTGAACGGAAATACACGCATGGCTTGATGGAGAATGCCCGTTTCATGCCGTGAGGATGAATTGATAGGTCCATGACGCGGTGATGGTGTGTTCTTCACCCCAGCGATCGCGATAAGTCAGCGTCGCGGTGTACGTCCAAAGATGCGGTTTGTCGCCTTGAACGGCAGGGGTCAGGTTGTAATCGTGTGTCTGGTTGGGATGTCCATAGGTGTGCGAATAGACGGTTGAAAGCGATGGCCGGTTGGGCAGATAAAGAAAGGTCAACCGATCCACGATCACCATCCGACAAAAGCTCTCGCCCGGAGCAAGCGAATAGACGGCATGACTGAGCCGCCGCGCGCCGCGCGCCGTGAGCGTCCAGGAGGGACCGTTGACGAACATGGTCCGCCCGTTGGCGGAAGGATTCCAGTTCGCGGAGTTCGGTTGAAAATTGCGCGCCGTTTCTGCCGAGGCGGGAATTACGCAGCTTGCGATGAGTGCCAGAGTGGTGATCATCCTGATCGTTTTCATGGTGTTGCTTCCTTTCCGGTGTCAGTTGGAGATGAGGTTGGCGACCTGGAACATCGCGCTCCTGTCCCATGCTTCCCTGAGAGAACGATAGGAACCGTCGCCGGTCTTCATCTCGGATTCGAGAAAGGCGGGGAGACGTTCGTCAGCGACATGTTCGGCGATGAAGCGGAAGCCTTCGACGTAAGGACGAAGCGCCGCAGCCGTTGGCCCGCGCGTTGCGTTGCGCAGGTCGCGGCGGACCTCGGACGAAAAGAGCATCGCTGCGATATACTCGGCCAGTCCCTCGTTCAGGGTTCGATTCAGGGACCTGCCATACGCCTCGCGCACAAAAACATGGGTCAGTTCATGAGCAAAGACCCGTCCCCAACTTGAAGTGCGGCTGTTGGAAATCTGGATGGTGCTGCAGTTCGCCTGGTGAACGGTTGTGCCTTGAACCCGCCCCTCGCCGGAAAGGCTCATCTCGCCGAAGGCCATGGAATTGCTGAAGCAAACGTAGATTGAACGACTGCCAACGCGGTGAAGTGTGATTTGCTCAAACAGCCGGCTGACGACTGCCGCGATTCGCCTGCCTTCCTCGATGTCATCGGGGTTTGCGTTGACGAAAGATATGGCCGACGCGGTGTCGCCGATGAGCACCCGATCATCCGCCTGAGCGATGGCGACCGCAATCAGAAGCCATCCGCAAAACAGGATGATCAGCGTCAAGGGATGGAGGACGATGTTCAGAAGTCCCTTGGGGTTCTCATTGGAATCGAAGGTGTTTGAGTTCATGCCAGACTACCAGCGCATGAGCCGTGCCAAACCGGTTTTGCGTTCGCGATTTCCGCGAACGACTCCACAATCCTCTGAAAACCAGCAACTTACCTTGACGATGGACGGGAATGGTCCGGTTGACCCGGAAAACGAACTTCAGATCGCTCTGCAAAACTTGCGAAACGACGCAAAAATTGCGGCGGCGGATTTCGACGTCAGGATTCCAAATCTGAATTTCTCATCCCGCCGTGGCGGAATGAGAGATCTGGGCTAAACGCCTGGGAATATCCGCTTCAAACAAAAAACGGCAGCGACGCCGTTTACTTTGCGTCGGATGAAGGGGAACTGGACTTGCTCTTTGTCGGAGAGGAACTTGACTTGCCGGTGGTTGGAGAAGAACCGGACTTGCTGTCATCCGCCGACTTTTTGGCCCTTGGCTTATGTCCCTTGATCACGCGCGTGGCGGAGTTGGTTCCATCCGACTTGGCAAAATAGACGACCGCCACCAAATCCCCATCTTTCAAATCCGAAAGGGACTGCTTCTGACCATCCACGAAGACTTTTCCCTTGGGCGTCAGGGTGAACGTCTTTCCTTCAACCGCAAAAGTCCGGTTGGTGACGTCAATGCTCTGAATCTTTCCCTTCTGGTCCAGCGCGGTTGGCGCTTCCCGTTTGGCCTTCGTTGTCGTTTCAGGCGCGGAGGACGAGGCAGGCGGCGGTGCGTCCTCGGATTTCGCGGGAACCGAGGTCACGGGTTTCGCTGGAACGGAAGGCGGCGCCGTCACGGTATTGGCCGCGGCAAACAGGGCGGCTGCGGTCAAGGTGTGGAAAATCGCGCAAACAGTGTATGCATTCATCCTGAATGCTGATTGAAATCCCGCGCCACGAAAAGTCAAGTGTGATCGGTGGGTCCCAAATCCGGACGTAAGGAGGAATTTTGGAGGGCGCTGCGGTGCCTGTCCCCCA